>JBKQHM010000159.1:0-5656 GCA_052148775.1 Isosphaeraceae bacterium | reverse complement strand
AAACAATCGGATTGCAGATGCCGGATTCCAGATTCCAGAAGTCATAAGCCCTTGACATGCTGAGCTTAATATGCATTTGGAATCTAAAGTATGTTGTCTGGAATCGATTCTTTCACAGCCTCTCAGTGGTCGTCGCGATCGGTTCGTCCTGCCTGGCCGACGGGCCCGCCTTGCCGCGGAGTAGCCCCGAGGCGCAGGGCGTTTCGTCCTCCGCCCTCCTCGCGTTCGTCGAGGCGGCCGATCAGAAGATCGAGTCCATGAACAGCTTCATGCTCGTGCGACACGGCCATGTCGTCGCCGAGGGCTGGTGGGCGCCCTACAGCGCCGGCTCGCCCCACTCCCTGTACTCGCTGAGCAAGAGTTTCACCTCCACGGCCGTCGGACTGGCCATCTCGGAGGGCAAGCTCAGCCTGGACGATGAGGTGCTCAAGTTCTTCCCCGAGGATGCCCCGAAGGAACCGAGCAAGAACCTCAAGTCGATGCGGGTCAGCGACCTGCTGAGGATGTCGACGGGCCATCAGGTCGAGCCGGCACGCATGCCGGATCGGCCCTGGACCAGGAGCTTCCTGGCGCAGCCCGTGCCCCACAAGCCCGGCACGCATTTCCTCTACAATACCACGGCCACCTACATGCTTTCCGCCATCGTCCAGAAGGTGACGGGCACGTCGGTCCTCGATTACCTGAGGCCCCGACTCTTCGAGCCCCTGGGCATCGAACACCCGACCTGGGAGACCAGCCCGCAAGGCATCTCGGCCGGCGGATACGGCCTGAGCATCCGCACGGAGGACATCGCACGGTTCGGCCAGCTCTACCTGCAAAAGGGCAAGTGGGACGGGAAGCAACTGGTCCCCGAAGCCTGGGTCGAGGCGGCCACGGCACGCCAGACCTCCAACGGCAGCAACCCGAACAGCGATTGGGACCAGGGCTACGGCTACCAGTTCTGGCGGGCCCGCCACAACGCCTACCGGGGCGACGGCGCATTCGGCCAATACTGCATCGTCCTCCCCGACCAGGATGCCGTCATCGCCATCACCAGCGGCGTGAAGGACATGCAAGCGGTCCTGAATCTGGTCTGGGACAAGCTCCTCCCTGCGATGCACGAGGCTCCCCTGGCGACGGACGACGATTCCCGGAAAAAGCTCGAACACACCCTGGCAGGGCTGACCTTGCGCCCCCAGGAGGGTTCCGGCTCGCCGGCGAAGGGCTGGAACCGGAAATATGTGTTCCCGGCCAACAGCCGCAAACTCGAGGCAATCGCGCTCCAGGGCGACAGTCAGGGCGGCCCGGTGACCCTTGTCGCGCGTTTCAACGGCGTCGACCGGAAGATCGTCTGCGGGCACGGCACCTGGCAGAAGGGCCGGATGGCGTATGGCCCGATGCCCGAGCAGCCGGCGGCGGTCAGCGGCGCCTGGACCGCGGACGACACCTTCAAGGCCAAGGTCTGTTTCTACGAAACGCCGTTCATTATCACCCTCAGCCTGAAATTCACCGGAGACCAGTTGCTGGTGGATTCCGAGTCAAACGTCGGATTCGGGCCGACCCGGCAAAGCCAGCTCGTCGGGAAGGCGGAGTAATGCCATCCGATACGCCCCTTTTGTAACAGGCCGGGAATCACTTCACGACCTTGCCAACGTCCGTAGAACGATTTCCCCACGCCCGCCTTGTTGCGACGTCCGATGCAGCCAAGATGATGCGCCAGCAGGCATCGCCGCAGTCCCTCGCGTCATGTTGGAACCCGCGTTTTCCAGGTCAGATTTCCGATCATCTTGTGGTTGCCGAAGAACTGACCGAAAATGTGGGAATCGTCCCAAAGCATCACCGTGGCAGGTTGACAGTTCGAGAGCTCCTTCGCAGCGAGCCGTACCCACCAACCCGAAGCGTCAGCGAGGATCTTTCCCATTCGGCCGCAAGGACTTGCGGAAGACCTCGCTCACGCTTCGGGTTGGTGTGGAAACAGATCGCCGGTGTCAAGCCCGAGACGCTGTCAATCCCCAGGTCTTGGGACGATCCCAAAATGTGATAGACCTCGAAGCACCCGGAACGTCAGGGACCGAACCCGGAGGGAAGAAAGGGCCCCAACAATGACGACGCTCCAGCGGCCCGGACCATCAGCTCCCGCCGATGGCCCCCGTGGCGTCGATCTCCTCAACCACCCGGTCCTGAACAAGGGCGCGGCATTCACGGAGGGCGAGCGGAGCCGGCTCGGCCTGCACGGGCTGCTGCCGCCTCAGGTCGAGAGCCTGGACCAGCAAGTGGTCCGCGCCTACGAGGCCTACAGTCGGAAAGACGACGACCTCGAGCGGCACATCTACCTGCGCGCCTTGCAGGACACCAACGAGGTCCTCTTCTACCGGCTCCTCCTCGACCACATCGAGGAGATGATGCCCATCGTCTACACGCCGGTGGTCGCGCAAGCCTGTGAGCAGTTCAGCCACATCTACCGCCGGCCCCGCGGCCTGTTCCTCTCCTACCCGCTGCGGGACTCGATGCCCACGATGTTGCGGAATCGCCCTCATTCCGAAGTGGACGTCATCGTCGTCACCGACGGCGAGCGCATCCTGGGCATCGGCGACCAGGGCGCCGGCGGCTTGGGCATCCCCATCGGCAAGCTCTCCCTCTACGCGCTCATCGGGGGGATCCGCCCGGAGCGGACGCTGCCGATCGTCTTGGACGTGGGGACCAACAACGCCGAGCGGCTCAATGACCCCGAGTACCTCGGCTGGCGGCACGAACGGGTGACGGGACCGGCCTACTTCGACTTCGTCGACCGGTTCGTCCGGGCCGTGCAGCAGGAGCTACCGAACACCTGCCTCCAGTGGGAGGATTTCGCGACGCCGCACGCCCGCCCGATCCTGGAGCGCTACCGGGACGAGTTTCTGACGTTCAATGACGACATCCAGGGGACGGCGGCCGTCGCGCTGGGCGCCATCCGGGGGGCGGTCGGAGTGACCGGCAAGCGGCTGCGCGACCAGCAGGTCGTGTTCCTCGGCGCCGGGTCGGCCGCCGTCGGCGTGGCCGACTACCTGCGAGCGGCGCTCGTGCAGGACGGCCTCTCCGAGGCCGAGGCCCGGGCCCGGTTCTGGATGGTGGACAAGGACGGCCTGCTCCACGCGGGGCGCACCGACCTGACGCCCGAGCAGCGCGTGTACGCCCAGCCGGCCGAGCGCGTGGCGAACTGGGCGCGGACCTTTCATGGCTTCATCGGGTTGGCGGACGTGATCGGCCAGATCGAGGCGACCATCCTGATCGGCCTGTCGACCGTCGGCGGCGCGTTCACCGAGCCGATCGTCCGCGAGATGGCCCGCAAGGTCGAGCGGCCGGTGATCTTCCCGCTCTCGAACCCAACGGCCCGGTCCGAGGCCAGCCCCGAGGACCTCATCCGCTGGACCGACGGGCGAGCCCTGGTCGCCACCGGCTCGCCCTACCCGCCGGTGCGGTACGAGGGCCGGACGATCCCGATCGCCCAGTGCAACAACGTGTTCATCTTCCCGGCGGTCGGGCTCGGCGTGGTCGCATCGGGGGCCCGGCGGGTGACCGACGGGATGATGCTGGCCGCCGCCCGGGCGCTGGGCGAGCACTCCCCGGCGCGGACGGATCCATCTGGCTCGCTCCTCCCCGCCCTCCGGGACGTCCGCGGCGTGGCCCGGGCGATCGCCACGGCGGTCGGGCTGGAGGCCCAGCGGGCCGGGGTTGCGCCGCCGACAAGCGCCGAGGAGTTGCGCGACAGGGTCGCGGCCGCGCAGTGGACGCCGGAGTACCCGCGGACCGAGCCCGGCGGGTAAGTCCCCGTTTCGGGAGGATCTGCCATGACTGCGACTCGCGTTGAGCACGATAGCCTCGGCCCGGTCAACGTCCCGGCCGACAGGCTCTGTGGGGCGCAGACGCAGCGGTCCCTGGAGCACTTCATGCCGCCCGGATCATTCCCGCTGCCGATCTTCGACATGGTGCTCAACGGCATCACGCTCCGCGGGTCGATCGTCGGGACCCGGCTCGACCTCCAGGAGGCGCTGGACCTCGCCGGTGAGGGGGCGGTGCGGGCGACGGTCCAGACGGCGCGTCTCGAGGACGTCAACGACGTCTTCGAGCGGCTGCACGCGGGCCAGATCGAGGGGCGGGTCGTCCTCGACCTCGGAATGTGAGATAGTCTGCTTTGGTTTTCGCTCTGGGAGAAGCCCGCACTGTTCTCGGAGGCTCATCTCATGTCGCAGTTGACACGGCGGGAGTTCATGGGCACCACGACCGCCGGACTGATCGGCGCGGGGGTCATGGAGGCGGACGGGCCAATCGGGGCACAGGCCCTGCCTGCCGGGCGCGACGGGTCGGTGACCGTCGGCGGCTATCTGGCGACCCGCCTCGAGCAGGCCGGGGTCCGGCACTACTTCGTCGTCCCCGGTGACTTCAACCTGGTGCTGCTCGACCAGCTCCTGACCAACCCCCGGATCAAGATGATCGGGTGCTGCAACGAGCTGAACGCGGGCTACGCGGCCGACGGCTATGCGCGCTCCAACGGGGTCGCGGCCTTCGTCGTGACTTACAGCGTCGGCGGCCTCAGCGCCGTCAACGCCGTGGCCTGCGCCTATGCCGAGGACCTGCCCGTGCTCGTCATCGTCGGCGGGATCAACAGCGACTCCGGGCCGCAGGACCGCCTGATCCACCACGCACTGGGCGAAGTGCGTTACGACTACCAGCGGAAGATCTACGCCGAGGTGACGGCCGGGGCCTTCGCCGTCGAGCACGCGGCCGACGCGCCGGGGCTGATCGACCGGGCCATCGATCTGGCAGTCAGTCGGCGGAAGCCCGTGATGCTCGAGATCGCCTGCAACCTGGCCCCCCTGGCGGTCCCACCGCCGCGGCCGAAACGGTTCGACGCGGCGCCGGTCAGCGACCGCGCGGCGCTGGCCGACGCCGTGGCGCACGCCGCCGAGCTGCTCGACGCCGCCCGGCGGCCGGTGCTGGTGGCGGGCTCGAAGCTTCGCCGCCCCGGCGCGTCGGAGGGGTTCCGTGCGCTGGCCGACGCCTCGGGCTACGCCGTGGCCGTGGCGCCCGGCGGCAAGGGGATGTTCCTGGAGACCCACCCGGGATTCATCGGCATCTACTGGGGGCCCGTGAGCTGGCCGGGCGTCGCCGCGGTCGTGGAGTCGGCCGACGCGTACCTGCTCGCCGGGACGATCCTGTCGGACTATGCGACGACCGGATTCACCACGGCCCTCGACCCGAAGCGGATGGTCCTGGCCATGCCCGAGGAGATCCGCCTACCCGGCGCGACCTACGCCGACGTGGCGCTCGCCGACTTCCTCGCCGCACTGGCCGCCAAGGTGCGGCGCAACAACGCCTCGCTCCGCGAGTTCCGCGCCGGACAGCAGCCTGCCGCCCCTGCCGCCCCTGCCGCCCCCGACGCGAGGCTGAAGATCGAAGAGGTCGCCCGCCAGGTCCGCGCGGCCCTGGGCGCGGGGACGGCGCTGCTGGTCGAGACGGGCGACTCGTGGTTCCACGGCCTGGAGACGCGCCTCCCCGAGGGCTGCCGCTTCGAGATCCAGTTCCAGGCCGGCTCGATCGGCTGGTCGGTCCCCGCGACGCTCGGCTACGAGCTGGGCTTCAAGGAGCCCCGGCGGGTGATCGCGATGATCGGCGACGGCTCGTTCCAGCTCACGGCGCA
>JBKQHM010000158.1:0-15031 GCA_052148775.1 Isosphaeraceae bacterium | reverse complement strand
ATTATTCTCTATAACCGAGCTTACTGGCAGGGCCTGCTCGAATGGATCGCGCACACCCAGCTCGGCGAAGGGGCGATTTCTCCCGAGGACCTGAGCCTCCTGGTGATAACGGATTCCGTCGAGGAGGCTCGCGACATGCTGCTCGAGTGCTACCAGATGCCCCGTTCCTCGATCTGGAAACACCCGGCCGCCCGAGTGAATTCGGCCACGCCGCCGGCATCGACGACGGCCCATGAGCCGGGCGAGGCCAACGGCCAGTAATGCCGGCCCTGGCCCGCCCAACCGTCCCGCGGTTGAATCGGAGGATGACATCCCGCCATGAGCGACGCGACAACCGCAGCCCCGACGGACGCCCCGGGCGCCGCGACGGCCGATCCCGCATTCGACGCCGTTGAAGAGGCGCTCCGCGCTGAAGGGCCGCATGCGGCCCTCGAGAAGCTGGCCGAGCACCTCGATGCCTCGGGCGACTACCGGGCCCTGCTCGACGCCCTCCTGCTCCGGGCTCGTCACGAACTGGGACTCCCCTTGATCCCTTCCGGCTCGCTGTCCGACCTGCCCGAGCCGGCACGGGCGCGGTTCGAAGAGAGGTATGTCGAGGTCATTCGCCTCGTCGGCTCGAAGTACCTCGAAGCGGGCGATATCCCGACGGCCTGGGCTTATTTCCGGGCCATCGGCGAGACCGATCGCGTGGCCCGTGCGATCCTCGACTACCGTGCCGAGGGCGATGAAGACCGGCTAGGCGCGGTCATCGAGGTCGCGTTCAACCACGGGGTCAATCCGATCCGGGGATTCGACCTGATCCTGGAGAATTACGGCACCTGTTCGGCGATCACGGCCTTCGAGCAACTCCCCGCGCACGACGAGGCCGTTCGGGTCGCGTGTGCCGGGCGTCTGATCGCTCGCCTGCACCGGGTCCTGACGTCCAACCTGCGATCCGAGATCGCGTGCCGCGGGCAATTGAGCCCGCCAGACGGGGCCCCGATCGCCGAGTTGATCGACGGACGCGACTGGCTCTTCGCGGACGAGTCCTACCACGTCGATATCTCCCACCTGGCCTCGGTGGTCCGGATGTCGATCCTGGTCACCGACCCCGCAATCATCGCGATGGCCGTCGACCTGACGGAATACGGCCGCCGCCTCTCGCCTCGCCTCCAGTTCGAAGGCCCACCTCCGTTCGAGCGGATCTTCGACGATCACCGGATCTATCTCGGCGCCCTCCTCGGACGGGACGTCGAGGGTGCGATCGCCCACTTCCGTTCCAAGCTGGCACCGAGCGAACGCGAAGGCGGCGAGGACACGATCCCGGCCCAAACGCTGGTCAACCTGCTGGTCCGCCTCGGCCGTCTCGAAACGGCGCTCGATGTCGCGTCCGAAAACCTCGCCGGCCTGCCCGACTCGGCCCTGTTCTGCCCGGGCGTCGCGCAGCTCTGCCAGCGGACCGGCGAGAGTCATCGACTGGCGACCATCGCCCGGGATCATCGCGACCTGGTCAACTTCACGGCCGCCTTGCTCATGCCCCCTCGAACGTGATCGACCACGAGTACGGAGACTCTTATCATCCATGCGGCCGGATCCGAGTCCCGGGGGCCTAGAGCGCCGAACGCTTGGGCAGGATAGGGTCGGGGGACGGAGCCCCTCCTACAACGGCACCCTTGGCCTGCCACTTGTAGGAGCCGGCTCCGTCCGGCGATCTTCTGCCAATCGCTCAGCGCTCTCGTTTCCTCGCGGGCGTCTCGACAAGCCGCGATTGGCATGGTCTGATGGGCGTAATGCGATCGCAAGACCTGGGCTCAGTCGACAACGGATCGTCTCGAGTTCGGAGACACCCGATCAGGGTCGATCATCGGTCTCCCTGTAATCTCTCCAGAATCGACCGAATATGGATTCACTCCAGGGCCGTCTCCTGATCGCCTCCCAGGGTCTCCTCGACCCCAATTTCGCGCAGACGGTCCTCCTGATCGCCGTCCACGCTGAGGAAGGGGCCCTGGGGCTGATCCTCAATCGCGAGACGACCATGCCGCTGGAACAAATCTGGACGCAGGTCAAGCCGTCGGTTTGCTTGCGCGAGGGCAATGTCTGGCATGGCGGACCGGTCGGAGGGACGCTGATGGCCCTTCACGACCAGCGGGCGCTGGCAAACCTCGTCGTGACCGATGACCTGTTCGTCGCGACCGAGCTCGATGCGATGGAACTCCTGGCGGCCGACGAGGAAGGCCAGTGCCGATTCTACGTCGGCCATTCTGGGTGGGGGCCGGGACAGCTCGAGAACGAGCTGGCGGAAGGCTCCTGGCTCGTGATGCCCGCGACGCCCGAGCACGTCTTCACCGACCTCGATTCGCTCGCCCTCTGGAAACAGACCACGGTTCAGGTCGGGCGCCGACAGATCCAATCCGTGATCCCGACTCGACATATGCCCGAGAATCCCGGGCTCAATTGAGGGTCGATCCCGTCGATGCCTCCCTCGCCGAGGATACCCCACGTTCAGCGTCACGTCTGGATCCGGAAGGCCGAGTGGACATGAGTACGGATCCGAGCCATGATCGGCGAGAGATCGTCCTTGGCGGTGATTGCCTCGATGAGGTAGGCGCCGGGTGCCTCTTCCGCCCGCCGCAAGGCGGCGTGCAAGTCGAAGGGGCTGGCAACTCGCTCTGCCTCGGCGCCTAGCGATCGCGCCATGGCGGGATAGTCCCAGCTCCTCCGCTCGAAGTAGCTGCGCGGTCGGTCGATCGCTTCGAGCATGCCGTAGCCACCGTTGTTCAGCAACAACACGATCGGTCGAAGCCCTTGCTCGACGTGGGTGGCCAGCTCGATGCCGGTCATCTGGAAGGCACCATCCCCCACGATCACGAAGGGCCGGCGCGAGGGCTCGGCAATCCCCGCGCCGAGGGCCGCCGGCACCGCGAACCCCATCGACGAGTAGTAACCGGCCGCCACGAAGACGTCGGCACGAAGCTCCAGGCCGATGAACCAGCTATCTCCCACGTCGGCCACGAAGCTATATCGCGACTGGTCCAGGCCCGCGAGGGCCGCGATGACCTCGGCCACCCGGATGATGCCGGGATGGGACTGGATGGTATCATCGGCGTGTCCGGCTCGTCTCGCATCGTCGGACCCCGGAAATTCCAATCGGGGCACCGGTCGATCGCCGGGGGGTAGGCGGTCGAGCAACGCCTCGACCACTGCGGCCATGGGCAGGCCGTCGAATCGATGGTAACGGACCCGCACGCCATCCGGTTCGATGCTCACGCGGGCTTTCGGATCGATGCGTTGGGTCCAGAAGCCCGTCCCGAGGTCGGTTGCCATGACGCCGATCTCCAGGACGCAATCCGAGCCGTCGAGCAGCTCGCGCGTCGAGGGGTCGCCCAGCGCCCCCATGGTGATCCCCGCATACTGCGGATGGCTGCCGGGGAATGCGGCCTTGCCCAGCAAGTCGGTGACCACGGGCAGCCCGAGCCGCTCGGCCAGCCGCACGATCGATTGCGTCAGGCCATGGCGGCGCACCCCGACACCTACGTACAGGGCCGGCCGTCGCGCCGAGGCGAGCATCGATGCGATCTCGGACACAGCCTCGTCGATCGCGCCGGTCAGGGCCGCACGCGCCTCGGTCGTAGGCTCGACTGCCAGCGGCCCGGATGGATCAGCGACCGGTACCGTCACCCGGTCTCGAGGGATCTCCAGGTAACCGGGCCGCTTCGATTCGACCACGCGGCGCAGGACCCGGTCGATGGTCTCTGGGGCCGATGTGGGGTCGTCGAGGATCGCCGCGTCGACGGTCACCTCCCGGTAGATCTGCAACTGGCTCTCGAAGGTCTTGATGACGTGGTGGAGATTGAGCTCCGGCCGTCGCAGCACGATCTCGGGGCCGCCGCTGACGACCAGCAACGGCGACTGCTCCGCGTAAGCACATGCGACCGGATTGAGCGTATTGAGCGCACCCGGGCCGTAGGTCACCAGCGCCACGCCCAGGCCGCGGAACCGCGCGTAGGCGTCGGCCGCAAACCCGACGCCCGGCTCGTGGGCACAGACGACCGTCGGCATCCCGACCTGCTCCTGGACGGCGTAAACGGGCAACACGAAGTCGCCGGGGATGCCGAACGTGTGCCCCACGCCCAGCTCCCGCAATCGATGGAAGAGATACTCGGTCAGATTCATCGGATGTTCCGTCCCCGGGTTGCGACAATTCCGCGAGAGTCTCGGCGTGCTCAAGGCCCAAAGGCCCGTTCATCGGCTGGAGGCGTGGTTCAATTCGGCGTCGGAGAACGCAATATTTGTCGAGGGACCTCGATCCGCCAGGACCTTGGGCGCGATCGTGTGGGTCACGGGGTCCAGTACGCTGAAATGATTCGTCCCTTTCACGGGAAAGAAGTGGAGCAACGGGTTGGTCGAGGCGCGCGACATGGCCAGCAATGAGGCGAGGTTGCTCGAGCGTTCCGTGCCTTCGAACACGAATGTCGGGCTGCGGACCGAATGCAGCCAACGTCCCGGGGACCTCAGTTCGGTCTCTCGCGGGTTGGAGGTATCGTAGGGCTGATACTCGGGGCCGTAGCCGCTGACATCATCCACCGGCCCGAACGAGAACACGGCGCGGAAGCGGTCGGAGGACTCGGCCACGAGCAGGACCAGCGTCCCGCCGGTACTGTGTCCCCCCAGGTAGATCCGACCGGGATCGACGAAGGGCCGGCTGGCGAGGAACTCGTGTGCGGCCAGCACGTCGTCCACCTCGCCGAGCAGTCCCTCGCGGATACCCGGATTGAGATTGCCGCCCCGCAAGGAAGGGAACATCATGACGATCCCGGCCTCTCGGAAGGCGCGGGCGGTCTGGTCGTTGCTCGGATCGGCGTATTCCCACACGTTCCCGATCGAGTTGCAATCGCCGCCGGTGATCCAGATGATTGCAGGGTGTTTCTCGCCGTCGCCGGGATTGGGGGTGAGATAGGCCGCGAGCCGGCCGGCCGTCGAGGGATAATTGATCACCCGGAACACGCCCTGAAGCGGCCGGTCGATCGGGTCCTGGGACGAGATCCGCGGGATCAGCCTGGTTCGGAATCCGCGCCGGGCCTCGGTCAAGGAGAGATTCTGATCGTTCGGACGACCGATCCCGGCAAACTCTTGGTTCTGCGACGATCGAGACCGTCGCCTTTCTCCGTTGGCGACCAGTCCTCCGATCAGCAGAGCCAGGCTCAGCCCGGTCACGGCGAGGCCCCGCAACCACCGGTAATCCGTTCCGGCCGGAGTGAAAGGGCCGAGGAATGCCGACAGCCCCCTCGGCTTCTTTCTCCGGGCGGCAGCCTGAGAGCGGGGAGGGTCTCCGTCCCCGGAAGGCTCGGCGGATCGCGCCGGCATCGGTCGACCGGCCGGCTCGTCGATCATGTCGTAGGCATGAGATTCCGGACGCGGTTGCGACTGGGGCAAGCTGGGAATGCGCAGCTTGCACCCGCATTGCTTGCATCGTACAATCTTGCCTGCGAACTTGATCCCGACCTGGGCCTGGTTGCCGCATCGACACTTGAAGACAAGATCCATGAATGGTGACCCCTTCACAAGATCGGCCGCGTCGCGAGCCTCCGGGCGCCGTAGCTTGGGAGAATCCGCAGCATTCTCGACGGCACTCAGCCACTCCTGATTAGAGTGTACATCGCGTCACGTTGCCGTAAATAGCGGATTCGAATGGCCCTCATTGTTTCCACGCAACGTGTCGAGCGAATCGAAGAGTCGCCGGACGGAGCCGGCTCCTACGACGGCCGAGTCCCGGGTTCATCTTGTAGGAGGCGGCTCCGTCCGCCGATCTTCAATGCTCCGTCCGCCGATCCTGAATTGGGTTGCCTGATATCGATGTGTCAAAGGAGTGTACAGCATGTTGGCCAGTTGGCTTCGTGTCCGGGTTGGAACGTTTCCAGGACAAAGGTCGGTGATGGCCCTGCTGATCGGGCTGGGACTGGTCACCGTCGCGACCGGACAGGTGCCGGAGGCCGCCCCGCCGGCCTCGACGCTGTTGCCCGGAGCCGAGGAGGGTTTCGTCGACTCGGGCGGAGTCAAGATCCACTACGTCAGCCTCGGCAAGCGCGAGGATCCCTTGCTGGTCATGATCCATGGCTTCCCGGATTTCTGGTACTCCTGGCGCGCCCAGATGCCCGCCCTGGCCAAGCGATTTCACGTCGTGGCCATCGACCAGCGGGGCTACAACCTGAGCGGGCAGCCGGAGGGCGTCGCGAACTACACGACCGACAAGCTGGTCGGCGACCTGCTCGCGGTGGTTAAGCATTTCACGAACGGCAAGGCGGTGATCGTGGGGCACGATTGGGGCGGCATGGTCGCCTGGACGTTCGCCATGACTCACCCCGAGCTGACCGACCGGCTGATCGTCCTCAACCTGCCGCACCCGCGCGGACTCTTGCGCGAACTGGCGAACAATCCCCAGCAGCAGAAGAATAGCCAGTACGCCCGCAACTTCCAGCAGCCTGACGCGGCGAAGAAGATCTCGGCCGAGCTCCTGGTCTTCTGGGTCAAGGACCCGGAGGCCCGCAAGGTCTACCTCGCCGCGCTCAAGCGCTCTTCGATGGAAGGCATGCTCAACTATTACAAGGCCAATTATCCGCGGATTCCCGATGCCTCCAAGGCCGAGGACGCTCCCAAGCCGCCGGAGATGAAGTTCCCGGCGGTCAAGTGTCCGGTCCTCCTGATCCATGGGCTGAAGGACCCGGCGCTGCTCGGCGGGGCGCTCAACGATACCTGGAACTGGATCGATGCCGATCTCACCCTGGTCACGATCCCGGGAGCCAGCCATTTCGTCCAGCAGGACGCCGCGGACCTGGTCACCCGCGCGATGGTCAGTTGGCTGAACCGGTAGGAGATCGAACCTGATCGACCAACCGTCCTGGGGATGATTTGATGTCCGACAGTCTCGCGACCGAAATTCGAAGCTCGAGGCTCCGACCACTGGCGAGATCCGTCGCCCGTATCGCGGCGATGGGCTCGGGCATCGCGATCGTCGCGGGTCTGGCCGGCCAGGCGATCCGTGATCGGTCGGTTGCGACGGCGTTGATGATGTATATCCCTTTGGTGCCGATGGGAATTGTCGTCCTGGCGCTGGACCTGTACGCTCGCGGTCGGACCTTGCCGCGATTTCGATTCAGCTTGACGATCCTGGGCCTGGTCGCGATCGGGTGGTCTACGATCTCGATGGTGGGCCACGGGGCTGTCTCCCAGAGCCCTGCCAGTGGAGAGGTATTGACCTTGCTCCACTGGAACGTGATGTGGGGCGGAGGACGCATCGGCGGCCCCATGGCCTGGGAGACTCAGCGCGCCGCGATCGTCGACCGTCATCCCGATCTGATCGTACTGAGCGAGGCCCCGGCCGACGAGCGGCTCGGACAGCTCGCCACGGACCTCGGTGCCGGAACCTCCTATGTCGGGATCTTCCATGATCCCAGGCGTCCCTACTGGTACCGGATGGTGGTGTGCTCCCGGTGGCCGGTCCGTCTGGAAGGGCGTGTGCCGGTCCCCGGCGGGGTCGCGATGAGCGTGACGGCCGAGGTCCGTGGCCGCGACTATCGGCTCCTGGTCGTCGACGGCGTGAGCTCGCCGTCGCGCTCCCGCCTGCCCTTCCTCGGCGCCATCGCCGACGCTTGCCGAGAGTCTGCGTCGAGCGGTCGGCCGTACGACTGCGTCGTCGGCGACTTCAACACCCCAAGCCGCAGCCTCGGCTTTGACGAGCTGGCGGATCAGGGCTATCAACTGGCGGGCCGTTCGTCTTCAGGTTGGCGCGCGACGTTCCCGGCCTGGCTCCCCGTCTACGACATCGATCACGTGTGGGTCGGCCCTCGCCTGCGAATCCTTTCCTGCACTCTCTTCAACGGTCCATGGACGGACCATCGCGGCCAGATTGTAGGAGTCCATCCATGATCGATCCGACGGCCTTCATCGCCCCCGGGGCGATCGTTCTCGGCGACGTCCATCTCGGGGCGGAGTCGAGCGTCTGGTACAACTCGGTGCTCCGCGGCGATACCGACCGGATCTCGATCGGCGAGCAGACCAATATCCAGGACCTCACGATGATCCACGCCGACCCGGGCGTCCCTTGCTCGGTCGGGAACCGGGTCACCGTGGGCCATCGGGTCATCCTGCACGGCTGCATTATCGAGGATGAGTGCCTGATCGGAATGGGGGCGATCCTGCTGAACGGCGTCCGGGTGGGGCGGGGTTCCATCATCGGCGCCGGGGCCTTGCTGCTGGAGAACATGGAGGTCGCCCCCGGTTCGCTGGTGGTGGGCGTCCCCGCGCGCATTGTGCGCCCCGTGGACGAGTCGACGCGAGAGCGGCTGGAGCACGGCTGGCGGCACTACGTCGAGCAGGCCCGTCGCCATCGCGAAGGTGCATTCCCGATCCGCACGGCGGCCATCACCGCTTGACGGAGGGGTCCGCGCTCAGGGCACGGGCGATTCTCCGTGCGGCCGAAGCCGGGCCGGATCCTGTCGGTAGAACGATTGCAACTGCTCGTACAACTCGGGATGCCGCTTCTGGAGCACGCCGGACTTCTCGAAGAAGGCTTCCGTCGCCACGGCGAAGAACTCGGCGGCATTGGTGGCTCCGTAAGGATCCAGCGCCGTGTAACGGCCCAGGCTGGCATGCCTCTTGAGCTGCTCGAATTCCTCCTCCATGACCTTGGTCCAGGATTCGTAGTCAGCGAGGTGCTGGAGCACGGGGGTCCCATCGGCGGCCCCATCCTCCATGTCGAGGAGGTGGGCGAACTCGTGCAGTACGAGGTTCTTGCCGTGGTTGTGCCCCCGGATCGTCGCCCGGACATCGTCCCAGGAGACGATGGCCACGCCGTCCTTCCAGGCCTCGCCCAGCCGGACCTGCTCGCCTTCCAGCACGACCCCGCCACCGATCGGCTCAAGAGCCTTGGCGACGTAGGCCGACGGATAGATCAAGACCGACGCCAGCCGGGGGAAAATGTCGGTGACCCTGTGGAGCAACAGGACGCAGGCCTGGGCGGCGATCGTCACTTTGATCTCGTCGTTCAGTTCGAGTCCGCCGCAGCCCTCGAAGTTCTTCTCGGCGAGGAACACCTGGGCGAGAACCTGAAGCTCCCGGCGATCGGCTTCCGGCAAATGGGCGTAATACGGGACGTTCCGGTCGATGATCTCGAGCCATGCCGATGGGAACGGCGCGGATCGCAGGTGTTCTCGACGTTGTCGCTTGAAGAAGCCAAACACGCTCGTCTCCTCGATCGGACGCTCGACCGGCCCCTGCCCTGCACCGGGTCGCCTCAACGGGCTGGGCCGCCTCGCGCCGCGTCTTGCAGCCGTCGGTTGCGTGCGATCTGGACGTCGATCTCCTCGAGGCCCAGCGCCCGGACCATCTCGCCGACCGGAGTCGCGGGATCGTTGGACCAGAATATCCCGAGATCCTCACGGGTCTCGTAATGATAGCCGGCATGGTCTCCGTATTTGTCCCGGAAGGCCTTGCCGTCGCGCAGGTGGGCCGACCAGCCGAGCACGGCGTAACTCAGGTCGATCTCGCGGACGAGCGGCTTGTCGGGCGACTCGACCCGGGCCGCGACCAGGCCCGTCGGCTCATAGATCGTCGCGTTGTTGCGCCAGCAGCTCGACACGAGGAAATAGCGATGCCGGCCCGCGCGGGCGGCCGACAGGGCGGTCGCCGGCGATGCGCTCGGCCAGACGACGAGCTCCGCACCCTTGTCCGCCAGGGCTTGCCAGCCGTCGTCGAATGTCATGTCCCAGCAGATCTGGATACCCAGCTTGCCGAAGTCGCAGGCGAAGACCGGGAATTCGGATCCCGGCGCGATGCCATCCTCAAGGTCATCGTGGCCGACGAGTGCGACCGGGTGCACCTTGCGATAGATGCCGGCCACGGCCCCCCGACGATCCAGGAGGACGGCGGCGTTGGAAAAGACCGGGCCGGAGGAACCCTCCTCGAGCAGATCCATCGGGACGACCAGGTACGTCTTGTGCCGACGTGCCAGGCCGCCGAAGGTTTCCAGCACCAGCCCGCGTAACGGGATGGCCCGGTGGGATGCCGGCCCCTGGTTGTCGGTCACGCAGGTCTCGGGCAGGACCGCCAGGTCGAGTCCGCGTCCGGGATAGGTCCGCGTCGCTTCTTCGGCCATCGCATCGACCAGGCCACCGAGGACCTTCAACCGCTCCGCCAATCCCGGATACTTGCCATATGGCCGGAAGACAACCGTACCGACCACGACCTTACGAGGCGGATGATCGGCCCGGGTCGACGGATTCGGAGGCTCCGAACCCCGAGCCGGATCGACGAGGGCGTGCCCCGCAAAGAAAATGAACAGCCACAACGGCCATCGTCCCTTCATCCGGATTCTTCCTTTCTTCCCAGGTGTACGGCCCCTCGGGGTGACCCCACGAGCAAGGATCTGATGCGCAGATTGAGCTACCTGACTCACGTCGAGGTGCGCATCGTGATCCGCGAGGATCCGTCGATCATCATACGGTCACAACGTAACGAATGACACGTGCCCCCGGGTCATCCGCCTCCAGCGCTTCGCGCTTGCATCGAGTACACTCGACACCTGCGCCTGCGCGGACCCTCCTATCCTACAATCGCGACGCGCCAGCGAGTGTATTCCCGCTGTCCATTCACTCGCTGGCGCTTCGGGCTTGTCGGAATGGACCGGAGCGTCGCTGGCCGCCGTCTTGAGGCTGAGCCATTCACTCGCTGGCGCTTCGGGCTTGTAGGAATGGAGCTCAGCGTTCGAGGATTCCGGGCCTTGGGATGATGAACCCCTTGACGGCGACATCGAGTTGCGGCCAGTTCTGGGGCGCGGTGACGACTTCGTAACCGCGGGAATCGATGACCACCGTGTCCTCGGTGCGAGCCGACCCCACGCTGGGACTCCAGGCCAGGGCCATGTCCGACTCGAGGGATAGCGTGCTATCGGGCCTCAAAAGGACTTCCCTCGGCGCGTAACCGACGACGTTTCCCTGATAATCGAGGGTCCACTCGTGCGGGTGCTCGAACTTCTCGTAGATCCGCTTGGCGCGTCGGAAGACCTCGGAGACCGCCTCGCCCGGGCGAGAGAAGAAGATACAGGTGGCGTCGACCATGGTCGCGAGCGAATGATGGGCCCGGTGCTCACTGTCGACCGGCCCGAAAGATACGGTTCGCGTGACCGACGCACAGAGGCCATGCCGGCGGCCGGTAACAGCGATCGTCGCACGCTTGAGGATCGGCGACGCCTTGAAGGTGGGCTGGCGATACCGGGCGAGTCGATCGTCGCTGGCGACCCTCAGATCGACGGGAACCACACCCTCTCGGATCAGCCGGTGGGCCAGGTGCCCGGCCACGTCGGCTTCGCGCTCGCCTCGATCGAAGTTACGACACGTCGCCTCAACAGCGAGGCTCAGGGTCCTGCCCAACTCGCGGAGCCGTTGCCGTTCCAGGCCCGTCAGCCGGCGTCGGAGGGCACGCAGCGCATCGGCCTCGCGGCGGACCTGCGAACAGCCGCCCCCCAGGTCTGTCGCAACTCGCTTATTATGACACAATTCCGCGACGACCTGGAAAGTATCTTCATACCAGGGCCGCTCCTTGAGCTGGAATCCTAACCCCGCGAGCTCTTCCTCGAACACCCGGCTGCTCTGGACGTTATCGGAGATCACCGCCCGGCAGGTGCGATTGATGAACAGGAGGATGGAACCCGAACCGGAACAGAGATCCTGGCCCAGGTCGCCTCCCGAGGTGAACCAGGCGACGGAGTCGGCCATCCCGAGCACCACGGCATCATGTCCGGTCGCGTCGAGGAAGTTGCGAATGCGCTGGTGTTTCTCCTCGACATCATCCCGGCGGCGTTGGAGTTCCAGGTCACCATGATCGGCCGCGGGGTCGGCGAGGGCCGGCAGCGTGTCCTTGTCGGGCCGGTCGTTGGCGGTCTGCAAGACGCGATCCAATTCCATCGTCAGGTCGAGTGCACCCGGCACCGACGAACTCAGACCGACGAGATGAACTGCGGCCGACATCGATGCATCTCCGTCAGACGATTGGGAACGCCCCAGCCAGCCCCGGGCTGGTCCTACCGATCTCCAATTCGTGAGTGCGTGGCTAACAAAACAAGATGGGATTCACTCATCGTTCCAGGTTGTCCCAAGAAATTCAAGGAGCCGGGGGATCAAATTCGCATAATGCACCGGAAAATCCAGATCGTGGCCGCCCGGGACGAGGATGAGTTGATTCCGGACCCCCGCGGCCGTCAATGCGGCGGCCATCGTCTCGGACTGACTGACCGGGATGAGGGGATCCTCCAGACCGTGCACCAGAAGCATCGGCGAGTCGCCGGGCGCAACATGATCGATGGGGGACGCCGCTTCATAACTGGCGGGCACCTCCTGGGGGGATCCTCCGAGGAACTGGGAGGCGGCCAGGCCGGCATAGGGACTCTCGGCGCCCAGGACACTCAAATTGGTCGGCGTCGAAAAGGCAATCACAGCCTCGACCTGAGTCGAGATCCCGCCCTCGGGGGGCCCCGGGTCGGTGCCGAGCAACGCCGCCAGGTTGGCGCCGGCCGACTCACCGATCGCTGCCACCTCGTTCACGTTGATCCCCAATACGTCCGCGTTGGTACGCACCCACGCCACCACCGATCGGACGTCGTCCAGATTGACGGGCCAGCTCGGACGACCGGGCGCCGACAGCATGTAGTTCGGCGCGACCACCACATCACCGCGCGAAACGAACGCACTGGCGATCCGGTCGCCATAGCCGTTCTTGTCGAGCCTTCGCCATCCCCCCCCGTGGATCGCGATCAGGACCGGACGACCACCCGGCGGGACGGGGCCCGGCGGGAGGTAAACGTTCAGACTCTCATTCGGCCCGGCCGGGGTCGGATAGGGCACGTTCGACTCCTCGATCAGGCCAGGCTCGACTCGTACATGACCCGATCGCCTCGCGATCGGCACCCGGCTGAACGGAACCGAAACCGAGTCGTGCAATGCCGGATCGGTCGCGGCACGACCATCCGGGACGACGGCCGACATCAAGGCTCGGCCTTCCAGCGATTCGGCCGCATCCGGACGAAACGCTCGGTTTCGACGTCTCCCGCAATCGTGTCTGTGACCGAACCTGTCCCGTAAGTGACGAGGGAATCGCCCAGGAACTGATTGCATTGATGTGGGGCTCGATAGGTATCGCTCTAGATCTAGCGCAGTCTGGCTATTTTCCTAGATCGATCATTCCCTACATTCTCCAAAAAGGCAAAGATCTCGGGCAAGAGATCGCGTTCGGGTTGAGTCCTCACTTCGGCTCCAAACCCATGGCTGGCTCCATCCACGATGATCAGTCGATTCCGGACTCCGGCTTGCGTGAGTTTCCTGGCGAACTGTTCCGACTGCTCGAGCGGGACCCACGTGTCGTTCCTCCCGTGGAGGAGCAGCATCGGGGGATCGTCGGGCGAAACGTGGGTGATCGGTGACGCATCGGCGGCCCGAGCGGGAAACGGTGTCGGGTGGTCGCCGAGGAAGACCCGGGTGGGATCATGCGCCAGGCGACGGCGCGACTCGGCGAGGCGGTTGAGATCAGAGGGGCCGTAGAAGTTGACGACCGCCCAGACCCGGGAGGAGGTCCCATCCTGATCGGCCGGGTTGGGAAGGGTGCCGAGGAGCGCGGCGAGCTGGGCCCCGGCAGACTGTCCGAGGGCGACGATGCGATCGGGGTCGATTCCGAGTTCATCGGCGTTTTGTCGGGTCCACTGCACGGCGATGCGAAGGTCTTCGAGCGCACCTTGCCACCCGGGAGAGTCCGGCCGGGCAAGCTGGTAATCGACGGCGATCACGACATAGCCTTCCCGTGTCAGGCGGGAAACCATCGTGTTGCGCTCGTCGGGACGGAAGGATCGCTTCGATCCGCCGATCCAGCTTCCGCCGTGAATGGCCAGAATGGCAGGACGTCGTAGGCCTGGGGCTGCCGGCAGGGAACTTCCCGGGGGGATATAAACGTCGAGCGTCGCTCGGCGTGAGTCGCTGACCCGATAGACTACGTCTCCCCGCGCGAGGCTGCTTGGGCCGGCCATCGAGTTGCGCAAGACCCGGTCGGAAGCCGTCCAGGACCGGACGGTGATCGCCGAGAGGACGAGCCAGGCCATCGTGTGAGCGAGCATCGGGATCGTACGCATCAACCCTGGCGATCGGATCGAGACGAGGGGATTGGAATGCACCCCGCGGGGAACAACGCTGTCAGTATCGGCACGATCCCTGCTCCCGGACAAGACTCGGCCCGTCGATTCCGTCTTCCGGCGAGATAGAATCATCGAGGAGGATCGTGCAGGATCGATCCTGAGCGTGTTTCATCTTGTCCCGGCAGGAGAAGCCTCCGCCGATTCGCGCCGCCGAGGCCAGGAGTCACCAATCCATGGGCGTTGAGAAGACGAAGCTTCCTCTGCTCGAACAGCGAAAGATCGAGGCGCGGATCGTCGGGCCGCTCGTCAGGGCCTTCGAGAAGGAGCTCGGCGAGGAGCGGACCCTGGCGATCGTCGCCGAGGTGATTCGCGGACTGGCCCGCGAGAGCGGGGCCGACCTGGCGCGACTGCTCGGCGAGCAAACGCTCGAGGCTTTCGCCCGATCGTTGGATCGATGGCGGGAGAATGGCGCGCTGGAGCTCGAAATGCTGGAGCAATCGCCGGCGCGATTGGCGTTCAATGTCACCCGGTGCCGGTATGCCGAGATGTATCGCGCCCTGGGACTTGCCGATCTGGGGGCCGGCCTCTCGTGCCAGCGCGACTACACGCTCGCACAGGGATTCAATCCGGCGATCGAACTGACCCGGACCCAGACCATCATGGAAGGCGCGCCGTTCTGCGATTTTCGGTTCCACCTCGCGGGATCGGGCGCAACGGGTCGATCGCAGGAGTGCGGGGAGGAGGCCGTGGAGAGGTCAGATGATCCTATCCCATGTGGCTCATGAGGGGAATTTGGTGGTGCCCTCTTGACAAGATGACCATCTCCCGTTTTTCTACAAATTGGATCGGACTGCCATTACGGAATCTGCACCGAGGCGACGA
>JBKQHM010000157.1:0-9859 GCA_052148775.1 Isosphaeraceae bacterium | reverse complement strand
GTCGCCTCGGTGCAGATTCCGTAATGGCAGTCCGATCCAATTTGTAGAAAAACGGGAGATGGTCATCTTGTCAAGAGGGCACCACCAAATTCCCCTCATGAGCCGAAGTCCTTTCCTCGGAGCACGGGGCACGATCACGCTCTGGCCGTGGTCGTGATCTCGATCTGGGGAGTCGTTTTCTCCTGGGACGTAATCGAGCGGAGGTGCCCAAAGGTTCGGCTCGCGATCGAAGCGATGCTCGGCCTACTTGTCCTGTCGGGACTGGCAACCCTCTTCGGAACGATCTATTACCTTCTCTTGATCAAATAGAGGAGCCGTCCAGCCAACGCGACACGGAAACTCCGGCTGGAATCCCAATATGGGCACCCACGGCTAAGGATGCTCAGCCTGGCGACTTTTTCGCTGAGGCGAGCTTCCTTGATTTGTCCTTCATCACCGCGCTGAACGTACGGGCGTCGAGACCTTGATCGCGGGCGCGCTTCGCCTCGGATTGAGCCTCTCCCAGTGCCGTGATCAGATCGTCGAGCGATAGAGCCTCACCCGACGCGACGACACTCACACCCGAAGGCAACTGGCAACTGATCCGCTTGGAGCGAGCTTGGGCATGGTCCGGGTTCTTTTGCTTGCGGACGTGCTCGGTGAGGCCGTCGCGAGACGTGCCCGAGAGTTTGAGCCGCAACAATTCCGATTGATGCTCGGCAGGAACACGGCTGATCTCATAGCAGGTCGTGATGCCGATTCTCCCGTCTTCCAGGGCGTCTTGGACTTCCTTGATGCAGCGTGCCGGGGAGAGATACTTGGTGATCGCCGACTCGCTCAAGTGCAACTGGCTGCTCAGCTCTTTATTCGTCCAGTTGGGATTCAGGCGGGATAATTCCTCGCACGCCCGAAACTTCTCGCCATCGCGCAGGTCGGCTCGATGAAGATTCTCCGTCAGTTGCAAGACTCGAATCTGAGTCTCGGAAAGTGGCTCATCGCTGATGATGACCATGAGTTCCTTGAGGCCGGCGAGCATCGCTGCTCGATAGCGTCGCTCGCCGGCGATAATCGTTCCGTCTGGACGGGCCACGATCGGCTGAACTTGTTTGACCTTCAACGACTCACCGAGGTTGCGAAGCTCGTCCTCGTCGAAATGCCGTCGGGCCTGGCGGGAGACTTTCAGCCAGTTCAAAGGTTTGTTGGTAAGAGTCTTCATAGAACCTCCTGATCGTGATGGAAACACCGTTGCGTTGATCGCTCATAATAACCTACAGGCCATTAACGAGTGCTTAAGAGACAAAGCGCCGTCGATTGGGATCAACGTCCCAATGCCTCCGTCCGTCAAGGATCGGTGCCAGGGGACCTCACGGGTTCCTCCCCAATCTTCCGCGCTCTCAGAACCTCGCTTGTGCAGACCGGGTGCCCCTCCGCTTCGGTCGTCCTTGACGGCCTCCTCCCAGAGATTGGACGTCTTCGACCCCTTCCGCCGAGAAACGCGCCCGCGTTTCGCGGAAGGGGATTCCACGAACAAAGTCCCCAGACCGCGACAGCCCGGCTCGCGCTTCAAGACGGTGTTAACCTATCGTTAACGATTTGGTGATATCCTAACGTTGGCATGCTCCGTATCTCCCAACAGGATTCGGCGAAAAACGCCAAGCGGTATTACGCCACGGCCGACTACTACAGCGAAGGACAAGAACTGGTCGGCTTGTGGGGTGGCAAGGGAGCTGCGCGGCTCGGGTTGACTGGGACCGTCGATAAGTTCGCCTTCGAGCGTCTGTGCGACAACCTCGACCCGAGGACGGGTGAGCCGTTGACGGTCCTGACCCGTTCCGAGCGGACCGTCGGGTATGACTTCACCTTCTCGGTCCCCAAGTCGGTCTCGCTGCTTTACGGGATGACTGGAGATCAAGAGATCCTTCAAGCGTTCCGCGAGGCGGTCGATGAGACGATGCGTGAGATGGAGGCCGAGATGAAAACGAGGGTTCGCAGAGACCGCAAGGATGTGGATCGCACGACCGGCAACATGACCTGGGCGGAGTTTATTCATTCGACTTCGAGGCCAGTCGAAGGGATTCCGGACCCGCACCTTCACGCCCATGTCTTTGTCTTCAATACCACGTTCGATGAGGAGGAAGACCGCTGGAAAGCTGGTCAGTTCCGCGAGTTGAAGAGGGACGCGCCCTACTTCCAGGCGGCGTTCCGAGTGCGACTTGCCAACAAGATCCAAGACCTGGGCTTCGGCGTCGATCGAAAACGCGATGACTTCGAGATCACCGGCATTCCGAGAGACGTTCTCAAGCGATTCTCGCGGAGGACGACTCTCATTGAGACGGCGGCGGCGGAACTGGGGATTGATGATCCGGACCGCAAGGCGGAGTTGGGGGCGGAAACTCGAGAGAAGAAAGGCAAAGCGCTCTCCTGGGCCTTGCTACGTCGGGAATGGAACGAACGACTCAGCCCAGAAGACCGTCATCAACTCGACGCGGTTTTCCGTCGCGAGACCGTGGGACCACGGCCGCACCCAAGCGAAGCCCAGGCCGTCGATCACGCGATCGGCCACTGCTACGTCCGTGAGGCGGTCGTGGCCGAACGTAAACTCTTGACGGAGGCCCTGAAACGCGGGCTCGGCTCCGTGAGCGTCGAGGGAACCGCCGAAGAGCTTCGAGAACGACCCTTGATCCGGGACGAAGTCAATGGTCGGGCTGTGGCGACGACCGAGGAGATGTTGGCCCTCGAATCCCAGTTCCTGGCGTTCGCTCGTGAGGGGCGGGGGCGTTGGCGACCGTTGGGTGATCCGGCGCGGCCGGTCGCGCGAACTTGGTTCAACGAGGGGCAGAAGGCGGCCGTGCGCCATGTGCTCGGCTCGCGTGACCAGGTCATGGTAATCCGGGGTGTCGCCGGCACCGGGAAAACGACCCTGGAGCATGAGATCGGCGAGGCACTGGTCGAGTTGGGCCGTCCCGTGGTCGCGATTGCTCAGTCGGTGAAGGCCAGCCGCGAGGTCCTGCGGCAAGAAGCAGGCTTTGCCGAGGCCGACACGGTCGCCAGGTTCCTGAAGGACGAAAAGATGCAGGAAAAGGCGAGGAATGGTGTGATCCTCGTCGATGAAGCAAGTCAGCTTGGCACGCGCGACATGTGGAGGATCTTCCAGGTGGCGGACGATCTCAACGCCCGCGTGATTCTCGTCGGGGACCGAGGTCAGCATCGGAGTGTCAACGCTGGCGAACCTCTGAGGTTGCTTGAAGAAAACGCGGGGTTGCCCGTCCTGGAGGTCACGGAGATTCTTCGCCAGAGCGGCGACTACAAGAAGGCCGCGAAAGCTCTGAGCGAAGGCCGCACGGACGAAGCTTTTGAGGAGTTGGACAAGCTCGGTTGGATCAAGGAAGTCGATGACGACGAGCGTTATCAGCGACTCGCCAACGCCTACCTGGCAGCCGTCTCGGAACGCAAGAAAGACGGCAAGAACAAGTCCGCTCTCGTCGTGTCTTCAACCCACGCAGAGGCGGCCCAAGCGACGAACGCGATTCGTGAGAGACTCAAGATGCAGGGGAAGCTCGGTGAAGAGCAAGTCATCACTTCGTGGATACCGACCCATCTCACCGAGGCCCAAAAGACCGACGTCACGGAATACAATCCTGGCGACCTCGTGTTGTTCCACCAGAATGCGAAGGGCTTCAAGAAAGGCGCTCGTCTCATCGCGCGCGAAGGAGCTCGGCCACCGATCGAACTTGCGAACTGGTTCGAGGTTTATCGGCCTGCTCCGCTGGCCCTTGCGGTCGGCGACCGCGTCCGGATCACGGCGGGGGGAAAGACCAAGGACGGCGAACATCGGCTTAGCAATGGCACGCTACTGACCGTCCGCGGCTTCACCAAACAGGGCGACATCGTCGTCGATCACGATTGGGTCATCGATCGAGATTTTGGGCATCTCGCTCACGGTTACGTCACGACGAGTCATGCGAGCCAAGGGGCGACCGTCGATAAGGTCTTCGTTGCCCTTTCGGGGCGCTCGCTGGCGACCACGGATCAAAGGACGGCCTACGTCTCCGTGACCCGTGGCAAAGAGCAGGTCCTGATCTTCACCGACGACAAGGAGGAACTCCTCAAGGCGATTCGTCGTCCCGACGATCCGATGTCGGCCACCGCGATCGGCGAAGCCTCGCGGACAAAGGCTGGTCTGGCTGAACCATCAGTCTCTGGGCGTTCGTTCAGCCAGGGAGCGTCGCCGTTCGGAACGCGGAAAAACTCCCACCATTCCATGGTCGGCAGCGAATCCGCCGCAGACAGGGAGGTTGACAATGCGCGATGATAAACCCACCCACCAGGAACGCTTGGAACGGAAGTCGCACGCCTCCGCTCGATCGGCTATTCCGCCCGGCAAAGAATGCGACCCCGATGCCATCGAAGCCTGCTGCGCCGCGTTTGGCTACCTTCGAGGAATCCGCGAACGGGCCGATGCCCTCGAGTTTCGCTTTCGCGATGGCAACAGCACCTGGTTCCCCTACGGCTGGCTTGGCAACTGGGAATTCAACCCCTCCGAGGGCTTGCTTCTGAAGTTCTCGGGTGACCTCGTCTACCTGGTCTTGATCCGTGGCAGTAATCTCGACCGGCCGCTCACCGATAGCACGATCAACCTGACCTCCGCTGGGCTCCAAAAGCACCGCGTGGTCTGGGTCCGGGAAATGAACGAGGACGAGATTCGTCAGATCGGCGAGTCCGGCCCCACCATCGATCGCATCGAGGTCGTTGAGTTTGAGTCCCACGAAGCTCTCAAGGCATGGCTGGAAAAGACGGCTCCGGCCTTCTTGCTTTGACGACGAGACGGGATGCCCTCGACGTTCATCGAGTCGATGCTCTGCTCGATCATCGGGGATGAAAGCTCCGGCTCGGACCATTACGAAGGCTCTAAACCGGCCCTGGCGTCGATCGAAACTGATCGTGCTTTGAACCGAAGCCAAACGCGGTGGAACGGGAAATGGAGTTCCGCCATCGGGGGGGACCATTCAGAAGACTGAAGTGTAAAATGTATTAACCTTGGTAGCTTATTTTTGTGTCAGGCGTCTTCCCTGTGCTTTGCTCAGGTAGGATTTCCCCGGGAAATCGTGGAAATCGCCTTTCCGTATCTCTGCATTTCCGTGAAGACGCCTTCTGACAATTCTGTGTTTGATCATTTGTGGAAATGGTGATACACGGAGAGTCGGAATTCCGCACAAACTTATTTCTGGTAGGTATTCATGATCGTTAGCTTTCTCAACCAAAAAGGGGGTGTAGGCAAGACCACGCTCGCCATCAACGTCGCCGCCGTGCTCGCGCGGCACACGCATCGGGTTCTCCTGGTCGATGCCGACCCCCAGGGCTCGGCCCTCGATTGGGCGGCCGCTCGAACGAGCGAACCGCTCTTCTCCGTCGCCGGGCTCCCCCGAGCCTCGATCCATAAAGAGCTTCCGGCCCTGGCCCAGGGTTATGACGTGGTCATCATCGACGGTCCGCCGCGAGTCTACGACGTGGCCCGCTCCGCCATCATGGCCAGCGACCTCGTCTTGATTCCGGTCCAGCCGTCCCCTTACGACGTGTGGGCGGCCAAGGAAATCGTCGACCTGATGAACGAGGCGTCGGTGTTCAAGCCGAGCCTGAAATCCGCATTTGCGATTAATCGTAAGATCGTGAACACGGCCCTCGGTCGCGACGTGGTCGACGCCTTGAGCGACTATCCGATTCCTGTCTTGAAGGCCGCGATTTGTCAGCGGGTCGTCTTGGCCGAGTCCGCCGCCCAGGGGCAAACGGTCTTCGAGACGGCCCCGGACCACCCAGCCGGTAAGGAGGTTCTCAGTCTCGTCCGGGAAATCATGGAGATGGCCGCATGAAGAAGATCACCATCGGCGGCAAGCCGACCGCGAAGAACCCCACGACCACGTCCGATGATTGGGTCTCGAACCGATTCGCGGAAGAGGAACCGATGAAGCGATTGACCATCGACATCCCGCTTTCGCTGCATCAACGAGTCAAGAGCCAATGTGCCTTGCAGGGCGAGAACATGGCCGACGTCGTTCGCAAGTTCCTGCTCGATCGCTTCGGGGAGAAAAGAACCGCCACGACGAGAGGTCAAGAGTCGCTCGCCCCGTCGGCCGTTCCTGAGTTGGCGTAACTGGTCGGAACGCCGATATGACCGCGAGCCAACCAGACATCGAAGTCCTTGAGAACCCGAGAGAAACACCCGAGGAGCCGAGACTCCGCCGTCGGCCCGTCTCCGATCGTCTGGTCGAAGCCTACGACCGCATCGTCAGCGAGCCACCCGATCGATCCGACTTCCTGCACACCGTGATGTGCCAGGTCGGGATGCCGCGACGTTCCACCGAGGCTCGGCTCTTCGAGCGGCACAACGGCCCGTTCAGCATCCTGCTCGAAGCGGGCAAGCTCTGGAACGGCCGCGAGTGGCTGCCCCAACGGTTGCCCTATGGCTCGACGCCCAGGCTCGTGATGGTTCACCTGAGCAGTGAGGCGATCCGGACTCAGAACCGCCGCGTCGAACTCGGCGATAGCATGCGGCACTTCCTGCAAACGCTGGGGATTCAAACCAACGGCGGCAAACGGGGGGGCTACACGATGTTCCGCAAGCAGATGGAAGCCCTGGCCGCGTGTCGCCTGACGATCGGGATGCAGTCCGGGGGGAGGGTGGTCACCGTCGACGCCAAGCCGATCAAGCGGTTCGAGGCATGGCTCCAGAACGACGGAATCCAGCAAACCCTCTGGCCCGGCGTCCTGGAACTCTCGACCGATTTCTATGAGACTCTGGCCCAACACGCGGTGCCCCTCGACTACCGTGCCCTCTCGGCCCTCAAGCACTCGGCACTCGCCCTCGACATTTACACCTGGCTCGCCCATCGGCTTTGTCGGATACGCCAGCCCAACGGGGTCATGCTGAGCTGGGAGAACCTACGGGACCAGTTCGGCCAGGAATACGTCAACGCGAAGGACTTCAAACGCGAGTTCCGCAACGTCCTCCGCCAGGTCTGGCTCGTCTATCCCGAGGCCCGGTTCGAAGACTCCCCCGGCGGGATCATCCTCCGAGAATCGCCCCCGCCGATCAGCAAGGCGAAGCTAAGTCTCTCCTGATCGATACGAAGGCCGCCCCTGTGGATAAGTCGGGAGCTTGACGAAGTTATCCACGCTGAATCACCCCCCCTCGGTGCGCTGAATCACCCCCCCGTAATGGTTAAAATGTGCGCTGAATCACCCCCCCCTAAAACCTATAGTTATATTACCTATAGTTTTTTCCTGTAGTTGCTCGGCGGGAGCCTGGGGATAATGGCTTGATCTTTCGCGACATTCGGATCAAGGCACGGACATCGCTCGCGGCGATCATCGTCTTGGCATTCAGGAAAAGGTCGGAGACTCTCGCACCGGCATCGCCCAGAATCGCCGGCAAATGGGGTCAGGAGCAGCGAAACGATCGTTCCGGCTACCCTACCCGTGGAGACCCCTCTCATCGCCTGCCAGGGACCTTTCTCGCGAGATCATCGTCGAACGTGCTGAAGTACGGGGCAACTCTTAACGTTCGTTAATAAACTTGCGCGATTGGGGCAAAAGTGCTATGCTCGACGAATGACCGTGCCTCCGACTCATTTTCTGCATGATTTAGGCCCGCAGGCCCAGATGATGTCGAAGAATTGCAACAACGAGCGGTTGGCGATGATCCTCCAGTATGTCGCCCTGGGCTCGATGATTATCATGGCCGGTGCCGCCGCGACTCAAGTCTTGCGAGACGCCTTCGGGCCGACACAGCGAGATCACGATCGCGACCATGGCCGAGGTCGGTCGAGGTGACAGGGCAGATCTGGGAGATTGCTCGATGATCGGCATCGCGTTACGTGAATCGGCCGATGCGTGAAAAGCGGAGGAACAACCGCATCCCTCCGTCAAGGATTGAAGTCGGGAACAGGATTGGTGTTCATGTTCGCATTCTATGCCGAAGAAGCCCCCCTCTTGGAACCAACCCACCTTATTTCCGCTTGACTCGCGCGTTCCGTTCGCGAAGCCTTCGTCCGAAACCCTAGTCTCACAAGGAGCGAACAATGAAGTACCAAACGATCGTCCTCGAACTTTTGGAACAACAAACGGAGTTGTACGAACAGCTTCGCCTGACCCGCCGCTTGTTCCCGACCATGGAAGCCATCGCCAAGGACCTGAAGGCGAGGCACGAAACCTGGAAGCAGGAACTCCAAGCCCTGCAACCCAGCAGCGACCCGATCCAGATCGCGAGCGAAGCCCTGGAAATGGCTCTCCACGAAGTGGAGAGTCGTTTGCACTCCGAGTCTCTTCAGGACGCGACCGAGCCGCTTTCGCTCGACCAGGCTATGGCTTATATCCGAAGACATTCGTCGAGAGGGTAAGGCCCGGACGTGGGCAGCAGACCCTGTTCGACCGATTCGCGAATGGGAACGGGACGGCCAGTTCCTCGCCAACGCAAGCTCCGGCCCCGGCTCAAGATCACAACGCGAATGGCAAGCCGGCCGCGGATCAGAACGGGCCGGAACCCGCGATCAACCCGCCGCTCCAGCCACGGGAGTCAACATCACTTCCCGATCGCGAAGTCACGGCCCAACGTACCGAAGACGCGGGCAAACCCACCGCGACGAACGCGGAAGAGAACACCGCCATCGCCCAGGGTGGCGGAAATCTCAACAAAGCTCCACCGCTCAGCGAGTTCCTTTCCAGCGGCGAGAAGACCAAGGCCCGCGACATCATCACGGCGGTCCGGACGCTCAAGGCCCTCGAAATCGAAGGACGCCCCGCGACCCAGGAGGAGAAGCAACTCCTTGGCCGGTTCTCCGGGTTTGGCCCCGTCGCTCTCTCGATCTTCCCCGACCCGATCACCGGCAGGTACAGGGACGCCGGATGGGAGGCCCTCGGTGAGGAACTGAAGACGCTGCTCACGCCCGTCGAGTACGACAGCGCGAAGCGAACCACCTTCAACGCCTTCTACACGTCGCCGACCGTCATCCACTCGATTCACGAAGCGATCGGTCAGCTCGGTGTCCCCGCCAGGGCGACGATCCTCGAACCTGGCTGCGGCTCAGGCAATTTCCTCAGTCTCGCCAGGGCGGACGCACACTTCATCGGCGTCGAGATGGACTCCATCTCCGGACGAATTGCCCGGCTCAGGCACCCCGAGCACGAGATCCGGATCGAGAACTTCCGCGACACACGCCTGCCCGAGCACCGCATCGACGCGGTCGTCGGCAACGTCCCGTTCGCGGACGTCAAACTCGACCACAAGGGACAGAAGTATTCGCTCCACGACTACTTCTTCGCCAAGTCGATCGACGCCTTGAAGCCCGGTGGCGTGCTTGCACTCGTGACCTCGCATTTCACGCTCGACAAACAGAACGCCGCGATCCGCGAGTATCTCGCCTCCCAAGCCGACTTCGTGGGTGCCATTCGGTTGCCGTCGGATGCCTTCAAACGAGAAGGAACCGCCGTGGTGACCGACATCGTCTTCCTTCGCAAGCGTGACCGGCGTGAGCCCGCCCGCCACGTCGATAACGACTGGCTCGGGGTCGCCCCGCTTGCGATCGATGGCGCGGAGGTTCCGGTCAATAAATACTTTCTCAACCATCCCGAAATGGTCCTGGGCGAATGGTCCCGCAAAGACACGCTCTACGGAGGCGAAGGTTTCAGCGTCCTCAGCAACGGCGATCTCACCCAGCAACTCAAGCACGCCGTCGCTCGACTCCCCAAATTCGAGCCGATTCAAACAGCACCCGCCAAAGTCGAACCCAGTCCGACCTTCACACCCCCACCGCAAGAACGTCATCTCGACGAGGGGAGCTTCTTCGTCGCCGACAACAAGATCATCCACCAGATCCAAGGCGGATCG
>JBKQHM010000156.1:0-4526 GCA_052148775.1 Isosphaeraceae bacterium | reverse complement strand
GGCGAGACCTCGCTCCAAGCGAAAAGCCTGGAAAAATAGAGGTTTTTGCGCGCAGGACCAGCCGGCCCCGGCTTCTTCACCCCAAACATAGGATAGCGCTCGGATAGCAGGCGCGAGACGTACTCGCGCATGTCCGCATTGTCGTCGGCCACGAGGATTCGCGGTCGATCGGCACCCCGGGATATCGCGCCCGCCTCGACGTATCGGGAGATGCCGGCGTAATCGGCCCCGATCCGCCCGGCGTGGGGCTCGTGCCGCCCCTCGTCGGGCAGCCATCGCAGGGCTTCCTCGACGTAGGGAATCGCCCCCATCGCCGTGGAAGCCAGGCTCCGCGTACCCCCGATCCGGTCGGCCGGCAGGTGGGAATGTCCCGAAGGGATCGTGATCGAGAACGTCGTCCCCGCGCCGGAGATGCTCTCGACATCCACCCGCCCCCCATGGAGCCGGGTGAGCTCTTGCACCAGCGTCGGCCCGATTCCAGTCCCCTCATGAGTGCGCCCGTGTGCCCCCTCGACGCGATGGAATCGCTCGAAGAGATGGGGCAGCTCGGCGGCGGCGATGCCGATCCCGGTGTCTTCCATCCTGAGCCGGAACCCGGCCGGTACCTCATGGAGGGAGATCGTGATCCGCCCCGCCATCGTGTACTTGAACGCATTCGAGAGCAGGTTTAGGACGATCTTCTCCCACATGTCGCGGTCGACGTAGGCGGGCTCGGGCAGGGGGGGGCAGTCGACGATGAGCTCCATGCCGGCGCGCTCGACGGCCGATCGGAACACGCTCGCGAGGTCCGTCGTCGGGGCGGCGAGGTCCGTCGGCTTGTAGACGGCCTAGACGCGGCCCGCCTCGATCCGCGAGAAGTCGAGCAGCGTGTTGACCAGCTTGAGCAGTCGCAGCGAGTTGCGATGGACGATATCGATCCGCTCGCGTTGCCGGGGTGGCAACGGGTCTTCCGGGTCGGCCAGGGCATCCTCGGCAGGCCCGAGCATCAGGGTGAGCGGCGTCCGGAACTCATGACTGACGTTCGAGAAGAAGGCGGTCTTCGCCCGGTCCAGCTCGGCGAGGGGAGGGCCTCGGCGCGCTTGCGCTCTTCTTCATAGGCCTGGGCGTTGGCGAGACTCGCGGAGATCTGGCCCGCGAGCAAGTTGATGAATCCGCGATAATTGTCGTCGAAGAGCCGGAACGGATTCAGGACGGCGATCAGGATGCCCGATCGGCCCGTCTGCCCGGAGGGCACGATGGGCACGACCACCGCCTGATGTGGCGGCCGATTCCAGGCCCCCGAGGGTAGGGGGCCCTCGAACGTGTCCAGTTCGGAGACGAGGTGCGCCTTGTTCGACCGGATGACCTCGAAGAAAGGCCAGGGGGAATCCGATTCCAGCTCGACCGTCTCGGGGGCCGCGGCATGCCCGCGTTCGATCCCCGATACCCCCGCCAGCGTAACACGCTGCTTGCCCGGCTCGACCAGGTAAATCATCGCGAACGGGAGGTCGCACGGGTTGGTTCGCAGGCAGATGGCGCTGCGCGTGCAGGCCTCGTCGAAAGTCCGGGCGTTGGCGGTCCGCGCGGCCAGCTCCCTCAGCAGCGCGAGCTGGCGCTCGCCGATGATCCTCGGGGTGTCCTCGGAGTTGGCGCAGATGATCCCGCCGGTGCCCCCCTGATCGTTGGGGACCGGGCTGTACGAGAAGGTAAAGTAGGTCTCCTCCGGATATCCGTGGCGTTCCAGGATCAGGAGGAGGGCCTCGTCGTAGGTCCCCTCGTTCTCGAGCATCGCCGTCGCCGCGCGCGGGCCGACCTGGTCCCAGATCTCCCGCCAGACTTCCGCCGCGGGCCTGCCGAGCGCATCGGGGTGCTTGCGCACGACGATCGACCGATAGGCGTCATTGTAGAGGTTGATCAGCTCGTCGCCCCACCAGACGAACATCGGCTGGCGGGAGGTCAGCATGATGCGCACGGCCGTCTTCAGGCATTGGGGCCACCGGTCGACCGGCCCCAGGGAGGTCCTCGTCCAATCGCGCGAGCGCATCAGAGCCCCCATCTCGCCGCCGCCGGCAAGACAGTCGAAGCCCCTGGTGGCGCCGCCGATATCACTCTGATTATTCATGCCAATCAATCATATCGATGTGCCATGGCCGGGGCGATCAACGGCCTATCTGCTCATGACGCTGCACTCTACGGTTTCCGTCGGCGTCAACCCATCCTCGCCCGATCCGGCATCGAGGGCCGTCGCGGCGATGGTATGCGGCCCGTTTCTCCAGAATCAAGGGGATTGTGATAACGATGAAACTAACCCGTTCGTGTTGACAAGGCCGGATCCGGAGAACGCCGAGTGTGGGCATGCCGTACGATTCCAAGTCCATACGGACGTCGAACCCGTGCCGCACAGACTCACGCAGATGCCGTGCCAAACTCTGGGCGAACTCAGAAGTGGGCGCCTCCCCGGTCGGTGGAAGTTCGACCGGGGCTCGGGCCTGAGTGGGCGTGGAGATACTTCCCGATTGCCAAGAGTACCGGGCGTGCCCCGACGACCGATCCGCAGAAGGGGGTTGGTCTTCGGCCCGGTGGGGAGGGTGTGAGTGTCAGTCGTCTCCGGTGGTGTCTGCCGACGGCCGGCCAGGGTGTGCGTTTCTTCCGATCGACGGGGCGCTCGAGGCCACCGCCGTGGCGAGCCGCCCTGCATCAAGCGCGATCATCGCTTCTCGACGGTGAAGCGGTCCAGTTCCTGCCCATCGGCGGCAAGTTGCCGGACGCTCAAGCTCGGGCCGCGGACGTCGACCACGGTGAGCGAATTGACTTTCGAGACGAACTTGTCGGTGAACGGTTGCCAGGAGGCGGGGTCTTCCTGCTGCTCGGGATTGTAGAGATGCTGGCCCCCGGCGCCGGTGACCAGGTAGATCACCCCATCGGGATGGGTGTTCGATCGCCCGTCGAAGGACTTGTCGAGGGTCCATTTCCCGCCTACGAGGCTCTTGATGCGGACCGGCTTGCCCGCCTCATCCTTCTCGGGGACGAACCTCATGGGAAATGACCGCTGATAATTGTGGACATGACCGCTGAAGACGATGTCGACACGGCCCTTCTCGAAGACCTCGGCCATCACGCGCATCTGCTGCTGTTCGAAATGCTCCTTGGCCGACTGGAGGCCGGGATGGTGGAAGGCGACGAATCGCCAGGTGGCGCCGCATGCGGCGGCAAGGTCGTGCTCGACCCACGCCCGGAGTTCGGGCTCTCTCCAGTCGACGTAGGGATTCGAGTCGAGGACCGTCCAGTGGGCGTTGCCGTAGTAGAACGAGAAGTTGGCCATCCGAGGATAGGCGGAACCGGCCGCGTCGAGGAAGGCCTTCTGATTCGCCTCGGGTCCCTTCAGAGCCGGGACCAGGGAGCTCCCTTCCTTGACGAGCGGCCCGTTGAGCGGCTGGTCCCAGTAGAGGAAATAGGCCAGGCCGTCGGGATAGCGCTGGAGGTCCCGGGTCGCGACGTCGTGGTTGCCGGGTGCGGCCAGGAACAGGGTCGAGCGCATCAGGGGTGCACCCATCGAAGGACTCGCCTCGTCCGCGTTGTAGATCGGCCAGAATTTGGCGAGGTACTCCGAGATCCGTCCTCGATCGTAAACGATATCCCCGGGGATGAAGACGAAGTCGGGACGCTCCTGGTAAGTCCGGTACGCGATCTGCTTCTGCTCGGGCCCGTTGACGCCGCAGTCGCCGAATGCGACGAAACGATACGGCTGATCGGAGGCCTTGGGGCTGGGCCCCTCGGCATCGAAGACCGTCTCCCCGGCCTTCTTCAGACGGTAGGCGAAGCGCCGGCCCGGCACGAGCCCCTTCAGGGCGACACGATAGAGTCGGTGGGGCGGGACCCCCGACACGGCGATCCGTCGCATGGCGGGGACGTCGGCCTTGACCCACGCGCGATCGGCACCGGGCCGGTATTCGAGCGACCAGTCGGCATTAACATCGCCGGTCTGCCAGGCGAGCACGAGGCCATCGGCCGCTCCCCCCGCCGCATTATTGCCCAACTGGAGGAAGGGCTTGACCAGAAAGGCGCCGGCTTTCTCCTTCGAATCGGCCGGAGTCGCCGCGTCCTGAGGGCGGCCCACTCCCGGATTCCAGACGATGAAGGACAATCCCACGATCAGGTAACGAACGAATCTCATCAGACGAGCTCCCATGGCTCAAATGTGTGACATGCTCGATGCGCAAATGCGGGATCGCCCGCGTCGGTTACTTGCGTACTCAAGGAGTGGCAGATTCGGTGGGACGATCCAGGTCGATGTCCAACTTCTGCGACACCTTCAACTCGCGGATGATGGGCGATGTCGTCGGGCCATACCGATCCTCCAAGTAGTCGGTGTCCCGATCCTCGACCTTCTGCCCTCGCTTCTTCGGGGTGGCGGTTCGAGTCGATCGCCGGGTCTGGGTGATCGAGATCCGATACTTCCCCGGGAAGATGCCCCGTCCCTCGAGACCCGGCACCTCGAACGTCCCGTCGTCCGGGCTCACGTTCGCCGGATAGGGCTGGTTGCTGCC
>JBKQHM010000155.1:0-14159 GCA_052148775.1 Isosphaeraceae bacterium | reverse complement strand
GACATCCGGGGGATAGGGAAAGGCAACGGCCACGGCTTGGGACCTCCAAGGGGGAAATCTGGCATATCCCCTACCATCCTTACAAGCAGAGCCGATACTGGGAAGTTAATTCCGCGTCGGTCCTAAGCAACCCGAACCTTCTTTCCGCAGGGATACCAAGGCCGACGGGTTCCCTCAAGTGGGAATCGCCAAACGGCCCTGCCTCTGATACGCCGGCCGCTTCGCCAAAGACGAATCGAGCGACCGATCCGGCAGTTACCAACACCAACTCCACAGCCTCGGTCTCGACCTCAACTGGCAATCCTTCAAGCCTCGACTTCACGAGTACGTTCCGGGCAAGTTCGCGGCTCAAGGGCCCCGCCTCGACATCCAACGGCGTCTCCGAGCAGGTGCAGCCCTCCCCGGCACGAACTGCGCCCGCCACCAGTCCACTGCCGGCCGCAACTCCCGCGAAGCCGTCCACTTCCTCGGCAGGTGCGACCATGAGCCCGTTCAACCTGGGCGATGGCATACGACCGATGACGATGCCCGCCATCTCGGGTGGCCCCTCGACGCCGCTCCATCGGCTCTTACGTCCAGATCAGGTCGGAGGTCTCACACCCGACATGGGCTCTGGTGGCGGAACCCTTCCTCCTCCCGCTATCACTGAAACCGACATCTATAACGGCATACAGGGAACTGCACCCGACTACACTTACAACATGGCAGGAGTTCCGGTCGGTGCCCAGTTAGCGTTCTCTGTGAGTAGCACATACTCCTCTTTTACTTGGTCCGGGGGTTCGGACTTCGCGAGTTATTTCGGTCTTCCTGCCTCGGATACGCCTGCACCACCAACGATGCAACTTGGTAGATCTCCGTCTACCAGCGCCAATACATATAGCTTTATTGTAGGCGCCACTCAGCAGTGGTATACAGTCACAATTAAGGTTACATCCACCATGTTTCCGAACCAAACAGCAACTTCCAACGTGACCTTTGCGTCTCATAGGCCCACAACTGCCACACTCAGTATGATGTGGGGGAACGGTGGAGGAGGTGGCATTTGGTTCCAAAATGATCAGCCCCAGGCCGGTTTGGTCCAGTTTGCGGCCGTGATACCCACGTTCACAGCCGTGACTACGTGCAATTTATTCTCAGGCAATTTTATGATCATGCAAATGGCGATCATTGACCGCCAGAAGGTTGGGGGAGGCGACTCGTACTTCTTTACCACGAACGGTAATACATACAAGGACGATGGCGTTAGTGATCCGAATCCGATAGGCATGATACTCGTAACACCGAGCACCCTGACCCTGGAGAACGGAGACCAACAAAACATCAACGGGCAGGAGGGTTGGACCCTGAACACCTTCGATTCTGCCACGACGACGGTCGTCGACCCCTCGACGGTTAATGCACCGAACACATATAATTCTCTCAGTGTAGACGATTTATATACGACTTATCTGATGTATCAACCGCCGGGTGGCGTGTGGATCGCCTTGCAGCAACTGACTTGGTCGTTCGTGGGCTCTGCTACCGGCCCAGCCCCCAACTGGCCGACGGATCAGTACAATACTCAAGTCCCAAGCCAGTCCACGGCCCCAGGAGGGGGCAACGAATTTTCTGCGTGGACTGGCCTTGTCAGTGGAGTGACCTGGAGACAAAACGATTAGTTTTTCTCTTAAACCGAATTGAGCTTATACGAATCTTACGGTACAACCATTTTTCCTCGAGATCGTGAGATTCAAAACGGACAACCAGCTTGTGAATGTCCTATTTTCAAACGGGGCACGGCATATCGAGCCACCGATCAGCCTCAGTTTCTCGATGGATTTCTTCTTATCGACCTGGAGGAATAGACTTCATCCAGAACTATATTTTGATAGAATGTCTACGGTCGTTCCACGCCTCTCAGACATTCCTAACGGCCTTCTGCCGAGCCGGCTCTCATCCGGCGAGTTCCCGGAAGATTGTGATCACACTGTAGTAGGAGGATTCACCGAATGGATCGGCGATTGGCAATGAAGTCCATAGGTGCATACTGTCTCCTGGAATCGGTCATGTCGAGATTGGCTTGGCCTCGGGCAAAAGTCGATCAACCTGAGGACGAAGGAGTCTCTCGATCGATCGACTCGAGGCAGCTCGATCGATTCGTTTCACTAGAGTGGCCGCGTTCTCGGGAGCATTTCGACTCCGTCGTCTTCAGCCCTGGTGGGCGACTGTTGGCCGCGGGCGGGAGACAACCCAACTCCATTCAACTCGTCGATACCAGGTCTCTCGATGGTAGTGGCCGGGAGCCGCGAATCAAGACTCGCGGGCCCAGTCCGACTTTGCATCTTTGGCACATGAACACATGTCTTGTAGCTCAGGAGTTCCCAGCATATTTGAACGATATCACTACAGTTGGCTTCGATTTGGAGGGCAAGCACGTCCTCACTGCGGAGTTCGCACGGTACGTCCCGATCCGTGAGAGGATTCGCAAGAATGCGAAGGATTACTTACACGTACCTGGGGGATCTGAGTTCAGCGGCCAGGACCTATCGGTCATCGGAGAGGGTGCCACCGTGAAGGTCTGGAACACGCTGTCCGGCTTCGAAAAACTGCCTCCGTTGAGTCACGAGAAGTCTATCGTAAGGTTGGCCGCTGGCCACCAATTCATTACGGCCGTAGATTCTGGAGGCAGCGTAAAGGTCTGGGATGCCGCAAGTGGGCGCCCCTGGGCGAGTTACACTAGAGGGAACATATCCGAAGGGATGAGCCGGCTGTCGGGAGCCTCCTTCTTCAGTACTGCGATCAGTCCAGACGCCACGCGCGTACTGATTCGGACTGAGGCCGGGCGGTCAGAGCGGTACGATTTTTACGCCGGGCCCGTGTGCGAATGGAAAGATCCTGGAGATTCCAGGGCTCCGATGACCTTCAGCCCCGATGGAGGTCGCTTTGCAACCTGGAGCCGGGATGGAAGACCGATGCTGTGGGACTTCAAGACGATGAAGGTGCTCCGTGCATTCGAACCCGAGACCCATGCTCCTGGGGCAGGACGACACGGTCATAGTGTGATGGCGTTTAGCAGCGACGGGGCGAGGCTCGCCTTTGCTTGGACAGAGGGATCTGGATTCGAAGCGAAGGATTTTGTCATGCACGCTTGCGTCTGGGATGTTGGCTCCGGGCGACGCATGAGCGAGGCGAAGGCCGCTGGAAGCCGTGTCCGCGCCCTAGCCTTCACACCCCAGGGCGACCTGCGAGCGGCGATCGGCGGGGATAGCATGCCTCAGGCCAAAGGCCCTGACACATTCGTCCCGCTTTCGATCTGGCACGTGCTGCGGAATTGATCGAAGCATGATTGTTCCGGGGAGTGCAATGGTCCGGCGCATTCTTCTCGTTTCGTACGCCAACTATCTCGACGACGCCAATGGGGCCGCAGTCGCAAGCCGTGCGATGATGGAAAACCTGGCCCGGCGTGGCTTTGCCGTCGAGGTGCTCTGCGGCCCGCTCCTCGAGATAGGTCGAGAGATCGACCTTTGCTCGGCCATGACCGCTCAGGGGCTGTCTGTGGAAATCCAAAAGAGCGAAGTGTGCGTCCTGGGCTCCGCGACGACACCGATCACGCCCAAATGTCTGCGCCTGGTCGTCAGCGGCGTGCCCGTCAGCATCCTCGCCGGGTCCTCGATGCCGCGCGAGCCCGAGTTCGAGGAGTGTCAAGCGTTTCTCGCATTATTCGATAGGGTGTGTAAGACTTTCGGGCCCGAGGTTATGGTCACCTATGGCGGCGGTTGGTTGACGAGGGAGATCGTGCGTCAGTCCAGTTTGTACGGCGCCGCGACCGTCTTCTCGCTCCACAACCTCCGCTATAGCGATCCCGCCACGTTCGCGGATGTTGACTCCGTTCTCGTCGCATCACGTTTTGCCGCCGATCACTATCGGAAGACGCTCGGCCTGAGTTGCACCGTCTTGCCCAATCTCGTCGATCACCGGCGAGTTCGCGCTCAAAATCGGCAACCGTCATATGTCGTCCTTGTGAACCCCACGATCGAGAAGGGCGTCAGCATCTTCGCCCGGATCGCCGACGAGCTCGGCCGCCGCCGGCCGGACATCCCTTTCCTGGTCGTCGAAGGGAGAGGGACCGAGCAGGATGTCGCCGCCTGCGGCCTTGAACTTCGCTCCCACGGCAACGTATTCTTCCACGAACACACCAACGATCCCCGCAGATTCTGGCGGGTCGCAAAGCTCTGCCTTCTGCCGTCGCTGGTCCCGGAGAATCAACCGCTGGTGGCGATCGAGGCAATGATCAACGGAGTTCCTGTGATCGGGTCGGATCGAGGAGGTGTCCCGGAGACTCTCGGAAAGGCCGGATCGATCATCTCGATCCCGCCTCGCCTGACATCGGCTACTCCCTGGCTACCGACTCCGGCCGAGGTCTCCCCGTGGGTGGACGCGATCATGTCGCTCTGGGATTCGCCGCAAGTCTACGAGTGGCATAGCCGTGCCGCATCGATTGAAGCTGGCAGGTGGGCCCCCGAATCGATAGAACCGCTCTACGAACACTTCTTCGCCACGATCGGAAGATGTCATGACTAAGCTGGCATCGGCATCATCTTCGCGAAAATGATCGGGCTGTCTCTCCAAGGCTGCCGGGGACCGAGCAATCTCTCCGATGAGGTACTCTCAATTGTCTCGAATGGAGAACTCCGGTAGGTTAGAGGCCGGAGGTCGACATGGGTTCTGGTCAAGGCAGCCCGAGATCCAGAAGGCGGAAACGGCGAGCCCTGGTGCTCGTCCTGTTCGCGATCGCGCTGTCGGCCGGCGGCGCGCTCGCCTGGAAACTCTGGTTGCCCCGTCCGCAGAAGGACTCGAAGAACCTCGACCTGCTCTATGTGGCCCTGGCTGATTTCAACGCCGGGCGGTTCGAACAGGCGAATGCCGTCCTCGATCGCCGGGCGGCGGAGACCCGGCCGACGTCGCTGGACTGGATGCTCCGCGCGCGGGTCGCCTCGGCCCAGGGACGACTCGAGGACGCCCTGAAATCCCTCGATCGGATCCCCGACTCATCACCGATCGCCGCCCAGGCCCGGCTCCTGGCCGGTCAGGTCGAGCTGGCGCGCCACCACGCCCGAGCCGCCGATCAGGCGCTCCGTCGCGCGCTCGAGCTCGACCCCAGCCACATCCAGACCTATCGCGAACTGGCCTATCTCTACGCCCTCCAGCGACGCAAGGCCGAGTGCGTCGACGTCTTCCTCGCCCTCGACCAGCACTTCGAGATGGGCTACGTCCTGGCCTTCGCCTGGGGCCAGAACGACTGCGAGATCTGGGACCCGTCGGAGGCCATCAAGGTCCTGGTCTTGATGCTTGAAGCGGACCCCGACGACCGCGACTCGCGACTGGCGCTCGCGACCAACTACCGGTTGCAGACCCAGTTCGACCGGGCCGAGGAGACGCTCCGACCGCTCGGCGACGCGGACCCGAACGCCCGCGCGATCCGCGTCCGGATGGCCTTCGACTGCGGGGACTTCACGGCCGCGAAGCAACTGGTCCAGGACGGTCCGGCCGGCTACCCGGGTTTCGATACCTTCCGGGGCCGCCTGGCACAGTATGAGGGCGACCCGAAGCGTGCCGCGGCGTACTTTCGCGACGCCATCCGCCGGGACCCGCACGACCGGGACGCCCTCCAGGGACTGGGTGTGGCGTTGAGGCAGCTCGGCGACCCCACGTTCGAGAAATACCTCCGGCTCGCTTACCTCCATGACCAGTTGCGGCGGACCATCGTCGACTCGGCCAATACCCTTCAGACCGACCGGAAGATCTTCGACAAGCTGGCAGAGCTCTGCGAATCGATCGACCGACTGGTCCAGGCCCGCATCTGGTATCGGATCGCGATCCAGCGAGACCCTCTCGACACCCAGGCGCAGCAGGGCCTGGCCCGGCTCAATGGGACGAACCCCGAGCGGCAAACCCCACCCGATCCCGCCCAGAGCAAGAAGGAATGATTCATCGATCGCGACGGTACGCGGGTACGCGTTAGTCGCATGGCCCAACTTGCCGATCGACCGTTCGCCTGGTAAGTTCTAATCAAGCCTGCGGGCCTCCGGCTCGCGGCGATCAGCCCCTCTCCCACCGAGCTTTCTCCGACCCAATCCTGAGACCGAGCTGGTCTGCGTCGAGCGGGATATTCTCCATGATTTTCGCCTACTTCGCCCCGGAAGTCATCCTCCCCATGGCGTCGGCCCTGGTCGCCGGCTTCGGCTTCATCATGATGGTCGGTCGTGCCCCGTTCCGACTCGCCGCGCGCACCTGGCGCTCGGGTCTGAGAAAGCTGAAAGCGAAGACGAAGAAGGACGATCTCTAAGAGAGGATCGGTCATCCTCGGCGATCAGATCCGCCAGGGTGCGCCCCCTCTCGTCGGCGATCCGGGCGCGCTTGTTGAGCCTGTCGAGGACGAGTCGAACGTCTTCGCGTTCCGGCTCGGCCGCCGACGCGATCGTCAGGAACGCCCGGGCCTCGAACCATCGACCCAGTTGCTCGGCCAGGCGGGCCATCTCGGCCGCATCGCGTCTCGGCTGGTTCCTCCGGTAGAGTTTCTCATATCGGGCCGACAGGGGCTCGAGCGCGGCCTTCTTGCCGCGGTACTCCGCGGCCCGCGCTGGCTGGCCCGACTGGTCCGCCAGCTCGGCCAGCCGGTCCAGCGTCGTGGTATCCGCGGGGTCGGCCTCGCTGAGCCGTTCCAGCGCACGACGCTCGGACTCGAGATCCCCGCGACGCCTCGCCAGCCAGGCCGACAGCCGATGGATTTCACCCGGCGTCGACTCCCCGGCCGGCAAGTGCTTCATGGCCTCCCGACCCTCGGCGACGTGGTTGGTCGCGATGGCCCATTTCAACCGCGCCCGCCAGACCGGGATGTCCTCGGGCCGACGACGCAGGCAGTCGTCAAGGCGGCGCGCCGCCTCGTCATATTGGCCGGCACGGATCGCCAGGTTGGCCTTTCCCAGCCAGACGCGATCGTCATCGGGCGCTTGCCGCCCGGCCTGGTCGAGGAACGAGCCGACCGCATCGGCCGGGATCGGCTTCTGGCGGAGTTCGATATAGAGGCGGACCAGGTTGATCGCCTTCTCCGACGCGCCCTCGCCCGATCGATCCAGGTGATCCCAGCGTGCCTCGACGGCCCTCTCCGCTTCCTCGACTCGGCCTTCCAGCGAGTAGACGGGGCCCAGGTACAGGGGCAAGCCGGAGCCGTCGATCCGGGGATCCTTCATCGCACGCAGGATCAGCGCCTCGGCATCGGCGAGCCGGCCCTTCTCCATTTCCAGATCCATGAGGCCCTGCATCGCCCGCGACCCGAACGATGAGCCCGGCGGGACACGCGCCCAGGCTGCGGCGGCTTCCCGGTCCCGACCCCTCGCCTTCTCGCAGGTCCCCAGGAGGAAGGCCGCCTCGCCCCAGTCGGGCTCCCGGGCCAGGAGCGCGGACAACTTCCGCGCGGCCGTCCCGTATCGATCCCCATTCATCTCCTCCTTGACCTCGGCGATCGCCCGCCGATGGCGACGGGTCTCCCACCAGTCCCAGCCGTACCAAACTCCACCGCCGATGACGAGGACCAGCACCAGGATCGATATCCATCGTCGACGCATTCGCGACTCGCCCTGACCTTCCTCGGCTACGGACCCTGGCATCCCCTTCTCCGACCATCCGATTCGCCTCGGGATCTCGGTGATTTCGCGACGACGATTCACTCGAAGACCAGGCGATCCTCGAGGCCAGTATATTCCCTCCCTCACGGGCTCGCCACCGAAGACGCGGCGGCTTGCCCGCGGGCCGAGGCGTTGCTATGTTAGGATACGACCCCGGGCCTATCCGAAGTGGAGTGGGCCATGCCCATCGATCCCCACCCTATCGAACACATCCCTCGGCACTCGACGCATCACTGATGAGCACTCCGACTGCGATCTCCGAGCAAACCAGTCCCGCCGGCTCATCCTCGTTGGCCCTCGATGCGAACCGACCGGGCGTGATGGCGTTCCTGATCCTGTCGGCCTGGTGCGGACTCGTCTCGGGCCTCCTCGATGTCGGCACGCTCATCCTCCGCAAACAATTCTTCGACCTGAATCGACTCTACTGGATGAGTCATCATTTTATCTGGCTGATCCCGCTGACCAATCTGGGGATCTTCCTCGTTGCGGGCATGGTCTTGTTCCTGCTGGGGCGATCGGGTCATCACCGCGCCCGATGGATCGCCCCGCGACTGCTCGCCGCCCTGACTTTATTGCCACCACTCTGGGCGGCCTCGACGCGGATTTACGGGCCGGCCGGGTTGTTGCTGGCACTCGGGGCCTCGTCGCGGCTGGTCCCGGCGCTGGAGCGCCATGCCGACGGTTTCCGGCGACTGATACGCATCAGCTTCCCCGTCGTGGCCGGCTTCGTGGCGATCCTCGCGGCCTCCCTCCTGGGCGCGGACCGGATCCGGGAATGGCGCGAGGATGCTCGGCCGATGCCGCCGACCGGCTCGCCGAACGTCCTCTTGATCGTGCTCGACACAGTCGCCGCGGACCATCTCAGTCTCTACGGCTACGAACGTCCCACGAGTGCCACGATGGAGGAGCTGGCGGCCCGAGGGGTCCGATTCGATTGGGTGCAGGCGACCTCGTCGTGGACGCTCCCCTCGCACGCCAGCATGTTGACGGGCTACTGGCCTCACGAGCTGTCCGTCGGCTGGATCACGCCGCTGGATGCGGCCCGCCCGACCCTGGCCGAATTCCTCGGCTCGCGGGGATATGCGACGGCCGGCTTCGCCGCCAACTACTGGTATTGCGCCAGGGACTCCGGGCTGGACCGGGGTTTCGCCGCTTACCGCGACTATATCTTCCCTCGGCTCAGCGCCCTCAAGGCGGCCGACCTGGTCCATCGGCCGGTCGACGGCCTGATCGCGATCGACGGATTCCTGGAAAACCGGTTCGATCTCGACATCTTGAAGCCGTTGGTCCAGTCTCTCTGGTGGTTATTCAAGGCCGATCGGAAAGGAGCCGAGGTGGTCAACCGCGAGTTCCTCGACTGGCTGTCGCGGCGTCGACAGCCCGAGCGGCCATTCTTCGCCTTCCTGAATTTTTACGACGCCCACCACCCCTACCAGCTCTCCGAAGGCGGCCTCCACCGGTTCGGTGCCCAGCCCGGCGACGAGCGGGAAAGCGACCCGATGGACGATGGCGCGCCGGTGCAAGGCCGTCCGTCCGGGAGTCAGGTTCTCATCGATCGCGACTCCTACGACAACTGCATCGCGGATCTCGACGAACAGCTCGGCCGGTTGATGGACGAGCTCGGGCGCCTCGGGATCCTCGCGAACACCTGGGTGATCGTCGCGGCCGACCACGGCGAGAGCTTCGGCGAGCATCCGGGGGTCTACCGGCATGGGACCAGTCTCTACCAGTCGGAGCTCCATGTCCCGCTCCTGATCCTGCCGCCCGCCCGCGGGGTCGGTCCCTCGGGTCGCGTGGTCGAGGTGACGGTGAGCCTGCGGGAGCTGCCGGCAACGATCGTAGACGTGGCCGGTCTCCGTGCCGATTCCCCCTTCCCCGGAGAGTCGCTGGCCCGGTTCTGGGGCGGATCCTCGCCCGCCTCGAATCCGGAGCGTGACCGGGCGCTCTCCGTGGTGGTCCCCCTCGACTCGCTCAACCCGGACCCGGCGCAGTTGTTCCTGCCGCGATGGCCGCTGGCCGCGCTGACCGAGGGCGATTGGACCTATATCCGTCGCGAAGGCGAGGTCCGCGAAGAGCTGTACCACACCCGCGACGACCGGCAAGAGCAGCACGACCTCGCCGCCGACCCAACGCGGCGGTCGACGCTCGAGCACATGCGCGACGCCCTGGGGCGCCTCACCAACGGCCCCCTGACCCCTCAGCGTTTGAAGCCTTGATTCGACATTTGAGTGTGTACGATGCCGGTCCCAGGTCCCCGGCCCTTACGGAGAATCGCCAAGAGCCACCATGCAAACCGACCCCGCACTAGCCCATCCCGAAGAGACATCGAGTCCGTCGCCACTCACACCGGCGTTCGCCCTGATCCTGGCCGCATGGTTCGGGCTCCTCGGCGGCTACCTCGACCTGGGGATGATCTACCTGAAGCGGGACGTCTTCCATGCGACGCTCTATTACGAGCAAGGGCGGCACTTCCGATGGGTCGTACCGGTGGCGAACCTGGCGGTCCTGATGGTCCCGGGCTTGCTGATCGCGGTCGCGAACCGGCTGCGGCCGGGGCTGGTCTCACTACGATCCGCCTGCCTGGTGTTCGCCACGCTCGCGATCTGGGGGCCGCTCCTGCGTGCGCCTTTCTACGGCGCCGCGAGCCTGGTGGCGGCCGTCGGGGCGGCGCGCCTGATCAGCCGGCGTGTCTCACAATCTCCGCGCGGATTCCGGTGGGTCGCGTCGTGCGGCCTCATCGTACTCGCGTTGCTCGTCGTCACGACGGCGGCGGTTTCACTGGGCCGGCAGGCCCTGAGGGAATCCAGGGCGATCGCGCAACGCCCCCCGGCACCGCCCGCCGGCGCCCCGAATGTCTTGCTGGTCGTCATGGACACGGTCAGTGCCGATCACCTGGGGCTCTACGGTCATGCGCGCGACACCACACCCGAGCTGGCTCGCTGGGCGAAGCAAGGCGTGCGATTCGATTGGGCCGTCGCCCCTGCCCCATGGACGTTCCCGTCCCACTCCTCGTTCCTGACCGGGCAATGGCCCTCAACGCTGGGCGCGCACTGGGAGCCGACCCTCAACCCGGCCTATCCCACGCTGGCCGAGTTCCTCGCCTCACGCGGCTATCTGACCGCCGGGTTCGCCGCGAATACCAACTGGTGCAGTTACGAATCGAACATGGATCGCGGGTTCGTCCACTACGAAGACTACCCGCTGACGCTCGCGACCATGCTGCGCACCACCATGCCGGGCCGTTGGCTCCTCGAGAACCTGCGAGACCCACGCGATTACTACAGCGTCAAGTGGATTCGGTCGCAGTCCCGCGACGCCCGCGAGGTCAATCGCTCGTTCCTATCCTGGTTGTCCCACGATCGGGAGCGGGAGGCCGGGCGCCCTTTCTTTGCGTTCCTGAACTATCTCGACGCGCACGAGCCGTTCCTGCCCCCCGAGCGGGAGGTTCAGCCGTCGTTCGGGCTCCGGCCCGGATCGCGGGCCGATTACAAGATGCTCCTGGAATACTGGGACCGCGACAAGCTCAAGCTCGGGGATCGGGAGATCGAGCTGGCCCGCGACTCCTATGACAACTGCATCGCGGCCCTCGACCGGCAAGTCGGTGCCTTGCTCGACGAACTGGAACGTCGCGAATTGCTCCGCAACACGATCGTGATCGTCACCTCGGACCACGGGGAGGAGTTCGGCGAACATGGCGTGTTCAATCACGGCTTCAGCCTCTACGCGCCCGAGGTGCATGTCCCGCTGCTGATCCTCGCCCCGGGAGCGCCGCGGGGATGCACAATCGCCGAGCCCGTCAGTCTCCGCAGCCTCCCGGCCACGGTGGTCGACCTGCTGGGACTCGCCGGCCGCTCGCCGTTTCCGGGCGCCTCGCTGGCCGATCTCTGGCGAGATGGGCCCGGCTCAGGCGAGCCTCGCAAGGACCGGGCCTACTCCGAGGTCGACATCCCCCAGGAGCTCGGCCCCGAGCGCGGTCGCGGGCCCCGGCATCGGAGCTTCACGATCTCCATCATGGACGAGGGCCTTCACTACCTCCTGGACATCGCCGGGACCGAGGAGCTGTATGACCTCGCCTCCGATCGGAAGGAGCTCCGGGACCTCAAGTCCCAGCCGGGACGAGAGACCGTCTTGAATCGCTTCCGCGACGCGCTAGGCGAGATCCTCCGCGATCATCCGGCCGCCGTTGGAATCGCATCGGCCTATCTGAAACAACTCCGGACGCTGATCTCGTCGATGTACCGCCGCGCTCCGATCTGAAGGCCGGCTCCATCGCGGGCAAGAGGCTTCACGACCCCGGTCGCGCGAGACCTCCTGGCCCGAGACCCGGGTCGTGGATATAATCGCTGACGATTGATTCGTGACGTTTCGTGCATCATAGGGAGACGATCGCAGGAGTTTGCGATGTCGATGCCGAGTCCGTTCGCATTGCGGAAGGGTTGGTCTACAACGAAGGTCCTGGCCGCCGTCATCGCCCTCCAGGTCGCTGGCATCGTGCTCGTCTTCTTCTACGAGCGAAGCGCACGCCAGGCGGAAGAGGCCCGGATGTCATTCAATCTGAGCCCGGATGTCTGGTGGGTCGAGAATCCCGCCAAAGGCGTCTCCAAACCGCCGGTCGTCCGGGCGTCGGAAACGACGCTGATACGCCCCGATGATTATGTGATCGGCGTGATCGTCGGCGGCAAGGCGCGGGCCTACCGGCTCCTCTCCTTCGACGACGAGAGCGGCCATCACGTCAATGATCTGGTCGGCGACGTGCCGGTATCCGTCACCTACTGCAACATCAGCCACTGCGTCCGGGTTTACACCGACGCCAGCAAGCACGAGCCGCTCGACGTCGAAGTTTCCGGCCTGATGAATGGCAAGATGATCGTGAAACTCGGCGGTATCCTGTACTTCAACCAATCGGGAGTACCGGTGGAACCGGCCAAGAATCCCCCGCCGATCCCCTATGACCTCATCACTCCGTATTTCATGACATGGAAGGATTGGAAGCACTTACATCCCGATACGGAGGTCTTCGAAGGCAAACCCACGGCCGTTGCGCAAGAACCTGTCCGATGGCTCAACAACCCCGCGAAACCGATCGTGCGCCCTCCTACTCGCGATGCCAAGGACGCCACATTGCGCCCCGCTGAGCAAGTGATCGGAGTGGAGGTAGCCGGTAAAGCACGCGCATACCGGGTCGCCGCGTTCGACGACGCAAGCGGACACCTCGTCAACGACCTGATCGGCGACGTACCCGTTTCAGTCGCCTACTCCAACATCAACCATAGTGCGAGGGTCTACACCGACGCCCACGGCCATGAGCCGCTGGATGCCGAGGTAGCCGGTTTGCGGATCAGTGAGATGGTCGTGAGGCTAGGGAATGGCTTCTATTTTCACGAATCGGGCTTACCGATCGATCCCGCCAAGAATCCAGCTCCGATGCCCTATACCCTCATCACGCCGGTAGTGACGACCTGGAACAACTGGAGGCAAATTCATCCCGACACCGACGTCTTCGAAGGGGGACGAGCGAATGAACCGTCGGATTCGGTGCCGACGAAGGTCGAGAAGTAGCGCAAAGCAGAACCGACTCGCTTCAATGAGACGGCCCACTAATTGGGACGCGCGTGGCACGCTCCATCATCCCCCACGCCGCCCCGGCCGCCGCCAGGACCGCGATCAGCAGGGACGCCAGGAGACGGAGGACCCACGCGCTGGAAACAGCCTCCGTCGACCCAAGTTGGGGATAGAGCATCGCACTGAGAATATGATAGAGGATCGTTGCCAGCAGGCCACCGAGGCACGCGCCTCCCATGGCGGAAAGCAGTCGTCGGTTTCCCACGCCGATCGCGAATCCCAGTCCCGCCACGGCAGCAATCGGGACCCAGATCCCGCCGTGGATCAGCATCGGTGTGATCAAATCATTCGGATCCGGCGTTACGTCCCGCAAGAGTCGCGGGATCAGGGCATACGTCGCGAACACCGCGATCGACACCCCGACCGCTTGAATACCCAGACCGACCATCAGGCCGCGACCCGGCGATCGACCGGCGAGCCCGCCTGCGAGACCCATCGCAAGGCACGTCACGCAGCCGAGGATGCCGAAAGCCAGCGCAGTGTTCTTGAGATCGGCGTTGTGCTGCGATTCGAGCGTGGGCTGCAATGAGGTCATCCCCATCAGCTCTACCCGCGACAATCGAGGCCGGAAAAACCCCCGGGCCAGTTCGCCGGCACCCCAGGACACGAATCCCGCCGCGATCCCGACCATCAGTGCGATCGCCCAGACGCGCGGGAAAGCCGATGGAACGATTCCTCCGGCACCCGTAGCCGCGATCGAAGTCTTTTCGCCCGTGGCCAGATCCGGGTTGGATCCGGACTCCGATGATTCCAAACCTCCGCCCTCCCGACTGAAACGACGAAATTCTCTGTCCCGTCTAGGTCTTGGTCGCACCGTCCGGAGCGGGGATCGCATTCGGGAGGGCGAGGCTCCGCCCGAGTGCTATCGACTCG
>JBKQHM010000154.1:0-14172 GCA_052148775.1 Isosphaeraceae bacterium | reverse complement strand
CTCTGCGATGCAATCCCGTGATGTTCCTACACCGGGCGTGTGGTGTGCCGCGCGTCATCCGCGAGCGCGGTGCTTCCATGGACCCGTTATACCACGGGAGGGCCATCTCCGGGCGTGGGATCGTCCGTTCAGGGTGCCTGGCCGATCGCGCGTTTGAGCTGGAACTGGGAACGGTTGTAGGACAGGACCGAGTCGAGATAGTCCAGCCGCCCCTGGGCCAGCGCCTGGATGGGTTGCAAGACCTCGATGGGCCGGGTCGCTCGTGGCAGCTCGGCGCCTTGTCGGATATTGAGGAAGTTGAGCCGGAGCGAGTCGAGGGCCTCGACGAGGGTCTCGCGGGCATCCTCGATCTGGCGGGCCGCGGCCTGTCGGGTCTCGAAGGATGCGACGACGTCGGCGCCGACCCGGGTCTGGGTGCGGTACTTCTCCAGGTTGGCGATATTCAGTTCAGCCGCCCGGCGGCGCATGATGGCGAAGTCGGTGAAGCCGAGGTTCTGGAGTTCCCAGAAAAGGCCGACCTCGGCGTCGCCCCGAGCTCCGAAGTTGCCGAAGAACGCATTCAGGCCGCCCCCTAGCCCGCCGCCGGCGTATGTGAAGAACACGCTGGGGACGAACGGACGGAGCCGCGCTTGCCGCCGCCGGATGAAGGCCGCCTGGATCTGGTACTCCGCGCTGGCCAGCTCGGGACGGTCCCGCATGCCCTGGTTGAGCAGCTCGTTGAGCGGGATCTCATCCGGGATCAGGCGGATGATGCACTCCGACGGCTCGACCGGTGCGAGCACGACCATCGGGTCGAGCACGAGCAGGCGGACCAGATTGGCCGAGGCGACGAGTAACTGGCCGCTGGCGAGATTGGCGTCGCGGCGCCGGTGCTTCACCTCGGTCAGGGCTCGACGATGGTCGGCCTCCAGGCCCTGTCCCAGCCGGGCATAAGCGGCGGTGATCGCCGAGAGGGCCTCGGCGTTCGCGGCGGCCTCGCGGGCGATGGCCAGCCGCCCGGTCGCGCCCTGGAGGTTGAAATACGCCTCGGCGACCTGAAGCATCGAGTCGTTCACCGAAGTCCGGAGCCCGGCTTGATTCGCGTTCAGGAGTCGCCGCGCCGCCATGGGTTCGAAGAACGCGTCGGAGATCCGCAGCACCGAGGTCATGCCGTTCACGGAAGGGATGCCGGTCCCCGGCGGCGGCCCCTGGATGGTATTCGCCAGCGCCGCCGTCCCGCCGACGAACAATGCGCTGCGGTCGATCGTCTGGACCTGGCCGGTGACCGTCTGGATCTGGCCATCGGACCGATACCAGCTCGGTCCGTAGAACAGCGACGGCAGCCAGAGGGCACGTGCCTGGCTCAGGTCGGCCGCGGCCTGGAGGATCCGCTGCCGGGCGATCGCGATATCCAGCTCGCGTGCACCGGTGAGTTTCAGCGCGTTGGCCAGGTCGATTGGCTCGACCACCCGCCCCGGGATCAGCGTCGTATCGACCGGCAGTCGTGGCGGAGGAGCCGGTGTGGCTCGCGACTCTTCGGTGGTCGCCGTCGAACCGGGCGCCCTGACCGAATCCGGCAATGGCGACGCCGTTGGGACGGTCGACGGCGGAACGCTTGTCCCCTCTTGCGGGCCGGAGAGCGACGTGATACCTCCTACCCGGATGCGACTCACTGTGGGATCCTTCGGCCCGAATCGCCTGGGAGGAGGGATCACAGCTCTCGACGGCGACTGAACGGGCTCGGGGGCCGGAGATTGGCTACGTGCCGGCACTTCGACGAACCCGCAGGCCGTCAGCATCGCCAGTAATGCCGAGAGACGGGCCCCTCTCCGGGGCCGGATGCCTGAGATTCGTCCCATGACCATCGACCTTCCTGGTCTTTCGAAATGAGCTTTCCAGGCGCGCGGAGGCTCTGGGTTGGCTCTATCCTCTTTCTTTCGGTCATCCTGGTTGATTTGATGACTCCCGTTCCACTTACGGCTTCCCCGAGGGTCGTGAATCCAACGCGGTGAACAGCTTTCAGAGCCGCAATTCGCCCGGAAATCGATGGATTCTGAGGTTGGAGTCCCGGCTTCAGCCGGTCCGCCATCGCAGTCCAGATTCCGCCTGAAGGCGGCACTCCAACAAGAATGGTGCAGAATCGTCCGTCGGGGTCCCGGCTTGAGCCGGTCCGCTGACCTCGCGAAGCTGTTCACCGCAGTGGTCGTGAATCCCCCATTCGAGGGGCCTCGAGCCCACAACCGGCCAATGGCCATCCGAGACGCCGCGGCTATTCCTTTTTCGTCCGCAACTCTCTGGGCCTGAACCTCTTTCGAATAAACTATTTCTTACTTTGCACAACAGGTTTCGCGGAAAGTATTTGTGAAGATTCGATGAAACCGATTCTCCTCGAGAGACCGGGTCGCGCTGGACAGAAAGGGAGACCTCGCGAGAATTTAAGGATGATGAAGCCGGTCGCCCGCGGTCTCCTTGCCGTGATGACGGCATCTGGACGTTTGTCTGGTTGTCCTTGGGAGGTTGAGCACATTGACTCTCGGGATTCGAATCCATCGGGTGGGACTACCGTGGCGGCGATTGGCCGGCGTCCTGTTCGGGCTGGCCGTGGCCGGTGTCGCTCTCTTCTGGTTGATGCGTCCCGGCGCGCATTCGAAGGAGGTCGGATCGAAATCGGTGGCGGAGGCCCGTGAGGCGGCCGTTGCGAGTGTGGATGTGGTCCGTCCCAAGCCGGGAGGCATTCAGCGAACAATTCAGCAGCCAGCGTCCATCCATGCGTTCGAGTCGGTCGACCTGTACGCGATGATCTCGGGCTACCTGAAGACTCAGCGAGTCGACATCGGATCGCGGATCAAGAAGGGCGAGGTGCTAGCCGAGATCAATGTGCCGCGGGACGCCAAGGATGTTGAGCAAGGGGCCGCGCAAGTCGCTCAGGCACGGGCGCATGTCGTCCAGGCGGAGGCGCAGATCAAGATGGCCGAGGCCCAGCGGGACGCCATCGCGGCCTCGGAGCGGCAGGCCGAATCGGACGTCGATCGCCTGGTGGCCTTGAGAGAACTCGCGCGGAAGCAACTGGCCCGCGTCCAGGGTCTGGCCGTCGAGAACGCGGTGACGCAACGGCTCGTCGACGAGCAGCAAGGGCAGCTCGACGCGGCCATGGCCGCCGAACGGACCTCGCGGATCGCCATCCTGACCGCCAAGGCCCGTACGCTGGCCGCCCAGGCCGAGATCGAGAAGGCCAAGGCGGACAAGATCGACGCCGAGGCGATGCTGGGGGTCGCCGAGGCCCACCTGGACCGGTCGAAGGTCAACCTGAAGTACGCCAGGATCGTCGCTCCTTTTGATGGAGTCGTGACCCACCGGACGTTCCACCCGGGGGCCCTCATCCGCTCGGCCAGTGAGGGCGGACAGTTGCCGCTGCTGACGGTCAAGCGTATCGACGTCATGCGCGTGGTCGTCCTGGTCCCCGACCGCGACGTCGTCCTGACCCGGGTGGGCGACTCGGCCGTGGTCAGCGTCGATGCGCTCGACGGCCAGTCGTTCAAGGGGACCCTCGCGCGGATCGCGCGGGCCGAGGATACCGAGCGGATGATGCGCGTCGAGATCGACCTCCCAAACCCCGGCGACCTCCTCTTTGACGGGATGTACGGCAAGGCCATCATCACCCTCGGCCAGGATGCCAGGAGCTTCGCGGTGCCCTCGTCGGCCCTCGTCGAGCACACCGGCCACTCGGGCGGCGTCGTGTTCGTCGTCCGCGACGGGGTTGCCCGACGCACCGAGGTCAAGCTGGGCGGCGACAACGGCTCCCAGGCCGAGATCCTGTCCGGCATCGGCCCGGACGACCTCGTCATCCTTCCCTCCGGGACGCCGATGGAAGACGGCATGCGCGTCTCCTTCGCCGACTGATCCACCGACCGTTTCACGAACGCGAAGGAGGGTCCTTTCGACCCATGAACGGGCTGATTCATGCTTCGTTGAAGAATCCGATCGCCGTGACGGTGATGGTCCTGTCGCTGGTGGTGCTCGGGGGGCTGTCGGCATACTCGATCCCGGTCGACATCCTTCCAGTCTTCAAGAGCCCGGCGGTGCAGGCCCTGGTCTTCTACAGCGGGATGCCGGCCGCGAGCATCGAGAAGAACATCACGTCGCGGCTGGAACGGGGGGTGAGTCAGGCTTCGGGCGGTCGTCGGCTGGAGTCGCGGTCCATCGTCGGCATCAGCATTGTCCGGGATTACTTCCGCGGCAATGTCGACCGTAGCGGTGCGTTGACGGAGGTCAGCTCCTACGCCGGGTGGGAGTATCCGACGATGCCGCCGGGCACTTTGCCGCCGGTGGTCCTGCCCTACGATCCGACGAGCGCCACCCCGGTCTGCCTGGTCGCGCTGGATAGCCAGACACAGGGCGAGGCCGCTTTTTTCGACGTCGGCCGGTACGAGGTGCGGCCGCAGATCATGTCGCAGCCCGGTGCCCTGGCGCCTCTGGTCTACGGCGGCAAGGTCCGCGCGATCATGGTGTACCTCGATCGCATCCGGCTCCAGGCTCGCCACCTCTCGCCGATGGACGTGCTCAGGGCCATCGACGAATACAACGTCTTCCTCCCCACCGGCAGCGCCAAGTTCGGCACGACCGACTACGCGATCGACAGCAATTCGATGGTCGACGTCGTCTCGCGGATGGAGGAGATCCCGCTGCGAAACGAGCCGGGTAATGCCACGTTCCTCCGCGATGTGGCGACTCCCAAGGACGCCAACTTCATCCAGACCAACGTGGTGCGAGTCAACGGCCGGCGACAGGTCTACGTGCCGGTCTTCCGCCAGCTCGGCTCCAGCACGCTCGACGTGGTCAACAATCTCAAGGGGGCGATCGCCAATATCCAGACGCGATTGACCCGCCCCGGGATCGACCTGAAGGTGGTCCTGGACCAATCGGTCTACGTCCGGCACTCGATCGAGAGCCTCGTGGAGGAAGGGGTGCTGGGGGCGATCCTCTGCTCGCTGGTGATCCTGCTGTTCCTGGGCGAGTGGCGGATGACGGTCATCGCCGTGCTGACGATCCCGATCGCGGTGCTGGCGTCGCTCATCGGGCTTTATGCCTCGGGCAACACGATCAACGTCATGACTCTGGCCGGGCTGTCGCTGGCGATCGGGCCGATGGTGGATAGCGCCATCATCTGCCTGGAGAACACCCACCGGCACCTGGGCCTGGGCGCCACGCCCGAGGAGGCCGCGTTCCGGGGTGCCAGCGAGGTGGCGATGCCGGAGCTGGTCGCCAGCCTCTGCACGCTGCTGGTCCTCGCCCCGCTGGCCCTGATGCCTGGCCTGGGCGAGTTCCTCTATCGGCCGATGGCCGCGGGCGTGACGTTCGCCATGATCTTCGCCTATCTGCTGTCCCGGTCGTTCGTCCCGTCGCGATCCGCCCGATGGCTCAAGCCGCACGCCGCGCCCGGCCATGGGCATGAGTACGGGGACGGCGATCACGCCGACGATCACGATCGGTTTAGCCCGGAACCGGCCCCCACGGTGCGCCGGGGATTGCTGCGGCGCGTCTTCGCGCGATGGGAGGATCTGATCGCCTCCGGGATCTTCTGGTACGTGAGGGTGCTCAATCGCGCGATGGGGCATCGGCTCGCCGTGGTCCTGACGGCGGTGGGGCTGCTGGTGGCCACGCTGGTCGGGTTGGGCACGCAACTGCGACGGGAATTCTTCCCCGAGGTGGATTCCGGCGCCTTCGAGATCTACGCCCGCGCCGCCAGTGGCACGCGGATCGAGGAGACCGAGAAGAAGATCGCCAAGGTCGAGCAGTTCGTGCGAGACACGATCGGCGAGGACCTCCAGATCATCATCTCCGAGCTGGGGGTCGTCGCCGACCTCTCGGCCGCCTACACCCCCAACGCCGGGCCGATGGACGCGGTCGTCAAGGTCCAGCTCAAGCACGAGCGCGCGCACTCGGCCCAGGAGTATGTCGAGCAGCTCCGCGCCGGGTTCGCCAGGGAGTCGCGGTTCCGCGACCTGGAGTTCGCCTTCGATGCCGGCGGCATGATCCGTTCGGCGATGAACGAGGGGAAGTCGTCGCCGATCAACGTCCGGCTCTCGGCGAAGAACCTGCTCCAGGCCCGCACGATTGCCGAGGCGATCAAGCGCGAGGTGGTCCCGATCGACGGCGTGGTCGACGCCCGGATCATCCAGCGGCTCGACTATCCGGAGTACATCATCGACGTCGACCGCGCCAAGGTGGCCGACCTGAAACTGAACCAGGCCGAGGTCATGAAGAACGTGGTCGCCGCTCTCAACTCGAGCATCCAGTTCCACAAGAAGAATTTCTGGATCGACCCGGTGAGCAAGAACCAGTATTTCGTCGGCGTGCAGTACTTCGAGGAGGACATCGATTCCGTGGAGACGCTGCTCGACGTGCCGATTACCGGGCTGGGACAGGACAGGCCGGTCCCGCTCCGTAACATCGCCACCCTGCGCCGGTCGACCGTGCCGACGGAGATCACCCATACGAACCTCCAGTCGACGATCGACCTGACGATGGGAGTTTCGGGCCGGGACCTCGGCCACGTGGCCGACGACGTGGCCCGCGTGGTCGCCCGGTTCGGGGTGCTCCAGCCCGACGGGTCGTGGGTCCCCTATGATCCCACGGACCAGTCCGGCGACCGGAAAGTGATCAAGGGGGCGATGATCGAGCTCAGCGGCGAGTACTCACGGATGCAGGAGACCTTCCGCAGCCTGGGGTTCGGCCTGATCCTGGCGACCCTGTTGATTTACTTCCTGATGGCGGCCTTGTTCAAGTCGTACCTGACGCCGCTGGTGATCCTGTTCGCGGTGCCCCTGGGGTTGGTCGGTGTGGTGACGATGCTCTATTTCACCAACACGGCGCTGAATGTCCAGTCGCTGCTCGGGGTCATCTTCATGGTCGGCATCGTCGTGTCGAACACGGTGCTCCTGGTCGACTTCGCGCAGAACCTTCGGACGCAAGAAGGTCTGTCGCCCGACCAGGCGATCCGCAAGGCGGCATCGATCCGGGCGCGCCCGGTCCTGATGACCGCGCTGGCGGCCTTCTTCGCCCTGATCCCCATGGCGCTGGCCACGGCCCGCGGAAGCGAGGCGAATGCACCCCTCGGCCGCGCCGTCATCGGCGGGATCCTCGCCGGTCTGGTCACCACGCTCTTCGTGGTCCCTTCGCTCTATTCGCTCGTCGTCCGGGATGCGGAAGGTCCGAAGCCGGAAGCTCCATCACCTTCAATGGGCTGACTGGCTGTGTGGAAAAAGGAAAGGCCGGGGCCTCGCTAGATACTACGTCGCGGGCCCCGGCCCATGACTACGGACGATTCTCAGGACGAGGAACCAACCCGCTCAGCGAGTGGTGACTTTCCTGCCGGAGACGGTGACGCCGATCCGATCCCAGGCGTCCCGGGTCGCGTGCTTGGCCTTCTCCCAGTTGAGCCGCGATTTGGCCTTGGCGGCCCCCCAGTCCCGGGAGAGGTCGGATTCGACCTGATCCCACGAGCGATCGTGGTACCTGGCCCGCGACTCCCAGCCATACTGGTAGGCCGGCGCGTACTCGTCGTAAGAGGTCGCCGAATCGTAGTAGGGGCGGTTGGTATACTGATCACGCCAGTAGGCATGCTCGGCGGTCGGGTCGATCGACTCGGCGATGCCCTTGCCGGCCAGTCCGCCCGCCACGCCGCCGATGACGGCCCCGGCGACGGCCCCGACCGGCCCAGCCATCGCACCGCCCGCGGCACCGGCCGCGGCGCCGGCCGCCGCCGCGCCGAGGCCCGCTCCCACCGGATGAGCACCCGGCTCGCCGGTGATCGGATCGGGGTTGGTATCCGCAGCTGGATGGACAGTATGACCCGCCTGTGTATCGGTTCGTGCCATGATGTTCTCCTGAGCAAGCACTTGGGAAAGGTATCCGAGAAATGATGAGTGCAAAGGATATGCCGGGGAGACCCCCATTCGGGACGCCGACGGGTTGAGCAGCACGATGCTCGCCAGCGAGCCGGTCGCGGCCCCGACCCAGAATGTGCCGTTGATCGCCAGGTCGGCCCAGCCCCGCACCCGGCTGGGGATCAGCTCGTCGATCGCCGAGTTGATCGCCGCGTATTCGCCGCCGATCGCGGCGCCGGTGAGGAAACGGAACAGGGCGAAACTCGCGAAGTTCCACGAGAATGCCGTCAAGAAGGCCGAGACGAGGTACAGGCCCAGGGTGGCCGAGAAGAGCTTCTTGCGCCCGAGTCGATCCGTCAGATAGCCGAACACCAGCGCGCCCAGCACGGCGCCTGTCAGGTAGGCCGTATTCAACAGGCCGATCTCCGACCCGCTGAAACCCAGGCTGCCCGGCTCCTGGAGCACCGCACTGAACGAGGCGATCATCGTGACCTCGAGGCCGTCGATGATCCAGGTGATCCCGAGAGCGGTGATCACCATCCAGTGCCATCGGCTCCACGGCAACCGGTCCAACCGCGCCGGTACGTCCGAGCGGAATGTGCGAGGATTCTCCACCGCGACCGATGTGCTCATGCCCGCTCATTTCTCCCGAAAGCGGAGATCGCCTGACATGCCCCGTCACATTGACCGATCCACCGACCCGGCAGGGGAAGTCCCTGGCTCGATCGACCAGCCGGATGCCCTTTCCGAGAGGAGGGATGCAAAGCCCGTACCCGTAGCGAGATGTTGCGAGTGTGGGCCGGATGTAAGGTCGCGATTCGGTCTCTCTCCGCGAATCTTCTGGCCAACGGCGCGCGAATTGCAGTGGCCAAGGATCGGAGGTGAATCCATGAAAACCAAGCCAGAGATACTCGTGACGCTTTCGGATGAGCTTTTCGACCGCATCCGGGCCCAGGCGCGGGAATTGAAAGTCTCCATGAAATACCTCGTGGCCAGCATGGTCTGCGACACGCTGGAGCTCGTGGAGAATCCCCTGGACGATCCGACGCCCCATCCGGCGCGGCAGGTCGCTTGAGCGAGTCGCCCGCGACTGCACCGGCAGGGTGCCGCGTTTGGCCCTTGCCGCCTTTCGATAAGATCAATTTGCTTCAACCGATGAGTCGACGATGAAACAGCCCAATGTATCCGTTTATGGGTCGCGCAATTGCCCCGATACGACCCGCGCCTTGCAGTTCCTCGACAGTCAAGAGATTCAGTACGAGTTCAAGGATCTCGACGAGTCGCCCGAGCTCAATGGTTATGTCGCCGACCTGAATGGCGGCAAGCGCGTGATGCCCACGATCCAGATCGACAACGAGATCCTGATCAACCCCAATGAGCGCGAGTTGAAAGAGGCCTGCCAGCAGGCCCTCGCCGAGCGACCGTGATCGATCGGCTTCAGGCGGTTTACGCGCCAACGTCGCGATCGAATCGAACCATTCAACGGGACCGGCACCCTTCAGAGTGGTGACGGTCCCGTTTCCGTTGGCATCGAGCCGGCGTCGGAGTACGCGATTCAGCCGGTCGTCGAACCGCGACCCGAGGCCGTCCCAAGGGCGGTATGACCCCGGCAAGGAAGATTCGCGCGCTCGTGCCTACGAGCCCGAAGCGCCAGCGAGTGAGTGAGTGAGAGGCTGTGAAAGGATCGATACCAGATAACACAGAGCAGATTCCAAATGGATATTAAGCCCAATACCGTTGAATGAGTCATAACCTGAAGGCAGTGAGGGACTTGATCTCGGTCCCGCGCTCCGCGTGGGAATGCCGTCTTCGACGCTCCGCGTCGTCGTGGCCCGCATCGTGGCCGGGAATCCGCCGGGACGCGGAGCGTCCGACCGGATGTTCCCACGCGGGGAACGCTGACGAAATAACCTCCCGACTTCTGGGTGCAAGACCTCCGTTTGCCATGGGGCTCTGGGAAAGGCAGAGAGACTGCGGCATGGTCCGCGACCCCACCAGAACCGTCCCTTGAACACCCGGACCGATTGTCCTGGGTTTGAGGGCACACCCTTGTCGGCTCAGGCGCCTAGTGGTATAGCGGGACTAGTTCCGCTCTTGGGCCCTTCGCACGAGGCCAGTCATGACACCCTACCCCCGCGTCGTCGAGCAGACCATGAGAACCTTCTTCGACTCCTTGCGCGAGCACGATCGCCGCCGCTACGCCGCCGTCGAGGCGGCCAAGCTCGGCCACGGGGGGATCGAGTACATCTCCCAGGTCTTGGGCATCGATCCCAAGACCATTCGCCAAGGGCAACGTGATCTCCAGGATCTCCCCAAGGGACCCGCCTCCCGGGTCCGCGAGCCCGGCGGGGGTCGGAAACGGAAGATCGAGGACGACCCCAAGATCGACGAGGACTTCCGCACGGTCCTCCGCGAGCACACCGCCGGCAGTCCCACCCAAGAGTCGCTGATCTGGACCGACCTGACCAAGACCGAGATCGTCGATCTGATGCAAGAGTGTGGCAGTTATGTCAGTGTACATATCGTGGATCAACTGCTCGACCGGTACGATTATCACGAGCGGAAAGCCCTGAGGATGGAGCCCCTGAGCAGGCATCCCGATCGCGACGGCCAATTCGAGGCGATCAGCCGGCTCAAGCGCGTGTACCTCGATTCCGCCGACCCGATCCTCAGCATCGACCTGAAATCCCGGGAACTGCTCGGCAATTTCTTCCGCAGTGGCACGCTCTTCACCCGCGAGACGATCCGGGTGTTCGACCACGACTTCGCCGAGTTCGCCCAGGGGTGGTCCTGCCCCACGGGATCTACGACCTGAAGCAGAACCGAGGGTACATCCACCTGGGAACGAGTCATGATACCAGTGAATTTGCCTGCGACTGTCTGAAGGATTGGTGGGAGCGTTTCGGCAGCATAGCTTACCCGCACGCGCGGTCGCTGATGCTGCTCTGCGACGGCGGCGGCAGCAACCCCGCCGATACCGAGCGCGGCCAAGCTCACCTGTTCCGAACCGACCTGCAAGGCCTGGCCAACGATCTGGGGATGGAAATCCGGATGGCGCATTACCCGCCGTATGCGTCGAAGTACAACCCGATTGAACATCGCTTGTTCCCGCACCTGACGCGTGTCTGCAAAGGGGTGATCTTCCACAGCGTCGGACTGGTCGCCGAATTGATGAGGAAGGCCAAGACGCGGACGGGTCTCTCGGTCGTGGTGGATATCCTCGACAAGGTTTACGAGATCGGCAGAAAAGTTGGGCAGGCCACCAAAGACGCCGTGAATCTTGTCCGAGATACAGTCCTGCCCCGTTGGAACTATCGAATCTTACCCAATTTGTGATATCGGGAAATTATTTCGTCGGCGTTCCTAAGCCGACCGAACGAAGTGAGTTCCGCAGAGCCCGACCCGCGAAGCGGGGGATGCCAGAAAGAGCATTCAGGATGGGGCGAAAATCGCCCTGGATGGCCCTGGGGGCGTCGGAAGGCGGTTCGAACGGAGAAATCTAGCTCTGGAGGCTTCCGACGCTGTAGACGGCGTTTATGGAGACTGTAGCGAGGAAGGGGAGTCATCTCGCGTTTTCGCGGCCGCTCTGATCTCCTTACAGAGGAGAGTGTCGCCCTGGAGCGAGAGTGCTCAAGATAACTGACGCATCGTGGTTCAAGATAATCGATGGGACGGGGGCTTCCCCGACGGTCTCAGCCAAGCAGCTCAGGAATCGCCGATCTCACGTCGATTAGCTTGGTCACGCACACTCTGAGCGGGAGACCTTCGCATGCGATTGCCTCGAGTGCGATTCACGCTGCGGCAGCTAATGGCCCTGATCGTGGTCATAGGCGTGGTCCTCACGACCTGGCTGGCCTTACGAAGCCGTGTCCCCCCCGTTGACCCACGGAAGCGGGAAGAGGACTGGTGTTCTATGCCTTTGCACGAGGGCTTCTGGCCGAAGCAAGGGACTTCCGTGTCGGAGAGGGACCGCATCCTGGTCAAGCTGGCGCGGGTCATTGGGCCGTGGCAAGATGGCAAGTACTACGGTCAAAGCTGGTGGGTGACTCCCAACGGAATGGTGAATTACGAGTTGCGTAGCGCAACACTCGTGGGGGAAGGTGCGAACCCCGCACCGAAGGAGGGCCTGGCCACGCTCCCCGCGCTGCTCAAAGCGCTGCCCCCGTCGGACCCCACTGCTGGGCTAAAGGATCGGGTGCTCGTTGCCTTCCCGATTAACGGCCGCTACGTCGTAAGGATCTACCGTCACAGTGCGTTGCCGAGCCCGGTAGACGACATCGCCGAGGCCCTGAAGCCGCCGATGTACTGTTCTGACGACTTCGTCCCCCCTCCATCGCGATAGTCGGCAAGCCACCAGGAAGAGCCTGCATCGGGAGCGGGCGAGCCCGAAATGACTCCCCTTCCTTGCTACAGTCTCCGTTTATGGGGCAGGGCGGGCCTATGCCTTGGCGGGCGGCAATTTACCCTGATCGCGCAACAAATGCTTGATATATTCCACACGCCGGATCATCTGAGGAAGGCAAAGGGGACATTCTTATATTTCTAGGGGGAACAAAAGGGGGGAACAAAAGGGACATTGCTAATTGCCTCGGGTGACTGCATTATCTGGGGGGAGTCTGCTTATCCAATGTCCCCACTCTGCGCCGGAATCAAGATTGTCCCCTTTTTTTCCATCGAGCCGCTCATGCCGTTCACGCCCGCACCGTCCCCAGGAGCCTCGGCATGTCCGAGACGGTGACGATCCCCAGGGGACGTTCGGTTTCCCTGCCGCTGTGAGTCAGGATGATGGCATCGAGCGACTTGCCCGAGTGGAGGTGATCGTCGAAGGCAGTGAGGGCGTCCTCGACCGTGGCATGACGGTCCATCACGACATAGGCGTGCGTCCCCTCCTCGTGCTGCATCACAATCTCGACGATCTCCTCTTCAAGCAATCCCATGCCACCGGCGAGGCGGCTGGCCAGCCATCGGGCGACCGTTTCGGCGGTCAGCAGGCCGACCAGGCGATCCCCTTCGTAGACGGGCAATTGCGAGAAGGAGCCGTCATGCATCTTCCTGGCGGCGGCACCGACAGGATCGGTCGGGGCGCATGTCTCGACCTGCTGGCGGAACAGGTCGATCAAGCTGGGCGGTGAGAGCAGTTCATCACGGATCGCCTGGAGCCGCTCGACGGCATGAGCACTGGGCGAGGCCGTCGGCTGGTCTCGCCGGTATTCGTGGACGACGAAGTTCCGCAGCTCACCGAAATCCTTCAAATGGCTTCTGAGCCGCCGGACGCCCTTGTCCACCCTCGCTGCCTTCTCGACCATCTCGTTGAAGGTCATGTGCCTGTCGGCATCAACGAGCCTCCGAAGGTGCTTCTCGATGGCCGAGAAGGCGTCGAGAAACCGGGATGATAGCTCGTCCATCGCTGTGGTCTCCGGCAGGCTTGTCCCTTCCGTCTAGGATTCCTTCGACTCATCCGCTCAATCGAAGACCGGAGTGCGGCGCCGGCCCAGCAGTTCTTGGTGCTTTGACTTGATCTGTTGGAGTTTCGGGAGAGACTCAAAAGGGATCAGGTCTTCCTCCACGGATTCCAACCAGCCAGGAGGATGGTATTCGCTCCGGTCGTCCCAGGTATCACAGCGGCGGCACTCAACGATCACGGATCGAATGGCTTGTGTGTGTTCGGTCCTGAGCCGCTGTAGCCAGGAGCCAGCGTTGGAACTACCGACGACAAGAAAGCGTCCGCGAGCTTCCGATCGGTGAGGCTCCCGTGTTGAGCAAACGCCTCCAGGTCCTTTTCGCTCTCGGGGTTCAGCTCCTCGACCGCTGCCTGTGACCGCTCGAACTCGGAGTCGGAAGGGACCGCCAAGTGTTCGTCACTTCGCTCCAACGAGAGCAAACGATCACGGAGGTTCGCATCTCGCGCTTCCGCCAGGACGCCGGGGTCGAGGGTGGCAGTCAGGTGCCTGTCGGCGTAGCGCAGGAAGCCTTCGGAGCTATCAATGTAACATCTTTGACTGGCAATCTGGATGAACTCCCGAAGCAGCTCGGGCCTCGGCCCTACCGTCCTCTCGTCTTGGATCAGCCACCAGACTTCCTTGGCGTCGTCCGTCACGAAGATCAGCGGTTTCGTTTCTGCCTTTTCATGCTCCATGAGTTCCTTCCAGATGACCAGATCACCGAAGCCGTCTTGACCCGGTTTTTCTTTCTCGTCCTTGTAACCAGGGGGCACTTTCGCCTTGTACCGGTCTCGGCCCTCGGAGTAGATGGCGTTCAGCTCCTTGTCCTTACTGAGCGTTGCATAGAAAACTAAACCGAGCCGGCG
>JBKQHM010000153.1:0-51577 GCA_052148775.1 Isosphaeraceae bacterium | reverse complement strand
ATTACGGGTCCAGAAGGAGCAGGCGATCGAGGACCGCAAGACCTACCAGGCCCAAAGCGATCGGATCAACAAGGAGCGGGCGGAATTGCATTCTCAGCAAGATGCGATCATCAAGGCCCTGAAGCGGATCGAAGACTCGCTGGAAGCGGCCAGCTCGACCCATGACGGCCGATGACGAATTGCATGACCATGCCCCTTCATGCGGACCCAGAGGTCAGGGACGTGCTTCCCACAATCCGATCGATCGACGCGATTCCCCTCATCGTAGGATGGAGCCATATCGGATCGAGTGGCGTCTCTTTCCCGGCTCTTTTCGGGCAATCGACGGACGACTGGCGAGAGGGAACGACCTACGCGCAGTCTTAGCGGGAGACCGGCCCAAGGCGGGCATTCCCCCGTCGCGGGAGCGATTGTCCTTCTGCGGCCAGGACATTTTCACTTGGCTTTTCCATAGGTTTGTGACGGTGTCGCCGTCGGCCGAGTGAGTACTCTCCCGCGAATATCGCGGCCGCCCGACGAGGCTCCCACCGTTCGAGATTCCGTGTTCGAAGAGTATCCCTTTCAAGCCCACCATTCTCGAAGGTATTTTCACCATGAATTTCGCATCGTTCCTGTTGGTGCTCATCAACGGTTACAAGACGTACGCCTCTGCTATCCTCGCGGTCGTGTCGGGGATCGGGATGATCCTCAGCAAGAACTATGAGGGGGGCATCTCGGACATCTTCCAGGCGCTGACCCTCGTCTTCGGCGGCACGAGCGTCGTGGGATTGAGGCATGCCGTGGCCAAGCTCGAAGCGTCCGACACGGTGGGCCTGAGGCACGCCGTGGCCGACGCGAACCGCCCCAGCAGCCCGGTCGTCGACTCCCACTGATCGCCCACGTCTTCTTCAACATTCCGCGGGTCGGATCGGCCGTCCGGGTAGTGACAAGATGAAACCCATTGACCATGGGCGACTCGTCTTGACACAAGGTCCCGGTCGGTGGTCCGGCGAGGCAGAGTCAGGCGGTAGAACGTGGTGGCACCGACTGCTCGAAGTGGTGGCAAGACGAAGAAGGCCGGGAACCAGAAAGCCACGAAATGCGTTGATTCGACCCCATGGCCGCCCGCCCTCTCCCAGGACTACGCGCATCTCAGCGTGAGGGACTTGTTGCAGCAACGACTGTCGATCCTGGCGGCATCACCGACCTCGGTCCGCGGACCACACGTGCCGTCGCTGAAGCTGGACGAAGTCGACGAGATCGAGCCGGACATCCGCGAGGCCGCCATCGGGAGGGCCATGGAAGTCCGGGGATGCAAGGCCAGCGTGCTGATGACCTCGACCTGGCATCGCGTCGACGGACCGATGGCCGAACTCATCGACAGGGGGCGAGCCGGTGGGTTCCCGGTGGACAGGTATTGCGTATTCGAGGTCCTGGAGCGGTGCCCCGATGACCGTAGCGGTCCTCGCCTGGAGAACTGCCCGGGCTGTCCTCTTCTGGCTTGGTGTCATTCTGATCGTGATGCTCATCCTTCTGGCCTGCCGAAGGCGAAACGAAGCTCCGGGCATTACACGATCGACTCGCTGATCCAAAAGGTCCGGGCGGTTAGCCTCCGCGTGTTCGAGTCGGATTACCTCTGCCTGCGACCCAGGGCCGCGGGCATCTGGTTCACTGCGTTTGACGAGCCGAGCCATGTCACCCCGACCGCCGATTACAACCCAGGGCTGGCCGTGCATCTGGCCGTCGATCCGGGTGTCCACACCGGGGCCATCTGGTTCCAGATCCGGCAGCGGCTCGACGGCAGAGGGCACGTCGTCAACGTCTTCGCCGACTACTTCGCTGAGGGGTCTCCACCGAGGCCAATGCCCGGAGCATCCGAGAGCGGAGCCGGGAACTGTGCGGAGTCGGCATGCAACGACTGAGGGTCTCGATCGACCCGGCCGGGCAGTCTGATCTTCTACGTCCAGGGGCGTCGGGGACCGGGACACGCCGGAAACAAGACAATGGACAAGCGACCACGAACCACGGGCAAAACGATGCGACTCCGATACTCCTGGCTAGACCTGGTAATGTACCCGATCCTACTCGTGCTCCTGGCTCCGTTGGCCTGGAACCTTGTCCGAATCGTGCTCTCCTTCGCAGCAGAGGGTCGTGAATAGCGAGCAAGGCGATCGCCGGCCGGGCGGCTCGGCCGGTCTTCTACTCTCTCGCGACCCGCAACTTGCCACTCGCCATCGGAGCGAAGCGACTCATGCCCCTCGACTGGCTCAAGAAATCGACCTCCCCTCCGCCGGGGCGCGGCACCGGCCGCGACGGCAGGTTTGTGGTCAACACGGACTCGCCCCGGTCGGGGCTCGAGTTCGACAAGGACCTCGATGGCAAGCTCGTCGTTCAGCGTCGACACGTGGACTGGCTCGAACACCAGATCCGGTGGCGGTGGCTCCTCGACAGCTTCGAAGGGGGCGACCGTTACCGCAATGCGGTGTATGGCCCCGACCGACGCGGTCTGCCGACGCGGAACATGTTCCGGCACAAGCGCGAGTACCCCGACCCGCAGATGTTTCCCAAAGTCTACCAGGGGTTCGCCGGGTTCCTGGGAAGCGTCAATGCCCAGACACAGGATGTCGGCTTCGGGCCCTATCCCGGCATGCTCGGCGCCGACCCGGGCGCGACGGCGCAGGACGACGATTACGAGTATCGCCGTAGCCGGACTCCGGTCCCCGAGTTCGTGGCCGAGGCCATCGAGACCCACCTGGCCAAGGTATACGACCAGGAGGTTACGCGGGATGGGCCCGACGACCTGAAGGCCTGGTGGCGCGACGTGGACGGCCGCGGCACGCCGATCGACGACTGGATGAGGGAGACGGTCGCCCCGTTGCTCCTGGTCCTGGGATGCATCGATGTCTGTCTCGACCATCCCAAGGCGCCGCCGGGAGAGACCGTTTCCACGCGAGCCGACGAGTTGCGGCTGGGCCTCGACCAGTGCATCGCCAGCTACATCCTCCCCGAGAACATGGTCTGGTGGCGCAACGACGCGGCCGGCCGTTATCTCGAATGCCTGGTCCGGGAGTACACGGACCCTTCAGAACGGATGGACTACGACAAGAATGGCAACGCCATCGATCCGGAGGGCCCGGGCAACGTCGGTGAAGCGTGGCGGCGGAACTATGTGCGATATCGGCTGTGGCGGCCGGACGAGTCGATCCTCTTCAGCTACGACGGCGACACGATCCTGGAACGGGTCCCGCACCCGTTCGGGCGCGTCCCGATCGTTCGCCTGGTCGACCTCCCCCGGCATCGGACTCCGCACATCGGCAAGTCTCGGTACGAAGCGATCGCCGAGTACCAGCGCGAGTATTACAACCGGGACAGTGAGCTGATCCTCTCTGACACTTTGCAGGCGCACCCGTTCCTCTCCGGGGCGGAAGACTTCTGCAAGAGCGACAACACCCTGTCGGTCGGCCCGGGCTACATCCTTCCGATGAAGAAGAACCCGGAATCGGGCTCATACCAGGGGTGGGAGTTCGTCAGTCCGCCCAAGGACCCGGCCGAGTCGCTGCGGCGGAACAAGGCCGACATCGTCGAGATGAAGGACCGACGGGCTTGCCTCATGAAGCCGGCGGGCTCCGCGGGCTCCACCGTCGGCCAGTCCGGGGTCTCGAAGCAGCTCGATGCGGTCAACGGTCATAAGCTTCTGGCCTCGATCGCCAAGTCGATAGCGAAGGCTGAGCGCCAGCTCGCGGAGTACGCCGCGATGGTGCTCCGGAACTCGCCGATCATGCGAGCCGAACGAGAGCAGATCCGGGTCGTCTATCCGGCCCGGTTCGAGCTATTCGCCGCCACCGAGCTGATCGACAACCTCACGAAGCTACAGGTCACGCTGAAGGGCGCCGGCGAGGCACCGAACACCGAGCGCGAGATCCTCCAGGCGATCGTACGCCAGACGCTCCTCGGCCTGACCGACGCGGAGTACGACCGGCTCGATGCCGAGATCGAACTCATGGTCCAGACCAAGTCGCGACTGAAGGAGCCGGTGCGGGAGATGGAGGATTCCGGCATCACGTCGCATGTCGAGGCGATGGAGGGCGAGGGCTCGGCCGAACAGGCTGCGGGCGAGGACCCCACCGGTCAGTCCGCCGGGACGCTGGTCGGCAACATGATACCGAGTGTGATGTAACCATCGAGGGAGCCGGTAGCGATCTAAGGCCGGAGACGCGCACGAGACCACCGGCTTCCGGGCACCCGAGCGAGCGAAGAGAGGACCCATGACCAACCTCACACCGGCCCAAGCCCAATGGCTGACCCTGGCGTTTGTCGTGGCGGCCACCATCGTGGTCGTCGGCTACGACGTCCTGGCGATCCGCGCCTGGGGAGTCGATGCGTCGATCTCGCGGGTGCTCCGTCGGCTTTTCATCGTCTACCCCACGCTATTCGTCGCATTCGTCTTCTGGCTCGGGATCCTGGTCGGGCACATCGGGCTGCCGACGGAGTAATCGCCTCATGGCTGCATTGCCGATGTTTGTATTTGCAATCTGGCTCGGATGGCCGCAGCCCGCGCCGACACTCGCCGACCTGGAATTCGCGATGGCGGTCGAGGAGTCGGTCATGGCCGAACCCGGCACGATCGCTCCCGAGCCTTTCAGGGGCCTGATCGAAAGGCAGGGCTCGGATTGCTACCGGTGTCGCGAGATCGCCTCTCGAAAGCTCAAGGCCGCCTCGTGGCTCAATTCGCAGTGGCTGTACTGGGGGAGGAAGCATCGCGACCCCGAGGTGAGGCTCCGGTCGAATGCGATCCTCCGCCGGATCAACCCATGCCCGTCCTGCGGCGGGAGCGGGGCCTCGCGACACTATCGGGAAGATCCATGCTGGGATTGCCAGGGGCTCGGGAGTGTCTGGCCTTGGTCGGCCTGGGACTGAAGAAGGGCATCCACGAGGCGATGAGGGGGTCGAGGCAGCCATGACCTCTCAGCAGATCACCGCCGGCGTCGTCATCGCGGCGGTCTTCATCCTATCGATTTTCGACATCGTGATGGCCTACCTATCCGGTGGAGAAGCGACCATATCGTGGTGTATCTACCAATGGTCTTTGAAATACCCGGTCATTGCGTTCGCTTTCGGTTTTTTGATGGGACACCTGTTCGCCCAGATGTACAAGACTGGCGATTAATCGATCAGGGTTGAATGATTTATGCACATCGAAGCTGTGACTGTCTGTGTGGGCTATGGTGATTTCCTGGCCCAGACCGTCCGGGAGAACCAACACCTCCTCGACGACTGGGTGATCGTCACGTCGCCGGACGATGACGAGACGAGGGCGGTGTGCCATCGGTACTCCCTGCGGCACGTACTCAGCGAAGACCATCGACGAGGGGGTCCGTTCAACAAGGCTCGGCTGATCCAGCGGGGACTCGATCAGATCGGTGCCCACGGCTGGGTATTGCACATCGATGGAGACATCGTCTTGCCGCGACAGTTCCGGTCGCTGCTGGAGCTGGCACACCCCGACGAGAGGGCGATCTACGGAGCCGACCGCTGTAACATCGTCGGCTATGAGGCGTGGCAACGGATCAAGCGCGAGCGTGGCTCCTGGGATAATCACTCTTATCACTCCTCGGTCCGATTCGAGGAAGGGGCGACGGTGGGGACGCGGTGGGCGTCGAAGTTCCACGGATACGTGCCGATCGGGTTCTTCCAGTTCTTCCACGGTTCGGCGATGGTCCAGGGCGGTCACCATATTCGGCACTACCCGTACCACCATGGCGACGCCGCCCGGACTGACGTCCAATTCGCCTTGCAGTGGGACCGGCGTTATCGGCGGCTGTTGCCCGAGGTGGTCGTGCTCCATCTGGAGAGCGAGCCGGCACGTCTCGGGGCCAACTGGTGTGGTCGGACTACGGCGCGATTCGGTCCTCCGGCAAGAAGGCCGCCGATCGCCCGGAGCGTGAGCTAACATCCTCGATCTCGCCTCAGGGCAGGGCTTGCTGTCACTCGCCCGGGGTATCAGGGTCGTGCAACATCGCACGGCAAGTCGTCGTCATAACGCTTCACTGGATTGCCCATAGACACCATCACCTCGGAGCAAAGAATGGCCGAAGAGATAGGCTCGACATCGACGACGCCGGCATCGATCTCCCAATCCCCCGCGCCGACGCTTTCGTCGGCAACTGCGACAACCCAGCAGACCGTGACGATCCCCTTGGAGCAGGTCCAGGCCTTCACGGCCATGCAATCCCGACTATCGCAGCTCGAGGGCGAGCAGCGGAGCCGCGAGCAGTCCACCCAGCAGGAGCAAGCCCGCATCCTGGCCCAGAAGGGGGAGGTGGAGAACGCGCTGCGGATCCTCCGCGAGCAGTCGGAGCAGCAGGTGCAGACCGAGCGGGCGAGGCTCACGCAGGTCGAGGAGCGGGCCAAGAGGTATGCCCTGGACGGCGAGCTTTCCCGCGCATTGGCCGCCTGTAACCTGGTACCCGGCGGTGCAGAGCAACTGACCCAGCTCTGGCGCAATCAGTTCCTGGTCGACGCGCAGGGCGATTCCTTCGCCGTTCGCACACCGACGTTCCAGTCGGTCGGAGATTTCGTACACCAGCAGCTCGCGCGGCCCGAATACGCCCATTTCGTCCGCGCCCAGAATCCGGGCGGCGGGACCGGCGGACTCCAGCCGTCGGCCCAGACGCTGCCGAGTGCGACGGCGAACCCCTCCCAGATGCCACAGCCGAAGAACATGGGCGAGGCCGTCATCCTCCACATGCAGAACATGCAGAAGGCCCAGGGCGATCCCAGGTCCAATATCAGCCTCCCCATGGGGCTGAAAGCAGTCAGGTAGTAGGTGGCGTGCAGTGGGAGGAAATCACCATACCCCCGCTGCTCGACGCTGATTATACACCAGCCCTTCGAGGGCATGCCGGCCGTGGTTGCAGCACCACGAGAACCGAGAGCGCTGCATCACAAGGAGAGGCCTGTAGCCGTGAGTCAGGGGCATCATTTTGACCGCCGACTGATCACCGCCTACTGCCTACGACGAGAATGGCCGACTTCCTTCAAGGTTTCCTGGGGACGCAGCAGGCGGGTGTAGAAGCCCGCAACGATGTTACCGTCGCCATCCGCAACTGGTTCGCCAATCGCAACCCGCTCGTCACCCGATTGCCGTATGTTCCGGTCGAGCGGGTCGACTTCCTGATGTACACCCACAAGTACCGGGCGCGTTCCACCACGCTCGGTGCCGCCGTCTCCTCCAGCAGCCAGACGAGTCTGACACTGGCCGACGCAACGTTTCTGATGAACCACGACGTCCTCGAGCTGGTCGACTCCGTCACGGGGAACGTCGAGCGGGTGCAGATCAGCGGCGACCCGACCAGTTCGACCACGGTCAACGTCACGCGCGGCATCTGGTCCGAGGTCTCGGGCACCCAGGGGACGAGCGCCCTGTCCTCGGTCACCAACGGGTCGACGGTTAACCTGATCGGCAACAGCCGGACCGGCGCCGAAGTCGCCCAGACCGGCCTGACAACGATCGGCGTGTCGCGCACCCAGTACTGCCAGACCTTCCAGTTCCCCGTGCAGATCGGCGGGTCCGCCCAGACGGCCCGCGCCCAGGTGCTGCCGGGCGGCGTCCAGACGCCGTTCGACTTCAACATGACCGTCCAGCTCCAGAACATGGTGGACGACATCGAGAACTGCGTCTACTACGGCATCTCGCAGGCGCCGGTGGACACCGGCAACCCCCTGACTTCAACCACGGCCAAGATGAACGGCCTGCGGTCGATCCTCGTGACCAATAACATCTCGGCCCTGTCGAACACGACCCCCGTCAACGCGGCGGCCTACGGCTCGACGGACCTGATCCGCGACACCCTCCAGGCTTGCCGCCAGGGTGGCGGCGAACCCGACCTGCTGATCGTGTCCACGAACTTCATGAGCGGGTTCGCGACCTGGGGGCAGGCCATCCAGCGCGTCCCGGCCGGCGAGACCGTGTTCGGCACGCCGATCAACGTGCTCGAGGCCCCGTTCCTCCACGGCGTCACCATCGTCGAGGCCCCGCTCCTGCGGCCCTATACGGCGATCGCGCTGACGAGCTCGGAGGTCTACATCCGCAACAAGCGGAACCCGTTCTGGCAGCTCCGGGGCAGCCGCGGCGACATGGTCGAGGGCGACTGGCTCGCGGAAATGGCGATCGAGGTCGTGAACGAGAGCCATCACGCCTGGGTCGAAGGCATCACGGCATTCAGCGCGAACTGACATCCACCTGGTCCTTCGTCTATTAGGATCCTGGTCCTTGGTTCGCTTCGCGGGCTGGCAAGACCTGTTCCGGCGAGTCGAGGTGATCGAAGACAGTTCGCGACAGGTCTGGCGGCATAGAACCAAGGACCAGAGGAGCGAAACGAAGCATGTGGCGATTCCGGGGAAGCCCGCACTACATCGACCAGCAGGGTAATCGCCTGGGGGTCTCCAAGATCCTGACCGACCAGGCGAGGCACAACCAGGAAATGTATAGGGTCTCGGTGCTCGTCGGCCAGCTCTGCGAGCGGTACTACCGGACCCCAAAGGATGGCGGCCGTGCGATCGTGTATCCGGCCGAATTGGCGCAGGTCCAGGGTACTCTCGGCCAGTGCGAGCTGGAATTGGAGAAACTCCACGTCCTGGCGGCCGCCGCCCAAGTGATCATCGACGAGGCTCATCGGGCCTTCGGGCTCACCCCCCCGAGCCGTCATTTCCGCGTCCGTTGCGACTTCGACGACCTGGCCGACGCGGGAATGCTCGTCCCGGAAGAGGCGCGTACGGCGATCGGCTCCCCTGGTAAAGGTGAGGGGCCTCTCGCGTCGACATCCGATCCCACCCCCCACGCGAAACCGAAACACGCGAAGGCACGATAATGGCCTACATCAGTCCCTCGATTACCGCCAGCGGCACGACGTTCGCCCAGTTCCAGTCGGGTGGTGCGTCGAGGCACATGGAAAACCTCATCGCGGCGAACCTGAACGGCACGCAGGCTCCTTCGGCCGCCCCAACCATCTCGGTCTCGGGCACCGGGGGTCTGCTCGCCGCGGGCACGTACTACCTCAGGATCACTGAGACCAACGGCATCGGCGAGACCACGGCAAGCCCCGAGTCGGCCCAGTTCAGCGTGACCGCGGGCCAGATCCCGACGGTCACATTCCCGACGCTCCAAACCGGCAATACGGCCCGCAACGTGTACCTCACTCCTGCGGGCGGCGCCAGTGGCAGCGAGGTCCTCTACGCAGAGGGCATCACGGCAGGGACATACAGCCTGTCAGCGGTCGCGCCGTCGAACTCCTTCGCGGTCGCGCCGACGACGACCAATACCACGGGGCTAACGAACTCCAAGCTCCAGCTCCTCCGGTACGCGAAAACCGGACAGTTTCAGAAAGTGTGGACCTTCCTTCACCAAGTCATCTCCGTTTTCAATCAAGGCGAACCGGCGAGCTATCAGGACATCGTGATGAAGCTCCGCGATGCCCACGCCACCTTTGCCTTGCTGGCCCAGCTCTGTGCCGAGGCCGGTGCGCTGATCGACGCCAATCCCGGCCATCTCGCGATGAGCTCGACCGGCAGCAGTGGGACGAGGACTCGACGGACGTGGCCCTGACCTCGAGCGGACACTGGGTCATCCATTCGGAAGAAAACATGAGCGACCCGCGGATACTGCGCATCGGACAAGAAGCCGTGTCCAATCTCGTCATCGTCGTGAAATGTCGTAAGTTGTTCAAACTCCGCTTCCAACTGGCGATGTGCTTGATGCGAATTGCCGGCCGGATTGGCGGATTCAAGTCGGTCAAGGTGATTCGAGAGAGGTGAGGAAACTCATGGCAAGTACACCAGTCCCTGGGGGCGTCGAGTGCGACGTCGTACGTCCCCCAAACCAGACCGGCGCGGCCGGCAACGGTGCCAACAACAGTTACCTGCCCCTGACCCGCGGCGCCGGCGGCGTTGCCCCATCAAATTACGGAGCCGGCGGCGACCGTCGCGGCGGATCCGTGCCGCTCGGCACGGTGCCATCGCCAGTCCACCTGCCTGATCACTGCTTCGATGTCGGCATGGCCAAGATGCCCCAGCCCCCCTCGGCGATCGAGCCGGGCAAGGGGGCAGTACCGGTAAGCCCCTGGAATGATTCGGGGCGGCCGAATCGGGCGATTCCCGAGCCGGACACCGCACGGCAGCCGCGCAAGTGAGCCTCTTTCTTCGCCCCATTCGTCCCGAAAGCTGTCACGCCGAAGCAAAGCCTACACGATCCGGCGATCGAATTGATCGCCGAGGGTTGACTCGAACTCAAGAGAAAGGATCGTTCGATGGCCAGGAAATCGACTTCCCGAGGCAAGCCAACGGTCCCATCTGGAGGCCCCAAGCCGGCCGGCATGAGACAACCGGCAAAGGGCCAGCCAAAGATGCTCGGCCCGAAAGCCAAGGTGGGCAAGAAGGGCCGCTGAGACGTAACAGGTGGGTAGTAGGTATCGACCACACCCAAGGGTGTTGGCTACAAGCCTCGATCCGTTGAGGAGCCCGCCCTTGCTCCGCTGGACTATGTTGCCCGACAGCATCCCTGACCCACTGCGAGTCTTCGAAGACCACGAGCGGGCGCTCGGACCGGTGACCCTGGCACTCAAATCGAGCCGACAGATGTCGAAACAACGAGGTCGCGCGAGGGCTCGAGGTCCCGATCGATCACATTCCAACCCAGTCTCCCAGGAGCTCCCGCCGAAAAATGGCGGCCGAGGGCACACCTCATGACCCTCAGTGCATCTCTACCCGAACAAACCGTACCCGTCTATTGCACGGACGAGGACATTCTCGTGCGAGCCGGTGGCGACTTCATCATGCTCTGCCCGCCCTGGCAGCAGATGGCCGTAGGCAGCGACGGAGTCTTTGCAATCGGCAACCCGTGGGTGCTGACCTCGGCTTCGGTGAACTTCGCCGATAATGGGGTGAGCCCTAACCAGGTCGCCTGGCTGACAGCTCCGAAGACGCAGTACCCAGGTGGGGGCCAGCTCCTGGCGATTGACAGCGTTTCGGGGAATTCGATCACGCTCCGACGACCGCACAGGGATCTCAACGTCGGCCAGCCTCCGGCTCCCTCTGCCGGCCTGGCCGGGGTCTCATTCACAATCAACACCCTCGACCCTCAATCCGAGGAAGCCAGCTTCGATATCAAACGGCGGTTCGGGATCGACGAGTATATTACCGATCGAACCAGTTCGTGGATCTATGACCTCCGCGACCTCCGGACGGCCACCGTACTCTCGGTTCTCTACGACCGCTACACACAGGAGAATCGAGATAAGCAGGGTGACTTCGAGAACAAGATCCGGCGGATTCGCCAGCAGCTCGACGATGTGCTTGCCCGCGTCCAGGTCCGGTGGGGGCCGTTCGGCAACTCGGCCGAGCCTTCGACACTCTTCGGCTGCAAGCTCTCGCGATGACAGGAGTATGCCCCGTGAGTGATGGCTACCACGTCTACGGAAACGCTGGGTCGGGCCCTATCGACTACGGCACCCTCATCGCGACGGTCTCTGGCGCCTCGACTACATTCTGGACCTCGCCAGGACTCACGGCCCCCGGGGCCTGGAGTTTTGGTGTCCGCGCCTTCAACTCCAACGGCGAGGAGCTAAACCTCGACTGCGCCGTAACAATAATGCTGGATGCCTCCGGAAACGACATCACGAACAAGCCTCTGCCCCCGTCTGGGGTTCGAGCCTTCGCAACTCCTGGCGGTGGAATCCGGGTTGAGTGGTACTACCCGTCGACACGGGGACTAACGACACCTGTTGGGTTTTCTGTCTATGTAGGCACTGGGGCTACACCAAACTACGCGAGCCCCGCTGCGACTGTGCTCTACTCCGCGGGGTTTTTCAATATGTTCGTGGCGAACATTGCCGGGCTCAACGATGGAACGACCTATACCATCGGGGTCCGGGCCTACAACAGCTCGGGCCCGGAAGAAAACACCATCGCGGTCTCGGTAACGGCAGACGCGATCGGGCCAGCCGCTGTCGATTCACTCTTCGCAACCGCAATCGTCTGAGGATGACACATGGCAGCTCCTGTCTATTCCGCCGGCACACCCGGCAACTTGGTCAACGGCGTTTCGGTCGCTCATGGCACGACCATAGCGGCGTTCTTGGATCTCTCCACATCGATCGAGGGTCAGTTGACCTGCGAAACGATCGTGGGGGCATCCCCACCCACGAACCTTACGGCCTTTTCCATCTACAAGGCATACGCCGCCGGTTCATCGGCCCCCATCACGTTCGGCGCCGCGGCAGCGGCCGGGGCGACCAGCCTCAGTGTTTCGAGCAAGACGGGACTGTCGGTCGGGCAAAACCTATGCCTCCAACAAGCCGGTGGCGCCAGGCTGGGCGAGCTCGCGAAGATTTCGGCGATCAGCGGATCCGCCGCCCCTTACACTCTTACGATCCCGAGCCCGGGATTAGTCAACAGTTATTCTACTAATGACTTTGTGTATCTGTTAGCTCAGATGGCGTCCTTTACCGTATCGCCATCGAGCAGCTCAGGAGCTTACGTAGCCAACACCGATTATTCCACCGAGTTATTCCTCGGCCCTGGCCAGTGGATCGTCGCGGCGCAGAACAGCGACACCACGTACAGCGTCACGGTAAACGTCACTTACGACCGAATCACATCCATCGCCTGAGCCTTCACGAACGGTTCGTCGCTCCTGGTCCAATCCACCCAATGGGACTTGACCCACGATGCTCGGAAATCGCTGGCCTCATAAACCGCCCGTCGGATACGAGATCGACTCCGAGCACCCGCTCGCGCGTGGGCTGGTTTCGTTCTTGCCGCTCAACCAGGGCTCGGGCAACTCGCTTTTCGATATCGTCGGCGGCCTCCCGCTGTCGCTATCGGGCGGCGTGTGGTCGGCCGGGTCGCAGGCCGGGCTGTCGCTCACGGCCAACAGTGCCGGCGCCGTGACCTCGAATCTGCCGCCGTCACTCCAGGGCGGCTGGCCCATCACGCTCGCGTGCGGCTTCCGCCAGCTCGCTACTCCTGTCAGTTCGGCTGTGTTATTCGGCACGAGCTACAACAACGTCGCGGGCGGCGCTTATTATGGATGGTCGCTCAATTATTACGCTGCGACCGGGATTCAGTTGTCCTGGAACTCCGCCGGGACGGCCGGGTCGATCCACGGCTCGTCGTTGCCGACGAACGGCGCTGATGCGGTCCTGTCGGCGACGATCACTCCGACGACCCAGAATGTCTACCTGAACGGCGTTCCCTATTGCAGTGGATCGTCGGCGCTCTCGAATCCGATTTATGCGAATACGGCACAATTATTCGTTGGCATCGAGCCCAGCATTACGACCCGCCCACCCAACGTGCTGATGTACTGGTGCGGGGCCTGGAATCGCGCGCTCCAGCCGGCCGAACACATCGCACTCACGCAGAACCCCTGGCAAATCTTCGAGCCTCGCCGGCTTCTCAAGACCTACGTCTTCGGCATCGTCGCGGATACTCCTACGGTCTACACGCTGTCGGGTCCGTCCTCCGGCGGCGTCGGTGGCGCCGCCACGTTCACGCTCGCCGTCAGCATGACGCACGCGAGCGACACCGTTACGCTGTCGTCCAGCGGTGCCAGCGGGACGCTCTCGACGTCGAGCCTGACGTTCAGCGGCGGCGTGGCCTCCCAGACCTTCACCTTCACGCCTTCAGGATCAGGCACGACCACCCTGACGGCAACGAGCGCGAACGGAAATACCGTCACGGGCTCGCCCTTCACCTTCGCGGTCGTCCCGAACTACACGCTGACGCCGCCCGGCACGCTGAGCGCCATCGCCGGCCAGCCGTCCGCCGCATTCACCGTGGCGCCGTCCGCCGCGACGACCGATACCATCACGTTCTCCGACGGCGGCGCCGGCGGCACCTTCACGCCGTCGAGCCTGACGTGGTCGAATTCTTCGTCCGCAGAGAGCTTCACGTACACGCCGGCCAGCGCCGGCAACAAGACGATCCACCTGACGTCGTCCGGTGGCAGCATCATCACGAATTCTTCGGCCACCTTGACTCCGGTCACGAACGTCGGCTTCACGCTGACGTCGCCGTCGCCCGCCTCCGGAACATTCGGCGTCGCCTCGTCCGCCTTCACGCTGACGCCGGCCGCCGCGACGAACGACATCCTCACGCTCTCCGACAGCCACGGCGGCACATTCCGGAATTCCGGCGGCACGACCGTCACGAGCCTGACGTTCACTACGGCCTCGTCCGCCCCGCAGACCTTCACGTACACGCCGGCCGTCGTCGGGCCGAGGACCTTGACGCTGACGTCTGCCGACGGCGGCACCATCACGGGATCGGGCGCCCCCTATCTCCCGCTGCCGACCGCCGGGTCGATCCGCTTCACGAACTACTGCGAACTCCAGACGGGGTCGAACAATCTGCTCAGCAATTGTTCCGCCGCGACCCTCGCGTTCCGGGTCCAGTTCAACTCGGACGCGCTCGCCGGCTACCTGGCGGACACGTTCCTGGGCAAGGCTTCATCCATCCTGTCGTTCAGCAACAACGGCTCCAATCCCGGCGCGTTCAACGTCAAATTCCAGGGGGCGGCCAACACGATATCGGCGGTCGTCCCGTGCGTCGTCGGCCTTCCCTATCACATCGCCATCACCTGGTATAACGTCGGCGGCATGGTGCCGGCCCAGGTCGTGTACGTGAACGGGGTGCCGGCCGCCAGTACGTCCTACGCGCAGAACACCAGCACCTCCAGTAATCCGCTGATCATCGGCCCGCAGTTGAGCGGCTCCGTGGACCTCCAGATATCGGACGTCGCGATCTGGGACAGTTACGCCGCCACCGCGACCGACATCCAGAACCTCTACCTGGGCGTCTACAATCCGCTGAACTTGACGAACGGGGGCACCACCTACAAGGCGGATGCGTGGTATCCGCTGACCGGCACGACCGGCAATGCCCCGTCGGTCTCGCCGTCGATCGATGCCGGGCTGCAAGACTGGACCGGCAACGGCCACAACATCACGACCTTGACCACGACCGGATCGTACGCTACCTACGCCGGCGTGCTCGGCGCTTCGCCGCCGGTCGCGGTCGAGGCGTACGCGAGCAAGTCGGGAAAGGTCGCGTTCTTCTTCCCGGTCCAGGCGACGCCGCAGGCCAACGGCTATTGCATGCCGGTGAACGTCACGGCCGTCCCGTCGAACCTGACCATCACCTGGAACGGCAAGACCATCGAGGCTGACGGGCCGGTGTGGGGCGACCAGACATCGCTGCCGTTCGTAGCCTACCGGCTCCAGTGCGGCTCGGTGCAGGCCGTCTCGATCGCCAACGGCGGCACCGCGAATTACACGTCCCCGAGCGTAACGGCGAGTAGTTCCGACGGCAACGGGACGCCGCCGACCCTGGGGACGCCCATGCTGTCCGAAGGCGTCATCGCCTATACGGTGGGCGGCGTCGGCTCCTACAGCCAGTACACGAGCGCCCCATCCGTGTCGATGACGGGCGGCACTTACGCGACGCCTCCCAGCGCCCGAGTCGTCCTGAGCGGCAGCACATTGACGGTCGTCCCGACGGTCGGCGGCATCCTGGGCTGCGGCAGCAACGTCACGTCCACGCCGTCCTTTAGCCTGTCCGGCGGAGTCGGCGGCGGAGCGACCGCCGCACTCGCCATGACCGGCGGCCTGGCGTTCCTCACCGTGACGGGGATCGGCAGCGGCTACACAGCCGGCGAGGTGGCCGTGACCATCACGGACGCCAGCGGCACCGGCGCCGCCGCGACGGCCACGGTAGGCGGAGGCGGCCCCGGAACTGGCGCGACACCCGGCGCCGTCACGGTATCGGGCGGCGTCGTCACGGCGGTCGCGGTCGGGACCGGCGGATCCGGCTACACCGCCAATCCGACGGTCGTCATCTCCGGGTCGGGCGGCTCGGGGGCGGTCGTGACGGCGACCGTGTCCGGCGGCGTCATCACCGGCTACACGGTGGCGTACGGCGGCAGCGGCTATCCGACCTCGACGACGACCGCCAGCGTGGTCTGCGGCGCGATTACCGGCCTGACGCTGACGGCCGGCGGGTCGGGATATACGAGTCCGACGGTCTCGATCGCCAATACGTCCGGCGGGTCGGGGAGCGGCGCTACCGCGTCCGCGACCGTGTGGACGTCGGGCGGCATCGCCCAGCCGCTCGTGACGGCCGGCGGCTTCGGCTATCCGACATACGGCACGACCGCGACGATCGCCGACGGCGGCAGCGGGTCTGGAGCCCAGGTGGCCGTCGCGGTGTCCGGCGGCGTCGTCACCGGCATCGCCCCGACGGCGCTCGGGTCAGGCTACACTAGCCCCACCATCACGATCCACGGCGTCGGCAGCGGGGCTACCGCGACCGCGACGGTGGGCGCCGGCGGCGTCGTCACGGCCATCACGCCGGGTGCGAACGGCTCCGGCTACAGTTCCGCGATCCCGCCGACCGTCACGATCTCCGGCGGCGGCGGCAGTGGTGCGACCGCGACCGCCATCGTCTCCGGCGGTGCCGTCACCGGCTATGCCGTCACGAACAGCGGGTCCGGCTACGCGGGCACTCCGACCGTCACGGTCGGCGGCAGTGGTGCGACCGCGACCGCGACTTACTGCCGGAGCGGCGGCATTGCCGCCGCGACGATCACGGCGGCCGGTTCGGGCTATTCCGCGACCGAGGCGATGGCCCTCGTGTTCGACACCAAGGGCGGCACCGGCTCGGGCGCGACCCTCGGCTACACGGTAAATGCCGCCGGCGCCATCATGGGCTTGGCCCCCACGGCATCCGGGACCAGCTACACGAGCCCGATCGTCGCGATCCAGCCGGGTAACGGCTCCGGGGCCAAATTCACCGTCACGCAAAGTGGCGGCGTCATCAGTTCCACCATCACGACGGTCTCCGGCGGGACGGGCTACGGCTTGGGCACCACAGCGACCATCATCGACCCGACCGGCAGCGGCGCGACCCTGAACGTCACGATCACGTCCGGGGTCGTCTCGCTGACGCGGGGTTCGGGCGGCACGGGCTACACGAACCCGACCGTCATCATCACGGACGGTGCCCAGGCGACCGTCACGCCCGTCAAGGGAAACTATATCCAGTCGGTGCCGATCACAAACGCCGGCTCCGGCCTCACGTCGTCCCCCACCTTCAGCATCTCCGACTCGACCGGCGCGGGCGCCTCGCTGGTCGCGATCATGTCGGGCGTGTCCGAGAACGACACGCTTACCTATTCGGCGCCGTTCGGCTGGCTCCAGTGGTCGGGCGGCGGCGCAGCATCGGCATCGTCGGCGAGCATCGCCAATTTCGTCGGGCTGCCGGCCGGGACGCTCGAAGGGCAGGTCGGATACCTGGCGGGCTTCCCGTCCATGCGGGCGCGCTCGATCGGCGTCAACATGGGCAACTCAAACACCTCCGCGTTCAGTGCGGACTGCTCGGTGCTCAATGTCGCGAAGCGGATGTGGTTGAGCGGCTCCTGGTCGTACACGACCGGGAGCGGGACCGTGACGGTGGCGGATGACGGGCATCCGACCAGTTGGACCAACCCGACGACATCCACGATCAGCATCTCGGTCTACGACCCGACCGGATCGAACGGCATCGACGGATTCCAGAGTTCCAACGGTGTGCCGTCCCTGTACGGGACCTGGACGCTGATCTACGACGACTCGCAGGCCGGGACCGCCAACGCGACAACCCTCTCGCTCAGTACCGGCAATAATGCGAACATGGCCTTCTCGCAGTTGTCCTCGACCACCTCGGGCAACACAACGACCATCACGTATTCGCAGGCACAGGCGAAATACAATGCGACAAACCTGAGCGCCGACCTGTCGCTCAACGTCAGCCAGCCGACCACGACCAATTCCACGGGGAGTTGGAACATCTCCAACCTCTTCATCATCCCGCCCAACAACCCGTCGGCGACGCGGGCGTCCCTGATGGCCAACCCGTTAGCCATGGACGCCAACGTGAGGAAGTGGCTGGTATCCTCGAAGAACCAGACGCCTGCCGCGCTGCGATTCATGGACGCGAACGCGACGAGCGGGATCTCTAATTACCAGCTAGCGGCCGACCTCCCGGATCCTTCATGGTTCGCGTGGGGAGGAGTCAAGGTTCCGTCGTCATTTCCCTATAACTCGGATGGCGCGGGCAATAATACCTCGTACGGCACCATCACGTTCACGCAATACCGCCCCTATATCACCAATCCGGCGCTCGGATCGACCGCGAGCGGCGGCAACAACACCTACAACTGGGCGATCTCGGGGAAAGTCTATCTCACCTCGGAGTGGGCCGAGAACTGGGGCATCACGACCAGCGACGGTAACGGCTACTACCTCGACATGACGTCGAGCACGGCCCTCCTGAACTCCAACGGGGCGGCTTTCCTGCCCTACGTAGGGGCACTGGGAGGCTGGTTCGCGGTCGAACTGGTCTCGGAATACGCCCACGGGTTGAGGACCGGCGATTTCATCGACACTCTTCTCAACTTCACATTCCCAAACATCACGACGACCACCTCGACAGCTTACCTGGACTATAACACGACCAATGCGGTGGTCTACGTGACGAGTCCGACGACAATTGTCGTTCTGGTGGCGTGTAACGGCACCGGCTCGACGCTCGGCCAGATCGCGTCGTCGCCCGGCGGCTCCGTGGCGACATCGCCGACCACGTTCTCGCCCTACCCGACCGCGACCTACACGTTGCCAGCCCCGCCGGTACTGCCGTTCGAGTTCGATGCGGCGACGGCGTCCCTGCTCAGGTCCAACCTGTGGATCTCGGTCCCCCGGTGGGCCAGCGACCAGTGTTCAGCCGCCATCGCGTCGAAGATCGCGGCCTACCTCGCGCCGGGGCTCAAGGTGTACGTCGAGTACATGAACGAGCACTGGAACACGTGGACGATCAATTCGTGGACGGCCGGCGTGCTTTCCACGCTGGTATCGTACCTACCGCCCGGAACCCAGATCGGCAATTATTACACCGTGCCGGAAGGGGCGGCGCCGCTGAGTTCAGATCAGTTCTACACGATCCAGGCGGCGCGGCACCATGACATCTGGGCATCGACGTTCGCCGCCCTGGGTCGCGAAAGCGATGTCGTAAGGGTCTTCGGTGCCCAGGGGAGTGCCGCGAGCGTTCAGAACACCATTGTGGCCACTGCGACGCAGTATGGAATCCCGATAGACGCCCTCGCCATCGCCTTGTACTCTCAGGTTCCAGACGACCCGACGTTCACCGCCGCCGTCACGCCTGCGGGCGGCCCGGCGTCGTCCGGCTTCGCGGCCGGCAACTGGCCGATCGGTGCGTTCGCCGACCTGTGTCGCCACTCAACGTATTACAACACGTCGTACTGGCCGTGGTTCTCGACGGCAGCCAATGCGTGCTCCTACTACGGGCAGCCTGTCTTCTCGTTGGGTACCTCCCAGGCCAGTTCGTCGGGCGGCTCGCTATCGGCCGGCTATTACACCCTCGGTTGCACCTTGGTCGCTTCCTCGGGGCAAGAGAGCACGCTGGGCGGATCGACGTCTGGGCTGCTCGTCACGTCGGGCTATCAGTACCACGCGACGCTTCCGAATGCGCCGGCCGGCTACACCGTCAACGTCTATCTGTCGTCACCCAACGGATTGCCCAGCACAATGTCGCTCTATGCGACCGGCCAGTCGCCCGGCGCGACGTTCACGTTCTCCAGCAACACCTGGGCAAACTCCGCGCACTTGCCGCCGTCCACCAATCAGATCCCGCTGCCGGGAGGCCGGCAGCCTCCCACGCTGGTCGGGTACGAATTCTCGCCGCAACGCATCGTGCCGAACGCGGCGCCCTTCGCCACGCAACTCGCGTTCGATATGTTCTACCACCCCTCGTTCCACGACGTCGTCACAACCTCGTTCGCCATGATGCAGGGTGGCCATCCTGGGGTCGCGAACAGCGGGTGCTCGCTAGCCAATTTCTACGAGTTGGCCCGCGAATGGTACGCATCCACGTCTCCCGGCGGCGGCATGTGGGCGCTGGCCGTGTCAGCCGTCCAGCCGGCTGGATACGGCTCGTCGAATCAGTTCATTACGACGCAGGGGGGCTCGCCGGGAGACAATTACCCGCACGACATCTCCAACCAGGCGGTCGGAATCCAGGCGCTCCAGGACTGGATGAACGCCGACGCGCCGCCGGCCCCGACCATCACGGCGACGTCGCCCGCCTCGAACGCGACGGCGGTCGCGGTGGGGAACCCGGTCGTCGCGACCTTCAGCGAGGCCATCCAGCCGTCCGGCCTGACGTTCACCATCGCCCCAACCGCGGGCGGGGCCAACGTCGCCGGGGCGGTCAACGTGGACAGTACAGACACGGTCGCAACATTCGTAACCTCCAAGGCGTTCGACTATTCGACCGGATATACGGCCAGCATCCAGGCGACCGGCAGCGACGATACCCCGATGGCGTCGGCCTACACCTGGTCCTGGACGACGAACGAGCCGCCGCCCACGGGCTCATGGTATATCCAGCCGCTCTGCTTTGGCTTTGACTCAGCGATCCTCGCGACCGACCTGACCATCGAGGCGACGGTTAACAGCTTGTCCTTCCCGGGCACCACGAGCTATGACTCTAGCACCTATGTTGCGACGTTTACGCCGACGAGACCATGGGTCGCTGGGGCGAAGTACCTGCTGACGATTTCGGGTGCCACCGCATCAGACGGAACACCGATGGCTTCGCAGACCATCGCCTTCACGCCCAGCGCCGCCGCTCCCGGAAAAGGGTGGTTCGGCGGGCTTGGAAAAGGCACCCTGAGGGCTTAACCGTGTCGAGAGAGCGGGACGTAAGGAATGCCATTCAGGCCGCCCTGATGGCGACCGGAGCCTTCTCCGGCGTGTGGATCACCGGCTTGCCCGAGAAATGCGGGCAGGGTGCCAGCGACCTCACAGCGGCGGCTATAGAGCCAGTCGGGACCACGTGTACGACGGGCTGGGATTCCGCGCCAGCAGGCAACCTGGATTATACGGCAACCTGCACGGTGACGCTGCTTGCTCGCCATCCGGACCCCCAACTCCGCGACGAACTGGCCGAGCAACTTCTGGACTATCTCAACAACGCCATCAATGGGCAGTCACTCGCGGGGTTCACCCTGCCGCAGAAGACCATGGTGACCGAGTGGAGATGGGAAACCGCGACGGCGCCCGAGCGGCGGATCGCGGCGACGATCAGCTTCGCTTATCTCGTGACGTGGGAATCGTTCGACATCAGCCAATAGGAACATAGGAACCAGCAACCATGTCCGCAACAGCTCTACAACTTAATTGGAGTTCGGTCGAGTTCGCCTCCACGAATTTGACGCACGTCACCAGCGTGATGTTTTCCCAGGGGGGCAAGCTGATCGAATTCTCCGGCGATAATAACCGCTACCCGGTCGTGATCGCGAACAACATCAACCGACCTCGATGCTCGATCACGACGAGCGACGTCGCGACGCTGATGGGAATTGCTCCTGGCACTTCCGGTACGATCCAGGCGACACAGGTTGACGCACTTCAGGCCACGGGCGGTGCAATCAACTGGACCCTGATCAACGCCGTCCATGAGAACACCGACGACACCGGACAATGGGGTCAGTTTGCCACAGCTACCGCGACGTTCTTAGCTTATTCCTCTGACGGAACGACGAATCCGCTCAGCTTCACGAGATCATGATTCCTGATTCTGGACCGAAATCTCTTCTGCAGGAGCTTCCTGGATGCAAGACGAAATCCTCTATCGCCGATCAGCGATCCAGGATTCAAGCGTCCCCGACGCCCTTTTCGTTCCCGAGAACATGAAGCGCGGCCGCACGCTCTGGGATCGCCTGAATTCGATTCTCGACATCGCAGAGCCGATGCTCGGCGTGGACCGCTCGAAGGGAGAACGGGCCTACATCCGCCGTCAGGGCGATGGTTGGCTTTTCATCACGAAGGACCCGGAAGACACGATCTACCACCCGCTTCAAACGCCACTCCAAAGACGACCGAGGTATGTCTGGACCAACGGCCTAGACGGTATCCGGCGCGGATATCTTCAAGCGACGATTGACCGGTAAGGAAAGGCGAACGAGCGGCCAGGCGGTCGAGGCCCGTAACGCAAAGACTATCCTGTATACGCTCCAGATTAGCGGGTCGAGGGAAATGTCCGGTATCCTCGGACAATGGGAGGAAGCTATGCTTGACGAAAAGGCTCGGCGAAAAGAAAGCTTCGATCAACGGAACTCGGTCCCAATCATACTGGCTGACGGTCAGGAGTGGTACCTGCCCAAGCCGTGGCTCGAGGTGCATCCGATTTTCCGGGACGGGAAGGCGGATTCGTCATACCCCGTCCTGACGTATGGCCCGGAGCTCGATGCCCTCGTCAAGGCGATGGGTGAATGCGATGACAACTCTGCGCTGCTGATCGGTGCCGCCTCGCTGGGAGCCCACTTGCTTTCCCAGAACTACCGTCTCTCCGACGCCGACCTCGACCAGCTCTTCGTGTTCCGAGTCGGCGACACGTTATCACGAGATTGGGCTGTAGCGATCATGCAAGTCGCAACGGGACAATCCGGCCCAAAAGTCTCGAGCGGTGGCGTAAGCTGACACTGTTGGCCAATAGTTCGCCACCGCTAATCCTACTCGAGGACGCCATCGATCTGATCGACTTCTATGAGGCGACGGGGCGAACCATCCCCCGCACGAAGTGGGCCGTCGAGTCGATTGCGGCAATCCAGAGACGCAACCTTGAGGCGATCTTCTGATGTCTGCGAACCCTGTCCACGTCATCCTATCCGCGCTCAGTGCCGCGTCACGACATCCCCATCATAGCGGCGGTCGGGCCGCGCAGCGCGACAACAATCAACTCTCTGGAAAAAAGCACGAAGCGGCCTTACAGTCAACGCATGAACGCGGCGACATACTCTCCAAATCAGTCCGGAACCTGATGAACCTGCAAGAAATCCGATCTCTCGCCCGGATTGCCTCCAACCGCCCCTCTGGGAGCACAGCCGACCATCTCAAGGTAATTGTTTCCGAGTTCAGAAGTCTCCGCGGGGTCCTCCCGCAAATCCTGAAACTCGATGGTTGTCCGAGTTCGAACACAGCCACCCCCCAACAGGGTCCAGCGCCAGTACGAAACGGCCTCAGACGCGAGGCCTGGACAAACCACCATGAGGAGTGCTCGACACGGGTTGGCCCCGGCATGGAAGTACACCAGCAGCGGCTCAATACTGAACAACATGGGCAGTTCCGCCTCGAGACCGCCGGGCTCACCCCATCGAGAGAGAACTCCAAGCCCGATGCCACCACGCTCGAGCGCGGACCGCTGCGACAATCAAGCGCCCCGCCGGGCGTCAGCCGACTACTCGACCATGAAGTCGAGGTCTTCAAATCGCTGGTAGGCGCGGCGGCGGCAGGGAGCCAGTTCTCTCCGCATATGAAGCGGCACATGACCCAGACGGTGTTCCCGGAGGAGGCGAAGAGGCTCCTGACCAGCAGGATTATAGCGCTGACCGGCGACTCGAGACCCTCAATCCTCGATGCCAGTGATTCCAGGACTAGTACTCGGTCGTCGGGCAGAGGGGTGTCTGTGAGTTTGAACGAAGACATGACGCCAACGCAATCGATAGAGAAGGCTTCATTTCGACTCCGAGAAGCAGTTGCGCATGGAGACCATCTCGATTCGATGTTGAAGGAACTACAATCGCTTTCCCTCGACGTGCCCGTTCTCCGCGGTCTCGCCAACCGTAAGGTGAACGTTAGAGGATCTGAAAAAGCGAATGATAGCGACTTAATTAAGCAGGACAATCCTCTCCACCGAACGATCGCTGATGATCACGGTTCGCCAGTCGTCGAACAGACTCGGCTCATCGACGCTGCCCCGATGAACCAGATGGAATGGGTCGAAGTTGGCGCGAGCCTTGGACAACTTCGCCAGCAGGCCAAGACCCTACCGGGGCATCGGAGCCGTCTCGAAGTCCCCTCTCTCCGAGACGCCGAACGCGACACGCCGAGCAAGGTCACTGAGACGAGCAACCGGGAGCCATTCGCTTACGAACAGGGGGGGGCACCTGCAGAGCAGGTATCCAAGCGAGTGGAATCCCATTCGTTTACTCCGGGGGGCGCCTCCCCAATGTTTGATTACGAGGTCCGGCGAATCCTGGAACTGGGAACGCGACTCATGGAAGAGACGACCAAGGCGGGCCGACCGCGACCCCTCGTCTCGCCCTTGCCGAATCCCCGGACTAGAATGTGAATTGAGTCACTGACCGGGTAATTGCACGAACGCACACTCGTGTTCTCATCGCGAACGCGGTAGCGGCCGATTACAGCACCTGGGACAGGATGAGGTGGTCCGTGGGCATCGAATCTTTCGGCGGTGTGAACATCTTCGGCGCAGCCGTCCATATCCAGCAAATCCCCCGCGCAAATGCCCATCAGGTCGACTCGTTCTTCGGAGTCGACGGCAACGTGACGCTCTTCGGCGGCACGCGGGGCCGCATCTTCGAAGTCACTGGTGTCTTGGTGGGAGTGGATATGCCGAGTCTTCTGACCGCCGAGTCGCTCCTCCTCTCCTACGCCGACGGTATCGCTCGGACCCTCGTCGACCCGGTCGGGCGCACGTTCCCCAACGTCTACTACCAGGGCGAGTACCTGCCATCCCCGGAAGGTCCCAAGTGGACGGACCAGGGGGTCTGCCTTCCGTACCGTGCGGTATTCTACGGACTGACCTAGGAACCGCGAAAAAATAACTTGAGTAATTATCTCTTGGGCCGGATTGTGTAGTTCCACTCTCCGTGGAATCTGGCTGGCGTTATTTTGACGCCGGCAAGTTGCTCGTCACTGACCTCGATCCCGGTCTCATACTCGTTGGTGTCCAGGTCGGCGCGCACCGTCAGGCCGGTCTTCGTCGTCGTATTGGCGATGAGGTTCACGATCACCTGGTAGCTGGTCAGCGGCCGGCCCCGCCAGTTCTTGGTAATGAAACAGAACAGCCGATGCTCGATCTTGTTCCACTTACTGGTCCCTGGTGGGAAGTGACACACGCGCAGAGCGATGCCCAAGTCATTGGCCAAGTCTTGCAGTGCCAGCTTCCACAGCCGGTTCCGGCTGCCATTGCTTCCGCCTCCGTCCGCGGTGATCATCAATTCGGTCGCCCGTGGGTAACGCCGGCAGCCCATCTCCCGCCACCAGCACCCGAGGCTGGCCACCGCGAATCGCGCCGTGTCGTGATCGATCCCCACACCGACCCAGCCTTCATTGTGGGCAAGGTCGTACACCCCGTAAGGAATCGCCTTGCCCAGCTTCTTATCGGGGAAGTCATGGACCTTGACTTCTTCCGGCTCGCCTTTGGGTTGCCACTCCTCACCCACGTTCTTGAATTCGCCGACCAACTCCTTCTTTTTCGTGTCGACGGACACGACCGGCTGACTGCGCCTTTTATTGCGCTCACGTGTTTATGTATATATTCGAACTGGGCGTTGCGGTCCGGATGCGACCCGCCTTCTCGGGTCTTGCGATTGGCTTGCAGGCTATAGCCGGCCTTTTTCAGGAGGTGGGCGACCGTGCGGTCCGACACGGCATGCCCCTGACCTTGGAGTTCCTCGGCCAACTTGCTGGTGCTCTTACACGTCCAGCGCAGGGGCGATTCCGGATGCCCTCGGGTCGCCGGATCAACCAGCATGTCCAAAGCCTGTTGCAACCCCGGGTCAGTCTCGGTCAACAGCTTGCGACCGGCACCGGGGCTACGAATCCGCACCGCAAGGTTCTCCTGGAGATGGGCTCGGCGGTGCTCCAGTTCACGGAGTCCCGCTACGATGGTATTACGAGCCACACCCGTGACGAGGGAAACATCCGTCACACCGCCCCAACCCAAGGCGGAGGCTTCGGTCGCAACCCACAGTCTGCGCATGTGCTCGTCCATCACAGGGGATAGTGCCAGGTACTTTTGCCGGATACACTCGATAGCGGTTGTGTTTTGCATCCGGCAAAGATCGTCGAACCCGTAAATTTCCGCAACACGAATTTGCTCAAGTTATTCTTTCGCGGTTCCCTAGCCGTGCGCGGCTGCCGAAAATGTTTAAAATTTATTCATGTTTAATTTTATTACTTCATACATTGCGATAGTTCGCCGAGAGGGGACCTCGCCGATCGGCCGTTTGTCGCCATGAGATTCGAGCCGAAGCAACGAGGCTACATAGCTGTACATCGAGCACAAGTACCATGCCTTTTTCGCAATCGACGATGACCGAGGTCCTTCCACCCCAGGTCCGTGGGAGCCAGGTGTACCTATCCTGGACTTCATCCAGCTCGACCGGCACATGGTTTCAAGTCTATGTCAATCGACGACTAGCCTGGTCGGGTCAGCGCCGTTGGACGTGGATCCCGATCCCGTCGGGCCCGGTGCGTATCGATATCGGCACTGTAGATTCGGGCGAGGAGCAGACCTCCTTCGTCGCTTTGTTGCCCTCGGCACCGGCGCGGCGGGTACAGCTCTCATGGCAGTCGGGGACCTATAAAGGGACCGATCTGGCGGGATACCGTGTGTACGGTGAGCCCTCCCCGGGAATTGGGATTGATTTCACTTCGCCGCTATCCGACCTCACTGCCTATCCGGCTGGGATTCTTACGGATGGCTTCGGACTCGGAGGATTCGGCGATGGCGGTTGGGGTCAGGCAGCCAGTACACTCTCCTGGATTAGCGATCCACTCGCCGGTGGATCCTGGCAGTTTGCAGTCGTGCCCTACGACGAAGCAGGTAACGAGGGGACGGCTCGGACCGTGACAGTCACTATAGGCTCCCCGCCCCGAGCCCCCGCGCCCTTTGTGAATACCACGACACGACTCCAGTACACGCTCCTCGGATATGGACAGATACCTTTCGGACAGTTGGGGTTCGGACTACCTCAGGCAACCCTCGCCTGGAACCCATCACGGCAGTAGGCCGCAGGAGGCCTCGAGTGCGTGCTGGCCTGAGAGGACGCTCTCGGCCCTGTCCGAGATTCGACGGCCGGAAGGGCCGGATGAGGGGCAGGAGCCGGACAAGGGCTTGCCAGAGAGCGCCTGGATTATCCGTTTATCTTCACTATCTCACTCTTTACGGCCTCTGGTATTTCTCTAACACAGAGTGAATATTCGCGACTATGTCAAACAGCTATACCCCCAACATCAAGTTGGCCATGCCGGCAATCGGCGACACCGGCTGGTCGACACCGGTAAACTCAAACTGTAGCACGCTCGACGGGATCACCGCCGTCGGCGCCCTCGCGGTCACCACGACCGAGGTACCAAGTGCCACCTTGAACGTCGCCGTTGCTCCCGGCTCCTATATCCGGCAAGACGGCTCGATCGGTTCCTATGCCGGGACCAACTCCCAGACGATGATCGCCTCGTCCACGCAGGCCCTCTACCTCGACCTCACGAACTCCGGTTCCCTGGCCATCGCTGCGACCTACCCCTCCACGCCGCATGTCCGCCTGGCAACCGTCGTCGCCGGCAACTCCACGATTAGCTCGATTGTCGATAATCGACAGTGCTTCAACGTCGTGGGTTCTTGGGCGGACAGCGTCAACATTACCCTAGGCACCGCGATCGGAACCCAGATCGGGACCGCGACTAACCAGAAACTTGGTTTCTTCGGCAAGACCCCGATCACGCAGCCGACTATGGGTGCGGCGACCGCCGGTTCGTCATACACAAGCAATGAGCAAGCAATGCTTAACGCAGTGTATACGGCTGTGCGCGCACTGGGTCTGGGATCATAAGAGCGATCAGGCAAGGGCTGGCGTCTACCTCTCACCCATTGCTCACCGCCTCCCAGGTTCGGCACTCAACCGCCAACGTCCTATCCGGAGCGAAGCGGCACATGCCCGGCTCTTTCGATCTCGACAACACGACCCCGCCACTCTACGGCGACGCCTTGGCAATCAGCGTCTACCTCTACGAACCGGGCGCGGAAACGGGGCCCTACTCGGTGCTCCCTAACGTAAGATGCCTGCGCATCGACACCCGCGAAGGGCCCGAGCCCTCACTGGGCCGGTTCGAGTATGTCATGGACGACTCGCTGGCCCTGAACCTCGGCTGGCCAAGCCAGTTCGAGCAAGTGTGGCCGATCGATGCGCAGGGCCCCTACGTCGTCAACCCTGGCGACCGACTCGTCGTGATGGGCCAGAACCCCGACGGCTCTGCCCTCATCCTGTTCGATGGGTTCGCACAGGTTCCTCAGGTGGATGTGACGCCACGGTCTCAGAGCGTGACGTTCGCCGCCGTGGGTACCGCCGCGCGTTGCTACGACAACCGGATCACGGGGAGGGTCCAGCGAAACGCGGATACGCCCACCATCGCCGATGGTTCGGCCGATGTGCAGACGGACCTACCGTGCCGTTTCAACCCATCCGACAACTTGGTCGGCGGCATGGGCGGCATCCTCGGGAACTCGACGGACACCGACTATTACACGCAAGATGACGAACTGGGCGATTACCCTGTATTCATTGACCCGCTCTTGGCCGAGCGCGAAGAGTCCAATGGAGTGAGGTATACGGCCCCTTGGTGTATCCCCGACGCAATCAAGTATCTCCTGGCGACTGAGACATCGGACGAGGAGTACGTCTCCTGGCCGACCTTCTCGGCCCTCGATAGCCTCCTGGACGTCCAGTATCCGAACCAGGGTTACGCGACCTTCGATCCCGGATCGGCCAGCGCCTCCACCGCAAACATACCCATCCGGGATTACGACGCCAGCAACAAGCCGCTCCCTGAAGTCCTGGCCGACTTCCTCCGATACGCCGGGTTCGTCCTGAGCTGGCAGACGGAGGCCGACGAGGACGGTTACCCCGAGACCTACCTCAAGATCTATCGTCGGGATGCCGCGGCGGCTCAAGCGCCGAAGCTCGTGTTTCTCGCGCCGGCTCGTACGTCCACCCTGAATCCTTCGGTGAGTAATCTCTCCCACATCCACCTAGCCCGGGACGCCAACCAGATCCTCAATGCCTGGCAAGTCGAGACACAGCAGCGTCAGGTCGAGGTCACCGTCATCTTGGCGCCACTCTTCGAGCCGCAGGCAGGAGATCAGGAATCGGCAAACCGCAGACAATTTTTCGCATCCTCATTCACCTCTTCGACACCGGCGACGACGCGGCGGAAGTACCGGTGGTACGGCGCCGACGAGTGCGGTGATGGGCACTACAACGCCACGACAGGGCAGTGGTCGACGACGGCCCTTGATCTTTCTTCCGTATTTCCGAACTCGACCACGAACACCAGAGGCTACGTCACGCGCTACCGGCCTGGGTCTCAGACCTTGATCGCCACCGATAGCGAAGGAAGGCCACTCCGGGCCACACTCGAGATCCTCTTCGGATCTCCCTCCGACGACCCATCCGTGCAATCCGAGGCAGGTAGTTCGAACTGGCAGCTCGTGACCGGCGGCTGGCGACTGCTCCCGGACCGCCTGGGCATCGAGGTAACTGTCGAGGATCCCGAGCAGTGGAATGGGGGCAAGTCGGTCGGCGACATCCGGGGCGTCACCTGGCAGGCCGCGCCCCCGAGCGGGAAGCAATTCATCCTGCGCCTAACGACCGTCATCGATGACGATCGGCGATTGTCGATCGCAGTCCCCAGACGCATCGCCTCGCCGACGCAGTTCACCCGATGGGGATCGGCCGACGCACGCGACCACTTCCAGTATGCGAGCATCTCGCCCGGGAGCCGGAATTACCAGGCGATGGACGGAGATGGCACCGACCCCGTCGTGGTCCGTGACGATACGCCGCTCGCGATGGCGCATGCCTATCAACTTCGCTCGGCGAACGAATTCCCTCGCCTCGCAGGATCGCTCGCAATCCCCTACATCACGACTTACTATCAAGTGGGGGATCGCATCCAGGAAATCGACGGCCGGAATGCGTCGCTCCAGACCAACGTCGGCATCGACCAGGGTGAGTCCCCGAGCTATCCGTGGATCATCGGTGTGTGCTGGACATTCGAAGGTGATCGCCAGGAGACCGTGCTCCAGCTCTCGGACCGGCGGGGAGAGGTGGTGGAACTGTGAACGATCAGCGAGTGATCCGTGACCGTCAGCAGGCCATGCAAGGGAGCCTCAATCGTGAAGTGGGCAGGGCCCCGGAAGGATCCGCGGCAGTGCTGGCGCAGACCTCGACCGTCTCTACATACCCCGCCTCCGCGTCGGCCTTCTTCGCCTGCCTCCCGATCGATATCGATGGCAGCGAGACCGAAGGCGCATCGGCGACGTATGTGCAAGAGAGCTCAACGGTCTTCTATGCCTGGAACGCCGGCACTCAGGTCCCGCCCGTCGGGACAGCGATCGTATGCCATGCCGTCGGTGGCCGATGGGTCTTCCGTTACGACGGATGACCCCGGTGAAACGCGGCATCGGTGTACCCGCAGGCCCCCCTAACCGCCCATCGTTCGGCGAGACTCACGGCCTTCACGCCACACTTCGCCCCCTTGCCGAGCCACGAATAACCCATGGCTGATCACCAAGAACTGAAGATCCCCCGCGACCGTCAGGCGGCGCTGGGCCGGGCGATCGATCGCTCTCTGCACGATTCGCCGCTCGTCACGGCCCGGAGGCTTGTGCAGGTCTACAACGGCGGCGCGATGCCGACGTCCTCCGGCGACGTCTACCTCACGCACCCAGTGGAGCTGGACGGGACAGAAGCCGAGGGCGGCTCCGCGACCGCGAACGTGGACACCACGACGACAATCCCCGTCGTGGTCCTCTGGGGCGCACCCCAGTCGGGGGATATCCTCACAGCCTACGCCGTCGGCGGACGGTGGGTCGCCGAACGGACGGGATCATCGAGCCAGCCAGGCTATCCTTGTGGCCAGTGCCAGATTCCTAGGAAGAACCTCACCATATCGTGGACGAATCTGATTCTCGGGAATGGGTCGACCACGCTGGTCTATTCGGACAGCCCAACGACGCAATGGATTTCCGCATGCACGAATCAGCTCTTGTATGAGCTGACCTGCACCCAGAATCAGGTCGAGTTTCGAGTTTACTTCTTCCTGTCGGGATACTGCCCAAGCGGGCAGAGTCAATACTGCTCGACGATACGGTCGACCCCCTACAGCCTGACCCAGACCAACCTCACATACAGCCCCTTCCTCCTGACGTGCGAGGTCACCTCGACCGCCTGCTCAAATCTCGCGACCATCGGCTACACCGGCTTCACGGTCTCACAATGAGTGAAAGCGTAGCGACGTATGGACTATGGAAAGCATGAACCATGCCAGATAGGCCATGCCTCTTCCGATCTCGTCGTCTCGGCCTCCTTGGCCGGCATTTTCCTCGCCCTCCCCGATCGCCCAGAGCAGTGTGGACATTGCCCGATAGCCCAGGGAATGTTCTGTAAGGGCCAAGACGCCCGCCGACTTTGCAAGTTGGTCGACCCGAGGCATCCCGATTACACGCCGGATTACGTGTCGGCCATACGGGGCCTAACCCAGCCGAGACACACGGATGAGCCCCGACCTGCCGAGCGGCCCGATCTTGCCGAGGTATTCCATCTGCTCGTTGCCATGAAGGCCTGCCCATTCCGCGCGGTGGATACGGCCTGCGGATGTGCCGGAGCGCGATGTGGCCTACGTCGAGGCTCGATCGTTTCCTATCTTGAGTGTTTTGCTTGTCTGCGAAAGTATGGGGGCAACCATGAAACCTGACGAATTCTCGCCAAGAATCTCCCCCCCTCGGACATCCCAATCCAGTTCCAGAGGGGAAGGCGGAACGGGGCCATCGGGCGAGGGAACATCCCATGACCCGACCGGCAGCGGCGAAAGATTCGGCGAGGCCCTTCACTCCGATATGGGGGAAGCCTTCCTCCCCGAGCCGACGGCAGACCAATTGATCCAGGCCGCGCTCGAACAAGAGGCCCAGAAACGGCTCTGGCTCCGAGCAATCATCCCGCTCCTGCAGCTTCGCTCTCACGACCCTGATCCCTCCGGCCGCGTACAGCTCGCCTTCGACCTCATGCATATCGCGGCCTGCGAACGCGCCTCCCGCCTCCTGCGCAGCGATCTGTCATCCGGCGGCGATCCCGACAGGCAGGTCGTCGTCGAATGAGGCTTGACCCCGTTTCACTCAGGAGGAGCGGCGATGCGTACGTCATCGCAGGAGAATCGCGGCGGACACGGCGAAGAATGGGAACGCCGCCCGTTTCTTGGAAAAACTAAAAATAAGCGAAAATTTATGCAACTAAAATCCCGTCTGTGCAGATCATTTTGGGTGTACGGTACCGAGGAAGTCGCGACACGGATGGAAATGCAAGCTCGAGCACGCCTTTCCTGGGTTCTCGTCGGTTCGTTCGATCAAGATTGACAAGGCGACACCAATTGGAGGACAGTTTCACCATGAGAAAGCGCACGCTTTTCGACGGCCTCGTCTCCCTCGAGAGGCTCGACCTCCGGCTCAGCCCGAGCTCGCTGCTTTCGAGTGCCGGCGTGGCGGCATCGGCAGGGTATCATGTCAGAGCTTATGACGATGATCCGCTGCCCGACCCGGAGCCCTCTCCGGGTCCCTATCCAGGTAGCGAGCCCCCGATCACCCATCCGGAGCTCCCGCCAACGGGACCTGTCGGACCCGGTTCCTCCTGAGAGCCGGCTCGCTCGACCGCAGTCCTAGCCGGTGACCGAGGTCGCGTGCATCTGCTGCCAATCGCGACTTCGGCCTGTGGCCACCATGGTCGGAAGGGATACGATCCGGGCTGTGGGTCCAGGCGGGCCGACCATACGAGTGGGACCCGAGAGGTTCCAGTCCAACCCGTCAACGCCGCCCCCCGGAACGGGGACGCCCTCCCGGATCATTACGGAATTCCGACGATGATCCCCGGCGAATCGGGATCACCTTCTCCCGGTTCGCCGGCAACGAAATGACCAGCCCTGGACCTACCAACTGTCCAGGATTCCCTCTGATTTCGGCCGAGCCGGCACTCGTGTATGCCCTGGACTCCTTAAACGGACGATCACCATTTCGGACGATCGTGGTAAGGGACCTCTCCAGGATCCGGGCCCGGTATCGAAGTCGACGGGCCCCGGCGGTCGCCCCGCACCTTTGCGCGGCCCACGTCGCCTGTCTGGCGATACCCCGATGGCATCACGTCCTTGCCGGCCTCTCGGATCCCGCGTGTAGCGTTCGCCACTCAATAAAGTCAAAGGGCACAGGCATGCCGACCTACTCGATATTGCACCGCTGGACGCGCAGCACGATCGCTGTCATCGAGGCCCCGACTTACGCTCGTGCCCTCGAATGGGCGAATCGACGCGGTATGAGCCTGATCGACGTCGATCTCGAAAGGTTGGTGCTTCGTAGCGTGTTCTTGGCCCGTGCCGACCTTCGCGGTGCCGGGCTAATCGACGCCGACATGGCCGGCTGCTACCTCCGCAAAGCGGACCTCAGAGGGGCCGACCTCCGAAAGACCCGATTGATCCATGCCTTCCTCGGAGGAGCCGACCTGCGACACTCGGACCTTCGTGAGGCGGAATTATCTCATGCCGACCTCCGAGGCGCCAGGATCGTCGGCGCCGACTTGCGGGGCACCATCATCACCGGAGCCCGACTCGCCGGAGCGATCTGCGACTGGCGCTGGAGTGTCATCCCCGCCGAATTGCTCCGCCAGCATCCGGGCACGACGGGAAGAGGCTCGCGCCTGCTCATCGATATGGCGTTTTACGAGGACCAGAGACCTTGGGGATGGCTCAAGCTCTTATCCCGATATGGCAAGCACGCCGACTGGGCTCTCGTCGCGCTGGCGAAATCGGTACGGGATGGCGACAATGCCCCCGAGTTGCTGCGATGCCTGGCCTCCGATGCATCGGCTTCTTGCGCTACGGACGCAACCTCGGCACTTCATGCCGGAGATACGGTTCGTTCGGAGGATGACAGAACCCTCGACCTTGCGCATCACTCGCCAGTCCCGGCCGACGTTCTTTCATCTCCCACAATGTTGTGGACATGCCGTCGTACTCCGATCCTCGACACGCCCCGAACCCCATCCTGGCCGTGATCTCGGAAAACGTCATCGGAAGCCCGTCCCGTTCGCCACGGGACGGGACGCGATGATCTCTGCACAAAGAACACCACCACCACGTTGATCTGCTTTTCTTGGGTGCGGCGCAGGCCCCTCCGCGCGCCGACTCTTCTGCACTCGATCCATCGACTACGGGAGTTGGCATCCGATGACAACGATCCTGCCTCGGCCTTCACGACCCAACACGCAGCCAGACAACTACGCGGAAGCACCAAGAGCAAGCGTCGGTCCGCTCGGGGAATCCGGCCACACCCTGCAACCCAGCAGAAAGGTTCCAATCAACCCGAGGAATCTGAATCGGCATAAAACATCCGCGCATGCGCTGGCGATGCTGACCCAGCACTCCGTGTTCGTCGCACCCGTCCCTCGTTTTCACGTCAAACCCAGGTGGGTCGACGGTACGCACATGGTCCACGACCGGGCCTTAGATCAGCAGTTCAAGGTTTATACCCCGCGATTCGTCTCCCAATTCCGCGCCGGGCACCACGCCGGACTCTGGTACTTGCGGCCTTCCGCGGACCTCGGACTTGCACCTCGAAGTCAAGGCTTTCCCACTGTCGGAGAGGCGATCGAGGCTCTCCGATCCGGCCACTGGGCCCGATCCAGCTCGCCTGCAAGTCGAACCCGTGCTCGATGCCGAGTGATCTGGTCCTAGCGGTGGCCAATCCGAAGGAGGCTTCCTCGGATCGCTCGTCGTCGAACTCTGATAGCCCAAGGTTTCGCTCCATCACCACGGAGGAATAGCCATGCATGCGAATCACACACACGAGACTCCCTCCCAGGGCGATCCGACAAGCTTCGAGAGGACTACCATGCACCGGACAAACGTCAAGAACCAGGACCGTTCGCCACGCGATCGAGGCCGGCTCCGTGGCCATTCCCAACTCGCTCGGCGCTCCCCCAATCCCAGTTGGGACCCATCGGCGGAATCCCAGAGAGCTCATGGTCTCCTCTCGGACACCGAGGAGCGTGCGCTGGCCGAGCGTATCAAGCGGGGGGACACATCCGCCAGGAAGCAACTCATCCTGGCGAACCTGCGACTGGTGGTCAGCGTCGCCCGAAAATACCGCAGCACGAATCTCTCCTTCGACGACCTGGTCCAGGAGGGAAACCTCGGGCTCATCCGGGCGAGTCAGGACTTCGACCCGTCGTCCCGCGAGGCACGATTCTCGACGTACGCCAAGTTATGGATCAAGGCGTTTGTGTACCGGGCCCTCATCGCCAACGACTCGTTGATCCGGGTCCCCGAACGCCTCTTCCTGCTCCGGCAAAGATATTGCCAGGCGATCGAGGCACTCGGCGGGCCGGATTGCACGGACGAGCCCGGGCGGGAACGGCCGAGTATCGAGCAGGTTGCCAGGGAGATCGGGATCTCGCCGCGTAAAGTCAAGCCATCGAGGCTGGACCCGATCGAGCGAGAGACGCGACATGGCACGGACGAGGAGGGCACCACGGTTTCGATCACCGAGGTGATCGTCGATCGTCGACGGCCCGATGATGAAGCGGCAAACCACGAGGAACGGCTCCTGCTGGAGGCCGCGGTTCAAAGACTGAACCCGGTTGAAGCCTGGGTCCTGCGGGAACGTTATGGCCTATCAATCTTGATAGCCGGCGAGGACCATTGGTCCACGCCGAATCCGCAGGCCGCTCGCCCCACCGAAGACGATCGCGACTCAGGCTCTCATCCGAATCCGCCCGGAAGGACTCGTCCCTACTTCCACCGCACTTACCTCGAGCTCGAACAGGACTGCGGATTGAGTATCCATCGCATTCATCAAGTGGAGCGGACCGCTCTCAACAAGCTACGCAACGCCTTGGGTCATCGGCTAGTCCAGGCTGTCTGAACCGAGTGAACGAATTACTTTGACGAATCGGCTCCATCCCAGGCTCATACAGGACTCTTAGCCCCTCCGGCTCATGCCGGGAGTCCCTTGGTGGACAGTGGCGGGTGATCATACCCGCTTTCGATGGGAGTCGAGGCGGAACCCCCCAAGCCAGGAGGGCATCAACGACATGAGCCGTCGGATTCTTCACGGCATCCAGTCGCACAGCACTCGTGACAGCCGCCCCCCCTTTGTTCAGCGTCACCGCGAAGTTGCCGCTCAGACTATGATCTCGTGAGTCGAGCAGGCTCGTTGAGTTGATCGTGAGCTTGATTGGCGGGTTCAGAACCAGCTTTTTCGCCGTCATCAACGTCACAGCATCATTCGCCGAATTGTAGGTTGCTCGCGAGATCTTTACCACCTTGCTCTTTGACTTCTTCCCCTTGGGCACCGTCACCATCGTGTAATTGCCGGACGCCGACGCGTCCGACGAGTTGAGCGGCCCGCTGAATTGCAGGACGATCACCTGTGTCTTCTGGTGCTTGCCCGTACGGAGGCTCTGAATCGAATCGACGCACCCTGAAGAGCAACAAGTGCGGGGCTGACAGTGAGTACGCCGGGCTGGTAAGTGATGGTGTAATTGGGATCGGCGGCGCCGCCGACGAGAATGGGGTAGGTACCTACCGGGCTGGCCGAGGTCGCGGTGGTGGAGAGGCACGGCGGCGTAGTCAGACTCGTCGGGGTATCACCGTTGACAAGGCCGGTGCAGGAGACTGTCCGAGAGGGGATGGGCTGGCCCGACAGGGTCGACTGGTTGTTTGCGGTGATGGTGAGCGGGGCCGGTTCGATGGTCAGGGTGCCGGTCTTGTAACGTATGGTGTAATCGGGATCGCTGGCGCCGCTCGCGGTGATCGCGTAGCTTCCCACTTGGCTGTTGGATGAAACCGTGCTCACGGTCGGCGCCGAGTTGCCGACGGCGGCGACCGTGGCGGCCGTGTCACCGTTGACAAGCCCGATATAGCTGACGGTGAGGCCTGGCAGGGGGCCCCCGTAAGTAATCGACTGTGAATTCGCCGCGATCGTCAGCGCAGCCCGAGCGACGTTGATCAAGACACTGGCCGAACTCGTGGCATAGTCGGCCGTGTCGCTGGGGGTGAATGTGACCGACAGCTCGCGGTTGTCGCCCGCATGCAGGATCGTTCCCACAGCCGGGGTGTAGGTGAACGAGCCGGCGACCGCAGCCGGGGTGTAGGTGAACGAGCCGGCGACCGCGTCCGTTGCGTTGAGTTGCGCGCGTAAGCGCCGTGCCGTAGACGATCGACGCGGGATCGGCCCAGGTAATCGTCGGCGTCGCCTTGGACACGATTAGCGTGGCCGTGCCACTGCCGGCCGGGAACTGGTCGTTGCCGGCGTAAGCGTAGGTGATCGTGTACGGCGACTCGGCTACCCCAAGGCTTGGCTGTGGGTGACGGTCACGGCGCTGGCCACGGTCTTCACCATCGCCCGCAATCGCTCCGCCGGGGTCGCCCGGAGGCTGTTGGGGGACAAGGAGGACCAGGTCGTCAGTAGCGGCCGGTTCAAGTCCTAGGACTGGCTGTGGGCGTACTGGCGACAGGTCTGCTGGAGCCATCTCCGCCGCGATTTCCAGGCGATGATCGACCGGGGCGGCCCCGGGGAAGTAATCGGTCGACGGCTGCTCGAGTTGTCGGACCGGCTGTTCGCGGCGTGGCACCGGGCGCGGGACGGCACGCTGCAAGAGGGTGCCTTCCAGGAGCGGATGCTTCGCTTGAGGTCCCGGGTGCGCCGCGCCGTTGGAGGACGGGCACGAAGTGTAGCTGTGCGACGACGGCCCGGACCTGCGCCGAGATCCTTCGCGTGGAAGAGGGGCTGTGGGATTTCGTGTGGTTCCCCGGAGTGGAGCCGACGAACATCGCGGCGGAGCGCGCCTTGCGCCATGCGGTGATCTGGCGACGGATCAGCGGGGGTACCGCCAGCGAGTCGGAGAGCCGGTTCGTCGAGCGGATGCTAACGGTGATGGCCACCTGCCGACAGCAGGGCCGTAACGTGCTGGAGTACCTGACCTCGTGCTTTGAAGCCGATCGGCGAGGCCATTTGATCCCCTCGCTTCTGCCGGTGACGGAGCCGGCGATCAAAGTCGCTTGATTCCAGCAAGACCAACCCGTGAGCGCCTACTCCGAACGAAAGGATCGATCATCCGGTCCACACGCGGCTTGGAACAAAGCGGCAGGAGAGGTTACCATGACCTTTCCTGCCGTTCTTATTTTCGAACGCAGAGAAGACGGGATGAGAGAGGGATTCTCCGTGAGCATCGATCCCCGTGAGGCTTACGACGAATTAATCCGACGATCGCGAGAGCAGGCAACGCTGGCCTCGTGCTCGTCGGTACTCGGCTGGGACGAGCAGACTTACATGCCTGCCGGAGGTGCTGGGCATCGGGGTAGCCAGATGGCCCTGCTCGCTGGCCTGCACCACGAACGCGCGACCGATCCGCGGATCGGCGACTTGCTGGCATCCGTCGAGGAATCGAGCCTGGTCGGCGACGCCGCGTCGGCGGAAGCTGTGAACGTCCGCGAACTGCGTCGAGGCTACGACCGACGGGTGCGTCTGCCGCGGGCGCTGGTCGAGGAACTGGCACGGACGACTTCGATGGCGCAGTCGGAGTGGGTAGCCGCGCGGGCCGCGAGCGATTTCGGTCGGTTCCGCCCCTGGCTGGAGAAGATCATCCAGCTCAAGCGGGAGGAATCCACCTGTTTGGCCGACGGCAAGACGACCGATCGGGCAGACGAAGGGGCTGGAACCCTCTATGACCCATTGCTCGAAGACTACGAACCGGGTGCCAGGAGTTCCGATCTGGCGGTCCTGTTCGACGCGATACGGCGCGAACTGACACCCCTGGTCGCCACGATCGCCGAAGCCGTCGCACGCAAGCCGCAACCCGACAAAGGCATCGGTTCAATCGCCGCTCCCGGCGGCGAGGCGATCCTCCGACGGTGCTATCCGCGCGATCGGCAGCGGGTTTTCGGCGAGGCGGTGGCAGCGGCCGTGGGCTTCGACTTCCGGCGAGGTCGGTTGGACGTGACGGCCCACCCTTTCTGCTCGGGGATCGGGCCGGGCGACTGCCGCATTACGACGCGGTTCGACGAGCATGAATTCGGCGACGCATTCTTCGGCATCCTCCACGAGGTCGGCCACGGCCTCTATGAGCAGGGTCTCGAGGAAGATCACTATGGCACACCGATGGGCGATGCCGTGTCTCTGGGGGTCCACGAATCGCAGTCGCGGCTCTGGGAAAATCTCGTGGGCCGGAGCCGGTCGTTCTGGGCTTACTGGCTGCCACTGGCGCGCCGGATCTTCCGCGAGGCGTTGGCTGATGTGACCATCGAGCAGTTCCATGCGGCGGTCAACCACGTGGTGCCGTCCTTGATCCGCGTCCGTGCCGACGAGGCGACTTACAACCTGCACATCATCATCCGGTTCGAGTTGGAGAAGGACTTGCTCACGGGCGCATTGCCGGTCGGCGACCTCCCGGGGGCCTGGAACCAGAAGTACAGGGAGACCCTCGGCGTGACTCCCGGCAACGATGCCGAGGGCTGTCTCCAGGACATCCACTGGAGCGCAGGGCTCATCGGCTATTTCCCGACGTATACCTTGGGCAACGTCTACGCAGCCCAGCTCTACGGAGCGGCCCAGACCGACCTGGGTCTCCTCGATGATGCCTTCACAAGGGGAGATTTCAATGGTCTCCTGAGTTGGCTCCGGGAGAAGGTCCACCGTCAGGGCCAGCGATATCGTTCCTCGGACTTGATCGAGCGCGTGACCGGCACCCGGCCCGACCACCGCCCGCTGATCGAGGGCCTACGCCGGAAGTATTCTGAACTGTACGGTATCTGACGATCGCCCTGTCCGACGGGTCGCCCCTACCCTCAGGCTTCGTTGATTGTTCATTCCATCCACACCGAGCCACCACTCCGATGACCGAATCCGACGCCGACTTCGCCTCGCCTGAGGTCAAATCCCCGCCGCCGTCGCGCTTGGCGTCGATCGACGCCTACCGCGGGTTGGTCATGTTCTTGATGATGGCCGAGGTCCTCAACCTTCGCCAGGTGGCCAGGAACTTACCGGGCAGCAAGTTCTGGGAGCTGTTGCACCATCACCAGTCGCACGTGCAATGGGTGGGTTGCTCGCTGCACGACTTGATCCAGCCGTCGTTCTCGTTCCTCGTCGGGGTTGCCTTGCCGTTCTCGATGGCCGGCCGACTGGCCCGGGGGCAGTCGAAGGCCAGGATGACGGCGCACGCCCTCTGGCGATCGCTGATCCTGGTCGCCCTGGGGATCTTCCTCCGATCCCTGCATGGCGATCAGACCAACTTCACGTTCGAGGACACGCTCAGCCAGATCGGGCTGGGCTATACGTTCTTGTTCGTGCTGGCGTTCTTCTCTTCGCGGGTGCAGTGGATCGCCTTGGCGGTGATCCTCATCGGCTACTGGTCGGCGTTCGCTCTCTATCCGGCCCCCGGTGCCGACTTCGATTACGCCGCTGCCAATGTGCCCCGTCGCTTCTCCGAGCACCCGAGCAGGTTCGCGGCGCACTGGGACATCAACAGCAACCCCGCCTGGGCATTCGACACCTGGTTCCTGAACCGGTTTCCCCGCGCGAAACCTTTCGTCGGCAATAGCGGCGGCTATTCCACGCTGAGCTTCATCCCGACGCTGGGCACCATGATCCTGGGGCTGCTGGCCGGGGGGGTCTTACGGCGCCCATGGCGGGGCTCACAGAAGATCCTCTGGCTCATCGTCGCAGGGCTGGTCGGCCTGACGGCCGGGTGGGGACTCGGCGAACTGGGCGTATGCCCGGTAGTCAAACGAATCTGGACTCCGAGCTGGGTCCTCTTCAGCGGCGGCTGGTGCTTCCTGTTCCTGGCGGGCTTCTACGCGATCCTCGACCTCCTGGGGGTCCAGTTCTGGGCCTTCCCGCTGCGGGTCATCGGCATGAACTCGATCGCTGCCTACTGCATGGCCGCTCTGTTCGAGGACTTCATCGCGAAGAACCTCACAACTCACCTGGGACAGAACGCCTTCAAGATCCTCGGCGAAGGCTATCAGCCCTTGCTCCACGGGGCGGCGGTCCTGCTGGTCTTCTGGCTGATCCTGTTCTGGATGTACCGGCGTAAACTATTCTTGAGGATCTAACAAATCTCGAAGCGGCGGGAGAGGATCTGAGCTGTCTCTTGCGAAGCATCCTACAACTCTCGTTGACCGGTGCCGACCGCCACGAAACCCCCGTTTTGCTTCTCGGCGGCCAGGGCGAGATTCCGGGCCATGCCGCGGAAGATCAGCCGATGCAACGGGTAGAGGGATTTCCAGTAGAGCCGGCCCCAGAACGGGGTGGGGCGGAAATAAGCCGTCTGGATCAGGATCGACCGATGGTCGTCCAGGGGCCGGACGCGGAACTCCAGCCAGGCGTCGCCGGGGACCTTCATCTCGGCGTGCAGGAGCAGTCGACGATTCGGATCGAAGTCGCCGACCCGCCAGAAGTCGATGGCGTCGCCGATCCAGACTTTCACCGGGTCGCGGCGGCCCCGTCGCAGGCCGACGCCGCCGATGAGCCGGTCGAGCCATCCCCGGATCTTCCAGAGGGGATCGGCGTAAAACCAGCCGACATCCCCGCCCACTCGTCGGACCCGATCGAACAAGGCCTCCGCCGGCGCGTTCACCTCCACAACCTGCTCGTCGTGGATCGGGAAATCGTCCGGATTGAACTCCACCGGCAAGATACGCCTCCGCACGCTCGCGTTGGTCCAGCGCGTCTGGACCTCATTCTGGCGCGTGCGAACGAGCGCCCGCCGGACCGCCTCGTCGAAGCCAATCATCTCGGCGGGGATCAGGCGGCGGATGCGGTCCTCCTCGCAGATCATCTCCGACTTGAGGCCCTCGATCAGCGGAAAGGCGATCCCGGCCGGGACCGGCGTCATCATGTTGACCCAATACGCCGACAGCCGGGGCGTCAACACGGGCACGTCGATGATGTACCGCTTCAAGCCTTCAATACTCGCGAATCGCAGCATCATCTCGCGGTAGGTCAACACTTCGGGACCGCCGATGTCGAAGACTTCGCTCCGGTCGATCGGTATCTCCAGGCAGCCAAGCAGATATGTCAAGACGTCGCGGACGGCGATCGGCTGGCTCCGCGTCTTGACCCATCGCGGGCAGATCATCACCGGAAGGCGTTCGACGAGCGCCCGCATCATCTCGAACGAGAGGCTCCCCGCGCCGATGATCATGGCGGCACGGAGTTCGATCGCGGGGACCGGCCCGGATCGGAGGATGTCCCCCACCTCGTGCCGACTGCCCAGGTGGGCCGATTGCCGATCCATCCGCTTGCCCAGACCGCCCAGGTAGATCACCCGATCGAGCCCGGCCCGGCCTGCGGCGTCGGCGAAATTCTCGGCGGCCGTTCGGTCCCGTTCGCCGAACCCCCGCTCGCCGCCAGCCATCGAATGCACCAGGTAATAGGCCGCTCCACAGCCGGCCAGTGCCGGCCACAGCGAGTCCCGATCCAGGACGTCGCCGGCGACGACTTCCACCCCGTCGCCCCAACCGCGCCCGGAAAGCTTCCTCGGGTCGCGTGCCAGGCAGCGAACCCGATGGCCCTTCTCCAGCAGTCTCGGGACCAGCCGGCCACCGATGTACCCGCTGGCACCGGTCACGAGGATTGGCTTCATCACGATCCCTCGGCCCCCGAAACAACAGCCTCAGATTGCGCACTTCGCACTGCTTCTACTGTACGCCATCCCCGACGATCGAACAGTGTACGACGTCCGAACCATCGCACAGATCCGCTTCCAGAACCCGGGAGCCGGCATTACATTAGGTTTTCGGATCAGGAACTCTCCCGCGATCGCCCAGATGAGAGGACTCGACTCATGTCACTCACGCCCTCGACGATGCTCCCCCTCGGGACCCACGCACCGGGCTTCCGCCTGCGCGACACGGACGGCAAACTCGTCACGCTCGACGACTTCCGGGACGCGCCGGCCCTCCTGGTCATCTTCCTCTGCAACCACTGTCCCTACGTCAAGCACATCCGGCACGAACTGGCGACCCTGGCCAGGGATTACCAGGAGCGGGGCGTGGCCGTCGTCGGGATCAACTCCAACGACGCGGTCAATTACCTGGACGACCGTCCCGAGATGATGGTCCGGGAGAAGGCCGAGGTCGGCTACACGTTCCCCTATCTCTACGACGAATCCCAGGACGTGGCCAAGGCTTACAAGGCCGCCTGCACGCCGGACTTCTACGTCTTCGACAAGGACCGGAAGCTCGCCTATCGGGGTCAGTTGGACGGAAGTCGGCCAGGTAACGCGATCCCCGTCACGGGCAACGACCTCAGCGCGGCCCTGGACGCCGTGCTCTCCGGCCGTCCGGCCGTCGATGACCAGCGGCCCAGCATCGGCTGTAACATCAAGTGGAAACGCGGCAACGCGCCGGAATACGCCTGACAGGGTCGGGAGCAGAGTCACCCTCCCACCGGGATCAGCGGCCTATCTCGCGGAGCAGTTCCGCGTGGGTCTTCTCGGCGGCGAGGGTGTCACGATGCTGCGGGCCGAGGATGCGGGCCGCCTCGACTGCCGCCCGGTGGTAATACGGCTCGGCCTCGTCGAGCTTGCCCAGGGCACGGGCCACGTCTCCCTGATTACTCAGGGCGACGATGATGTCGGGATGGTTCGACCCCCGCGTGCACTGGACGCTGTGGGCGTAGGAATACGCCATTTTCTGAGCCTCATCGAGCTCGCCGCGTTCGCGCAGGAGGCGGCTGAAGAGGTAGATGGATCGTAGCGTGTCGGCGTGTTCCGGCTGGAGCACCCGGCTGCGATCGGCCACGTTCTTCCGCAGCACGGCCTCCGCCTCGTCGAGCTTGCCCAGATGCCAAAGCACCGCCCCGAGCCGTTCGGCCGCGTCGAGGCAGATCGGGTCGTCGCGACCGAGGAAGCGGCGGGCCTCGTCGAGATTACGGCGGAGAATCGGCTCGGCCTCGACGGATCGGGACATCCGGTCGAGGAGCGTGCCCCGCAGGTTGGTGGCTCCCAGCGCCCCGCGCCCACCCGGCCCCTGGTATTGCGTGTCGAGGCGGATCGCCTCCTTGAGGTGCTCCTCCGCCCGATCGTACTGGCCCAGCGAGAGATAGGCCCCGCCGATCGTCTCGCGGAGCCGGGCCTCGACGTCGGGCGCGCCGCCGACCCACCCGCCGATATTGGCCGCGGCATTGTCGAGGAGCTCGCGGACGGTCTTGTTCTTCGCCAAAGGGTCGTGCTCGGCATCGGCCTGGGCCAGCAGTCGACGACCGACGAGCTCGAAGAGCGTCTCGGCCGCGGCGAGATTGCGCTCGGCCTTGCGCCACTGCCAGGCCACGCCCGCGAAGCCGACGGCCATCGACAGCAAGAGGAGCGCCGCCGCGCTGGCCAGTGCCGGGTTCCGACGGCACCACATCGCCGACCGCACCGCCATCCCGACCGGCCGGGCCTGGATCGGCTCACCCCGCTGCCACCGATTCAGGTCATCGGCCAGCGCCAGGGCGCTGGGGTAGCGGCGGCCCGGTTCCTTCTCCAGGCACTTCTGACAGATGACCTCCAGGTCGCGCGGCACCCGGGGATTTCGCTTCGAGGGGGGCTCCGGCGACTGGCTGCGCACCTTGTCGAGCGTCTCGATCAGCGTGGTCCCGGAGAACGGCGCCCGGCCGGTCAGCAGGGCATACAGGATCGTCCCCAGGCCGTAGACGTCCGTCGCCGTCGAGAGCGCCCCCCGGTCCCGGCTCGCCTGCTCCGGCGCCATGTACGACGGGGTCCCGATCAGGGCGTTCGAATGCGTCATCTCGAAGTCGGCATCGATCCGCTTGGCCAGGCCGAAATCGGTGACGTGCGGCTCGCCCTGCTCGTCGACCAGGATGTTCGCCGGCTTCAGGTCCCGGTGGAGGATACCCCGCTGATGCGCATGATGGATCGCCTCCGCCGCGATGGCGACGAGCCGGGCGGTGGCGCAGGGGTCCGCGACGAACGCCTCGAGCCGCTTGTCCAGGCTGGTCCCGGCAATGAGCTTCATGCTGAAGAAGTGGTGGCGACGCTGACGGCCGACCTCGTAGATCGGGACGATATGCGGATGATCGAGCTGCGCGACCGCCTCCGCCTCGTTCTGGAATCGCAACACCTCGGCCTCCGAGGCGAAGCTACCGGTCCGGATCAACTTGATCGCCACGTCGCGATTGAGCGAGATCTGCCGGGCCTGGTAGACGACGCCCATCCCACCCCGACCCAGCAATCGCGTCACGTCGTATCCGGCCGAACTCAGCTCTTCGAACGCATCGAACTCCAACCCGCCCCTCGGCTCGACTTCCTCACGATCGTCCCGGCCCGCCTCGGCCGGCCGCGTGTCGCCGGTCCCATCGATGGCCCGATCGCGTTGCATGCGACGGCGAGTCGTCGGTTGGCTATCGAGCCGAGACTGGAACACCGAGTCGATCGCGTCGGCCAGTTCGGGAAATCGCTCGCGATAAGTTTGGAGATCCGGCTGCTCGCCGCGACGCTGCCGGTACTCGATGTCCAGGCCCAGGAGATTGCGAAACAGCGGGAGCCTGGCCACGGTCGGGACCTCGGAGAGGTAGACGGCCAGGTCCGGTGACTCGCCGGCGTGGTGGGCCGCTTCGAAGCGGTCGCAGGCCGCATCGATCTGGATGAAGTCGGCCACCTCAAGGGTCGGGTCGCTGAGCGTCGCCTGGGACTTCACTCGGGGTTCTCCTCGGTCCAGATCGCACGGATCAGCTTGAGCTTCCGCTCGACCGTCTTGGTCGAGACCTGCATGGCCGCGGCGATCTCCGGGGTCGTCTGGCCCTCCAGCCGTCGCAGGGCGATCGACCGGAGCGTCGTGTCTTCCAGCTTGGAGAGGAACCGCCGGCAGTCGTCGGCGAACTCGACGACATCTTCCGGAGTGGGTTCCCGGCCGAGGACCGCGCCCAGGCCCTCGGCCTGATCCGCGTCGTCTCCCCCGACGAGTAGGGCCGACTCGCCGAGCACGTTCCCCCCGCCTCGTTTCTGACGGGTCTGATGTCGTATCGTATCCAGCGCCTTGCGGACGGTGATCGTGGCCAGCAATCGCCAGAGGTCATCCCGATCGCTCAACTTCGGGAATTGTCCATGGCCGGCCCGATCGCAGAAACTCTGGAACGCGCTGAGCGCCACATCTTCCTCATCGAAGGCGCGGCGGCAATGGGTCGGCAGTTTGGCGCCGGCCAGCCGGACCAATCGCTGAAAGTACCGATCCCAGAGCCGCTGGATATCCGTACCGTCGCCGGCCTTGATCCCGTCGAGCCAGAGTGTGACTGCATCCTCTTGCACCACGGTTGCAACCCCCAACAAACCAGGAGGATTCCAGAGCGCCCTATTCACTCATTGCCATCGCCGGGTAAACCGGACACGCCGCGCGAAAAAATTCTCGTGTCCGAACGGCGGCGTATTTAGCAATAGTGCTACCGGGAGGTGACCTATGCAACGTTCCCGGACCGGATTCACGCTGATCGAGCTCCTGGTGGTGATCGCGATCATCGCCGTGCTGATCGCACTCTTGCTACCGGCCGTGCAATCGGCGCGCGAGGCGGCGCGTCGCATGCAATGCACCAACAACATGAAGCAGATCGGCCTGGCGCTCCATCAGTATCACTCAGCTTACGACGTCTTCCCTCCGGCGGGAAGCGTGGACGTGCTGGGCAATTCGAGCGGTAGCGGACGGGTGCCGCAGACCGCCTCGATCCACCTCCGGCTGACCAACTACCTGGAGCAGCGCGCGGTCTACGACGCCTACAACTTCGCGCTGGGCGACGTGCTCAACGGCAGTTCGGTCCCCGCGAACACGACGGTGATGTCGACGGCGATCCCCGGCTACCTCTGCCCGTCGGACCCCAACCCCGGCAGCACCGAGAACCTGGCGATCGGCTTCGACACTCGGGTCACGACGGTGAACTACGCGGTCAACGGCGGCGTCAACCGCCAGAACACGGGCGGTTCCACCAACGGCACGGCCTGGTGGCTCGGCGGCAACCCGTATTTCGGCAACGTGGTCCGGATCGCAAGCGTCACCGACGGGACCAGCAACACGGCCGGGTTCAGCGAGTGGGTCAAAGGGATGTCCGGGCAGAATGCTCCCGGATTCAACCTGGTTTATTCGATCGGCCAGTACGCCAACGTCGGACCCCAGAACGATTACAACCTCTGCGAAGCCGCCAGCACCCCACTCTGGGACTTCAAGGGCGAATACTGGACGCTCCAGGACACCGGCCGGGGCGGGCCTTATTACCACGTCATGCCCCCGGACCATCCGGCCTGCGCCGTGAGTGCGAACTTCGGCAACGTCGACTCGTTCATCGGCCCCAGCTCGCTCCATCCCGGCGGAGTGAACGTGCTGTTCCTGGACGGATCGGTGCGATTCATCAAGGAGAGCGTCAACCTGAGCACCTGGAACGCCCTCGGCACCCGCGCCGGCGGCGAGGTCTTCGGCTCCGACGCCTATTGAGCGGCAACGTTCGATGGAGGCCATTGAAGGGACGGGCACGCGCTCAGCACGTCCCACCGAAACAAACTACCAGGAATCAATCCTGCCGCTCCGACCACTCTCCGCAACCCCTGTTGCAACTTGGAGTTTCGGAACTCATACTAATTCTGCGTGGATTAGTATGAGATTAGTATTTGCGGGATTCCGGAAAGCCGATCATGAGGATGCCCCAGCGACCCCCTCCGCAAGCTGTTTTAAGAGAACAATTTGGAGACGAAGGGCCAATTCTCGGGTTTCTGGATCGAGTCCCAGAACCGACTGTTCGGGGCGAGTACATCCACTGGGACCGCCTTCGTCGTTTAACACCTCCGGAGGGCCTCGATCACCGAGCATGGTGGCTGGCCCTCAAGATTCGAAGAATCGTCCAGACGAGAAGCATCCCCCTGCGCGACAAGCTCGGACTGGCTTTCACGTACAATCTGGTCGATCCGCTGCCAGAATGCTTGCATCACGTGGATTCTTCCGCCCATGGTGCGATCCAGCAGCCGGAGCCAGTGACCAATCCGGAGACACGAGATAGTTACCTCGTGCGCTCGCTGATCGAGGAATCCATCACGTCGAGCCAACTCGAAGGCGCATCAACCACGAGAGAAATCGCCAAGGACATGATCCGAGATGGTCGGCAGCCTCGAGATCGAAGCGAACGGATGATCTACAACAATTATCAAACAATGATGGCTATCCTCGAACTCAGGAAAAGGGAGATGACTCGGGAACTCCTGTTCGAGATTCATCAAATGGTGACAGAGGGGACCCTGGACACTCCATCGGCGGCCGGTCGATTTCGGAGGCCGGACGAGCACATCGTAGTCGGAGACGATTCCGGCGAGGTCTTTCACATTCCCCCGCCGGCCGAGGAACTGGAAGGGCGAGTGGACGAAATGCGCCGGTTCGCCAACGGCGTCGCTCCTGAAGGATTCATTCACCCAATGGTGAGATCGATGATCCTCCACTTCTGGCTGGCCTACGACCATCCCTTCGTCGATGGAAATGGCAGGACGGCCCGGGCCCTGTTCTACTGGTCGATGTTGAAGCAGGGCTACTGGCTATTCGAATACATTAGCATATCGAATATTATCCTGAAGGCACCCGCACAGTATGGGCGTGCCTTCCTCTATACTGAGACCGACGACAACGACCTGACGTATTTCCTGGTCTATCACGCGGAGGTCATTCGCAAGGCGATCAATGAGCTTTACGAGCACATCGACCGACGAGCCCGGCAGTTGGCGGAGGCCCAGAAGGAACTGCGCGGGCTGATCATGCTCAATCATCGCCAGCGTGAGTTGATCGGCCACGCCCTGCGACATCCGGGGCATCGATATACGATCGAGTCCCATCGCAATAGCCACAAGGTGGTGTACGAGACAGCCCGGAGCGACCTGATGGATCTCGAGCGGCGAGGGTTGTTGCAGAAGCATAAGTCGGGCAAGACCTGGATCTTCACACCGATGCCCGATCTGGAGAAGAAGCTCCGGCAGGAAGATTCCCGATCATCGTGACCGGCGCCAACCCTGCCGGAGTTGCCGGGCCGTTAGAATGCTGCAAAACCGTCCGAGTTTCGACAAGCACCCGGAGGAGGCCGACATGGCGAAAATCATCCGATTCCACGAGACCGGCGGCCCCGAGGTCCTCCGCTGGGAGGACATCGAGGTCGGCGAGCCCGGCGAGGGCCAGGCCCGGGTCCGGCACACGGCCGTCGGGGTCAACTTCCTCGACACGTACCACCGGTCCGGGCTGTATCCGATCCCCCTGCCGAGCGGCCTGGGTAGCGAGGCGGCCGGGGTCGTCGAGGCGATCGGTCCGGGCGTCACGGTCGTCCGTCCGGGCGACAGGGTGGCGTATGCCGGCGGCCCACCCGGGTCGTACGCCGAGGTGCGCGTGCTGCCGGCCGGCATCCTGGTCCCGATCCCGGACGGAGTCACCGACGAGATCGCGGCGGCCGTGATGCTCAAGGGGATGACCTCACAGTACCTGATCCGCCGGACGTATCCGGTCAAGGCGGGCGAGACGGTCCTGTTCCACGCCGCGGCGGGCGGAGTCGGGCTGATCGCCTGCCAGTGGCTGAAGGCACTCGGGGCGACCGTCATCGGGACCGTGGGGTCGGACGAGAAGGCCGCGGTCGCCAGAGATCATGGGTGCGAACACGTCATCATCTCCACCCGGGAGGATATCGCCAAGCGGGTACGAGAGATCACCGGCGGGGCGGGCGTCCCGGTTGTGTACGACTCGGTCGGCAAGGACACGTTCCTCTCGTCCCTTGACTGTTTGCAACCCCTGGGCCTGATGGTGAGCTACGGGAACTCGTCCGGGAAGGTGACGCCGTTCGACATCGGCATCCTGTCACAGAAGGGGTCGCTGTACCTGACCCGGCCGACCCTGGCGACTTACACGGCCACCCGGGCGGACCTGGAGGCGACCGCCAGGGAGGTGTTCGACGTGATCCGGGAGGGGAAGGTGAAGGTCGAGATCCGGCACACCTATCCGCTCGCCGACGCGAAGCAGGTGCATCGCGATCTCGAAGGCCGACGCACCGTCGGCTCGATCGTGATGATCCCCTGACCCGGCTGCCACGCTGCCGGTTGAGCCTCGAACGATCCTGGCCCGCCGGCCATCGCCGTCATCGACGGATTGCACGCCCCGATCGGATCGGAGAAGATTCGACGGAACGGGCACTTTCGCCCAGGATCGAAAATGCTGGCTGGAGTCCTCATCATGCAGAGATTCGCCCTTGTGATCCTCTTCGGGTCCATCGCCTCGCCGCTGACGGCCCTCGCACACGGCCAGGCGTCGGGAGAGGGAACCAGTCCGCCCGCCATCTCCGCGATCAGCGAGCGGGTCCGCCCGTTCGTCGACGATCGGGAGGTTTCGGGCGTCGTGACGCTGGTGGCGACGCCGGACCGGATCGTGCATGTCGACGCGATCGGGAACGCCGATATCGCCGGCAGCCGGCCGATGCGACCGGACACCATCTTCTGGATCGCCTCGATGACCAAGCCCATCACGGCCACGGCGGTCCTCATGCTCCAGGAAGAGGGAAAGCTTTCGGTCGACGACCCCGTCGAAAAGCATCTGCCGGAGTTCAAGGACCTCAAGACCGCGGACGGCAAGCCGGCGCAGGTCACCATCCGCCACCTGCTGACTCACACCTCGGGAATGGGCGAGATCACGCCCGACGAGGCCCGCTCCATCAGGGACCTTGCCGGGGTCATCCCGCTCTACGTCGCCAGGCCCGTCAAATTCGAGCCGGGCTCGAAATGGGCTTACTGTCAGTCGGGGATCAACACCGCGGCCCGGATCGTCGAGGTCGTCTCGGGCGTGCCGTTCGACCGATTCGTCGAGCGTCGGCTGTTCGGGCCGCTGGGGATGAAGGACACGACCTTCTATCTCTCCGAGGAGCAGCTCCCTCGGCTCGCCACGTCGTATCGCCGGACCGATAAGGGCGAACTGCAGGCGACGAAAGTCGGAATCCTGTACGGCAAGACCCCGACGAGCCGTGACCGCTTCCCGGCGGCGAATGGCGGCCTCTTCTCCACGGCGCCGGATTACGCACGCTTCTGCCGGATGATCCTCAATGGTGGCGAGTTCGAGGGAAGGCGTTACCTGAAGCCGGAGTCCATCGCCCTGATGACGACGGTCCAGACCGGCAACCTGAAGACCGGATTCACCGCCGGCAATGGCTGGGGCCTGGGCTGGTGCGTCATCCGCGAGCCGCAGGGAGTCACCGCGATGCTCTCGCCCGGCACATTCGGCCACGGCGGGGCGTACGGGACCCAGGCGTGGATCGACCCCGTGAAGAAGCGGATCGACCTCCTGATGCTCCAGCGGGCGGACTTCCCGAACTCCGATGCGTCCGCCGTCCGCCGGGCGTTCCAGGAGGCGGCCTCTTCGGCCCTGGATGGCACGCGATGACAGGACGCCACAGGACGTCCCATCGATCGAGGCCACCGGCCGAATGGATCGCGGCGTTGCACTCCAGGAGACGTGCGCCCGGCCAAACCGGACGACAAAATGTCCGACCATGTCCCAGTAGGCTTTCCGTAGGGTGGGCACGGCCCACCGGGCTTGCGACTGGTGGGCCGTGCCCACCCACCGCTTCCAACATGCCGGCGCAATGCCGGCACAAT
>JBKQHM010000152.1:0-18855 GCA_052148775.1 Isosphaeraceae bacterium | reverse complement strand
GCCGACTCCGACGCCCACCCCCACCCCGACCCCGACTCCGACGCCCACCCCCACCCCGACCCCGACTCCGACTCCGACGCCCACGCCGGTACTGGCAGCTCCCGGGAATCTGACGGCTGTTTTCGCCGGGTCGGGTCAGATTATCCTGTACTGGGCGCCCTCGACGGGCGCAACACAATACATCGTGGAACGGAGCGTCGATGGAGGCATGTGGACGGTACTCACGAGTGGGGACCTCTTTGCGTCATACTCCGACACCGGACTCCAGGCCTCGACGAACTACGCCTATCGCGTGATTGCGGTTTCCGGCGCCGACGAGTCGGACGCCAGTGCGACAGCCGATGCGGAGACTGCCGCGGCGGCGGGGACCGCGACGACGCCGACTGCCGCGTTGGTGGATTCGTTGTCGGTCCAGTCCTTGAGCATCGCGGCGACGAGGAAATCCCCGTTCGATGGGGCCGTCGCGGCGTTCACCGATGCGGACACCTCGACCGCGGCGAGTCGCTTCGTGGCGACCATCCATTGGGGAGACGGGAGCGTCAGCCGGGGGACGGTCAGCGGCGGAGACGGCAACTTTACGGTGATCGGTCGACATACATATTCCGCCACGGGCCATTTTGCTGTTAAGGTGACCGTGAAGATGTCCACGCCGGTCAAGACCGGTACGTCGACGACGAGCAGCGTGAGGGTCGTCGCCCTGGCGAGGCCGTCGTCGCGTCGACCCGCGCCGGGGATGACCCGGGCCGGGAAGCTGGGGGGCAAGACGGCATTCCGGCGCGACCGGTAGTGCCGCTCGCGCGCGGGACGTCCCTCGGCAGCGAGAGATTGATCGCCCGAGCGAACCCGGCTCGACCTCACGCCAGAACGATCACGGCCCATGGTGCGCATCGGACTGTTCGGGAAGGGCCCGGCCGGCAATCCAGGGGCTCGCCCTCCAATGGGCCACAACTTCTTCGATGGAGCTGAGTTCATGACCACACAAATTCGCGTCGCTGTCACGGGAGCGGGGGGCCAGATCGGCTATGCGTTGCTGTTCCGGCTCGCCTCGGGGGCGGCCTTCGGCCCCGATCAGCCGGTGGCCCTCCAGTTGCTCGAGATCACCCCGGCGCTGCCCTCGCTGAACGGGACGCTGATGGAACTCGAGGATTGCGCCTTCCCGCTCCTGGCCGACGTCAAGGCGACGGACAAGGCCGAGGAGGCGTTCGCCGGCGCCGACTGGGTGATCCTGGTCGGCGGGCTGCCGCGGAAGGAGGGGCAATCGCGGGGCGACTTGATCCGTGCGAATAGCCCGATCTTCACCGGTCAGGGCAAGGCGATCAACGAGGCTGCCGGCCCGAACGTCCGGGTCCTGACCGTGGCCAACCCCTGCAATACGAACTGCCTGATCGCGCGGTCGCACGCGCCGAAGGTCCCGGCCGAGCGTTGGTTCGCGATGACCCGGCTCGACCAGAACCGCGCCGCGGCCCTGCTGGCCAAGAAGGCGGGAGTATCGGTCGGCTCGGTGTCGTGCATGACCATCTGGGGCAACCATAGCGACACCCAGTATCCCGATTACAAGAACGCCCGGATCGACGGCAAGCCGGCGACCGAGTTGATCGCCGACCCGGCCTGGTTCACGGAGACCTACATCCCCACGGTGGCCAAGCGCGGGTCCGCGGTGATCAAGGCTCGCGGAGCATCGTCGGCAGCCTCCGCGGCCAATGCCGCCATCGACAGCGTCCGCTCGCTCCACATGTCGACCCGACAGGGCGACTCCTTCAGCGCGGCGGTCGTCTCCGACGGCAGCTATGGCATCCCCGCCGGCCTGATCTATAGCTATCCGCTCGTATCCAAGGGGAAGAGCGACTGGTCGATCGTCCCCGGCCTGCCGATCGATGACGAGGCCCGCCAGCGGCTCGACGCCTCGGCCGCTGAGCTGGTCTCCGAGCGCGACGCCGTCAAGGAATTGCTGGGGCCGGCCGCTTGACCGCGGTCCAATGGCTCGGCCTCCGATCACGTTCGTGAGGTTCGAATCGTTGTGTTAGGATTGAGATCGCGACCGAGGCCGGCGGATGCCAGGACGACCTGGCCCGTCGGCTGTCGCGCCGGAGACCCGCTCGATGGCTACCGTCACTCGACCGACACGCGAGATCCCTCTGAGTGAGTATCCCACCGGAGATGGCAAGCCGATGGCGGAGACGTTCATCCATGGTGAGATCATGTTCGGAGTGCGGCAAATCCTTCAGGATCATTTCGCCGAGGATCCGATGGTTTATGTCGCCGGCAACTTGATGATGTATTACGTCAGGAACAATCTCCGGCGGCATACGTCTCCCGACGTATTCTTCGTGCGCGGCATTCCGAATGTGGAACGTAAGTGCTATTTCGTCTGGGAAGAAGGCAAGGGCCCGGATGTCGTCTTCGAGATCTCCTCGAAGACGACCAGCAAGGTCGATACCGGAACGAAACTGCTGCTCTACCAGAACGTCCTACGGGTACCGGAATACTTCCTGTTCGACCCTTATGAAGAGTATCTGTCGCCGTCGATGCAGGGCTACCGGCTCGTCAACGGCATCTACGTCCCGATCCAGCCTGATCATGGATGGTTGTTCAGCCAGGAGCTGGGGCTGAGGATGGGACGTCACGGTCGGATGCTCCGCTTCTACAACCCGGCGACCGGCCAGCCCTTGCTGAGCCGTAAGGAACTGCTCGAGGATGAGCGACACCTCCGCGTGCGAGCCCAAGCCGAGGTGCAGCTCGCCCAGATGGAGGCGCGCCACGCCGAGGCCGAGAAGCAGCGAATCGAGGCCGAGAAGCAGCGAGTCGAGGCCGAGAAGGAGCGAGTCGAGGCCGAGAAGCGCCAACTGACCGAGTCGTTGCGCCAGGCCGAGGAAGCCCGAGTCGCGTCGGAGCGGGAGCAGGAGAAGCTTCGTCGGGAGCTGGAGGGACTGCGACGACGGCCGAAGAAGCGATCGTGAGTTGGGTTCGATCAGGGCGTCATCGTAAGGGCCATGCGGCGGGCCCGGTGCCCGCGCGGGCGTTGGGGTCCAGGCCGATGATCCGGCTGCGGGGCCGGCTGCGATCCACGATGATCGGGCCGGTTTCGGTCGTATCCGCCGACCCGCGATGGCCGACGGTATCCGACGCCTCGACCCGGACGTGGAAGCGCGTGGGGACGGTCGTGGGCACCGCCCAGATGTATCGGCCGTTGTTCTCCTGCCCCTCGGCCAGCGGTTGCCAGGCGGCGCCGGGCTGGTCCGGACGCCAGAAGAGGGAGACCGACCGGGGGGCGAGGTGGAGGTCGGTGGCCCGCCAGACGATCGCCACCTTGCCGGAGTTCGCGCCCGTACCGACCTGCACGGGGTCAAGTTGGACGGCGGGCGCCGTGGCGTCCACTTCGACCCAGCTCTGGGGCGGGTCGCCCGGCGCGGGGGGTTGATCGCCGAGCCCCGACGCCGATCGTGCCACCAGGGAGATCCCGTAGGTCCCCTCTCCGCCCAGATCGACCTCGATGGGCGATACGCGGTCCGGGTCGTCGCCACGTCGGATCCAGGTCCGACCGCCGTCCTGGGTGATCCAGAGTTCGACCGTGGCCGGCCCGTTGGGTCCTGCGTCGTCGATGGCGTACTGGAGCTTGAACTTGGGGTTGTCGACCAGCAAGGTATTGGACGCCCCGGGACCGGCGCCTCGGGCGGGCGGTTGGGGGGGAGCGGGCTCGTTCGACGGGCCGGGATTGGTCGATTCTCCAGCGGACGTCGCGACCGCTCCGAATCCGGCGTCGGGGGCCGGGCCGTTGGTTGCGGGGAAGAATTCCGGCGGTGCCGACGCCCGGATCGGGGTGGCGGCGGCCGATGGTCTCACGTTCGGCGAATCGGGGTCGCGGTCCCAATCGGGAGTGGTCCGGCGAGGCCGGGCCGATCCGCCGCTGGTCCGCACCTTCGGCCGGGTTGCCGGCTCCGACGTGGCCGTTCGTTGCGGGGCGGGTTCCTCGGCGTCGACCGGGGTGAATCCGGAGCCGGGTGTGATGCGGGGCTGCCTGGGGCTGGAGATCGGCTCGACGATCGGGGGGCTGGGGTCCTCCGGCTCGTCGGCGATCGAGTCGGGCGGATTCGATGATCCCTCGGGCAGGTCGATCACGGAATCCGTCACGTTACCCGCCCGGTCCGCGATCGTCATCCGGACTTTCAACGCCTCGGCCGTGCCGGCGTCCCACCCCTGCGAGCCGATCAGCCTCGGCCGGGGAATCGGCACGCGTCGCCACACGCCCACGCCCTCGATCTGGTACTCGAGCACTAGCGACTTGAGATCCAGGTACTCGTCCTTGACCTCCCATCGGACGGCGGCCCGACTCCCCCGCCGGCTGTCCGGTTCCAGTTGCAGTGAGGGGGCCATCGAGTCGACGACGACTTTCAAATTCGGCTCGACCGTCCCGTCCACTCTCGGCGAGACCTGGCCGTCGACGGTCAGCGTCTGGACCGCGAACCAGTATTCGCCGTCGTGGGACGAGCGGAAGCTGAACGTCGGATGGTCCGGAAACGTCTTGCTAACGGGCCGCCATTTATGCCCCTGGTTCTCCGAGACCAGCAGGATCACTTCCTTGATGCGGTCGCGGGTCGACGTCGGCAAGGTGATCGGAATGCGGAAGTTCCGACCCTTGTAATAGATAAGCGGCACGGTGGATGGCGATGTCGACGATGGCTCGGCCGCGCTCCCGTCCGGCGCGAGGGCGAGGCCCGCCGCGCCCAGCATGCTGAAGCCCAGGACCCAAGCCATCACGCTCGTCCTGCTCAGCACCATGGGGATGTCCGGCCGCTTCCACGTCACTTGACTCGTCCCTCCCGAGACGGCTTGGCTTGGCTGATCGATCGCCCCAGGCGTATCGTCCTCGAATTCCGGGCGCGTTCCAGGGTTCTTGTCGGCTTTATCGACCCCGACCGCTGTTCGGCTTGAAGCGAATCGGCCGGATCATGCAATTGAAGGGGTTACGCGGAATAGATGGGGGCATCGCTCGCGCCTTTGAGGAGGTCCAGGGTCTATCGCACTGTGAAGATGGGTGTTCCGGGTTGTCTGCGTCGGCAATCGGGTTGTTGAGCCGCTCGAGTGAACTTCGATCCGGCTCTGGACGGAGTCAGGAGACCCGCGCCCATCGCCGATCAATCTGAGCACCGCACCTCATGACCAATGACCAATCACCAATGACTAATGACCACTCGATCGGAAGCGTTGGACGATGGCGGAGAACTGTTCGGCGAGGCTTCGGATGCGGGCGAAGTCGCCGGCGGCGATGGCCTTGGGATCGACGAGCGAGCTTCCGACGCCGAGGCAGCAGGCACCGGCCTTGAGGAAGCCCTCGGCGGTGGTGAGGTCGACGCCGCCGGTGGGCATCAGCTTGATCTGGGGAAGTGGTCCTCGGATGGCCTTGAGGTAAGCGGGACCGCCGACGTCGGCGGGGAAGACCTTGACGATATCGGCGCCGGCTTCCCAGGCGGAGAGGATCTCGGTCGGCGTGAAGGCGCCGGGCATGACCGCTTTATCGTAGCGGCGGCAGAGCCGGATCACGTCGAGGTTTAGCGTGGGTGCCACGATGTATTCGGCGCCGGCGAGCAGGGCGGCGCGAGCGGTCTCGGTATCGAGGACGGTGCCGGCGCCGAGCACGATGGCATCGCCGATCTCGCGGCGCACCTGGCGGATCACATCGATGGCGTCGGGCACGGTGAACGTGACCTCGGCCGCGCCGACGCCCCCGTCTGCCAGCGCTTGCACGACCTTGACCAGTGACTCGCTCGACTCCGCGCGCACGACCGCCACGATCCCTGCATCCACGATCCGCTTCAACGTCGCCTCGCGGCTCATCGCGATCATCTCCGTTCCGCCTTCGGGTTCGACCTCAATACCACGCCTCGAACTGTAATAGTCCGGCGATCCCATCGTCAAGGAGCCGGGAGCCGAAAGACGGAATCGAGTCCCGACCCCTTTGATTTGGCCCACGGGTTCCGGGACGGCCCGGCTCCCGTTAACCTGCCTCACCCGAAGTCACGTCGCCGGCATCCTCCCGGATTGCGGGATTTGGCGGCATCTGCGACTTGATGTTAGCGATCAAGCTTCGTGCGGATGTATGGAGAAACCACCAGAGCACCAGCATAACCACGCCCGCGATAAGGGCGACGAGAAGGATGATCAAGAAGGTGTAATAGACGCGGTCCTTCTCGGGTGGGTGGACCAGAGGGTCCCCGCCGCCGTTGCAGCCACTCCGAGGAAGAAGAGTGCGAAGTTTAGCAGCAACGGCGCCGGCGATCCTTGCGCCAGCAGGTCCAATTGATGCTCATAGACCGGGTAGACGTTCAATTCGCCCGGCGGAGCCACGCGGATAACCGGCTGCATCCCGGCCTTCCGCGAGCTCATACCGTCGCCCCCGAGAGGAGTTGAGCCGTCGCACGCACGCGGCCCGCACCGCCGCCGAAATCGATCACGACATGCCACTTCCCGGTCCGCGGTACGGCCAATCTGACCGGGCCGCTCGTGGCATACCCGCCACGATATCGGTAGCCGCGGCCGTTTGTGTAGTTCTCGTAATTGGCTGAATCGAGGAGTTGCACATTGGCGGCTCGGTCCAGGGTCACCTTGATGACGTCGCCGTCGTTGGCGTCGAACTCGTAATGAAGGTGATTCATCACATCCCCAGGTTCACAGGAAATCGAAGTCGTTCCTCATTCACGGAGAGTTCGTTGCCCATCCCAAGGGTGAGTGATTCCCGTTATGAAGCTATGTCTTTCCTCGGACGGGTACCCGCACCTCGGGGGATCCTGACCACGACCCACGTCATTGTATTGGCGCACGGGCTCGGCGTGCTGTCAATGATCGATTGTGCGGGGTCGAACGAGAGGAGTTCGGCGAGTGCGGGATCTCTTGCGTCCTCATCCGAAGCGGTCGCTCGGGGATCAGTCGGCCGACGTGGCAGATCGCGCTGTCGGATGGAAAGGGACCTGTGAGTCGCAACGGAACAGAAAACCGGCGCAAGGCCCTTGGCGTGGAGACCGGCTTCGAGAGGAGGCTGTCAGAGGTGGAATCAAGGTCGGGGAATCCCGCTCGATCTCAAAGGCTCCCGGCATCCCAGATGGTGGCCTCGATGTTGCGCAACGTGTCGGCGCGGTCATGGAACGCGTAGACCGTGACGACCTTGCCATCAGGCCGGACGACGGAACGGGGATAGCCGATATCCTGGCTGCCGCCGTCGCCGCGGAGGACGATCGGGGCCGTCCACGTCTTGCCTCGGTCGGAGCTGAGCCGGGCGTGGATCGCGAACGGCGGGTCGCGGTAGCCGTAGGTCAAGCAAAGCCGGCCGTCGGCTAGCCGGACCAGGCACGGCGGGTTCCCCTGGCCGATATCGGGCGCAGGGGTCGCGAGATAAGACCACGTCCGGCCGTCGTCGTGCGAGGCGTAGGCATCGATCCAACGGCGGGGAAAGTCGCGGAGGCGCACCGTCGTCACCAGGTCGGTCGCCGAGACGCGCACCGTCGACGGCATGACGGCATATCCGTGGGGTTCCGGCCCGATGAAGGCGAGAAATTGCCAGGTGAGCCCGCCATCGGTCGTCCGGGCGGCAAACGGCCGGCCTTCGGTCCCGTCGGACTTGGTCGCGGTGAGGAACAGCAGGCCGGTGCGGCGTCCCTCGACGAGGTAATCGGTGCGGCCCATCACCCCGCGCTGGCCGAACAAGGGAAGGCCGAATGGCCCGTGCCAGGTCTTGCCGCGGTCGTAGGAGAAAGAGAAGCAGGACGCACCTCCCCGGTGATCCTGCATGTGGATCGCCATCGCGAAATCCGGATGGGCGAAATCCATCGGCTCGCGGAGCGGCGAGGGGCGTTCCTCAGCGAGGCCGGGGGGCATGGCCCCGTGTCGCATGCCTCGCGTGCCCGCCAACGCCCCGGTCGGGCTCGGTTCCTCGATCGACCAGGTGGCCCCGCCATCCTTGCTACGGGCCAGCAAGAAATCCTCGGGGCGGTCGGGATCGATGTGATAATCCGCGCCGTTGTCCTTGTCGTATCCCCGGCTGAACCCGACCAGGATCTCGTCACCCCACGACCAGATGCCGTGATTGGCCGGCCAGCCCGCGAATCGGCCCGGCTCGGAATAGACCTTCACCCGTCGGAGGACGTGCGGCGGTTCGCCGGCCACACCGATCGTGCCGATCAGGGCAAATACCCATAACACCAGCCATGGCCGATCCCTTCGCCCGACGCGCGGATTCCTCATCGCGGGGGTCATATCAGGAGCCCTCGTGGGGTGCTCTGCGAGCACTGGGTTTTCATGTCAAGAAGGATTGGTGCTCATAGAGCACCCTTCTACGGACAAATTCTCATGCAGGCACTCGGGCCGGCCTCACGGCCGTTTTCGCAGGAACGTGACGGGGAGCAGCGGGCAACCCGGCTTGGGCTCGACGAGCGAATAGGCCTCGGCGAATTCCACGCCGCACTCGACGCCACGCCGGCGGTGCATCCGCTCGTGGTCCTCCCAGATCGCTTCGGGCTTCTGGCTCTTGTGCCGGTCGAGCGCCTGCTTCTTGATCTCGCGGACCGGCCCGATATCGAGATACAACTCGGGCCTGAAGGCCAGGGTCTGCTGGTCGGTCATGACCTCGAAGAAATACAGGTTCCAGCCGCCCTGACGCCGGTAGGACTGCCAGACGAGCGAGCTGACAACGTGGTGGTTCGGATGGGTATCCAGCGGCCAGTGGGTCACCACGATATCCGGCTTCACCTCGTCGAGCCACGCGGCGATCGCCCGCGAGGTCGCCTCGTCGGCGACGAGCTTCTCGTGGGCGTAGGGGAAGAATCTGGGCGTTGCGCCCAGGACCTTGCAGGCCGATGCCGCCTCCTCCTGCCGGACCTCGGCCTCGGGGCGGTCGAAGAAGCGTCGACCACCCCGGAACGTCGTGCCGTAGGCCAGGATGACCTCGTGACCCTGGCGGGTCAGCATGGCGGTCAGGCCGCCGGCCCCCGACTCGGGGTCGTCCGGGTGGCCGCCGAAGATGACGACCTTGAGCCGCTTCGTCGCCTGGGCGGACTCTGCCGCGTCGGGGGGCCGCGGCGTCGGGTTGGCCATCGCGATCGAGCTGAGCGCCAACACGGCAATCGAGAGTCTCATCGATCCTCCTCGGGCGCGATCGGCCCGTCGCTCGCATGTAAGGGGATTCCCCGGGGGAGCTGGTTCCGCAGCTCCCCGGGGTTGGCCGGCATGTCCGGGCACGGCGGCGGGGAGCCGCACGAAGAATTCGCTGCTGGTGCCCGGGCCCTGGCTGCGGGCCTGGACGATGCCGCCGTGCATCTCGGCGAGCTTCTGCACGAGCGTCAGCCCGATGCCCAGCCCCCCCTCGGCGCGGGCGAGCGAGCTGTCCCCTTGCGCGAAGAGATCGAACATCCTCGGGAGCTGTTCGGGCGGGATGCCGATGCCATTGTCCTGGACCCGGATGACGATCTCGGCCTCCTCGCGCCGCGCGGTCAGCCGGATTTGCCCCCCCCGCTCGGTGTACTTGGCCGCATGGTTCAGCAGGACATGCGCCCGAATCTCCGCCGCACGGCCGTCGCCGTCGGCCGGCGGACCGCCCACGAGGGAAATGGATTGTGGCTTCATCGACGGCGTCTTCTTGATGAGATGCGTCCCCCGGACCGGTCACGCCTCGCGACGGAGATCGGCGGCCACTCGATTCCGCGGCTGGCCGCCTCCGATGTTCTAATCTAATCATTCACGCGACCGACGGAAACCGGAGTATCAACCCCAGCGCCCGAGGGGCTTGCCACGCCGGGTCGGGGAACTTATGTTTAAGCGCGCCCTCGACCGCTACGGAGATGCCGTTCCGGATCGGGGCTCTCTCCCAACACGATCAGGAGTGGTAACGATGTGGGTCCGTCAATGCGATCTGGACGCCGAGGCCGAATTCCTGCCGCCGATCCCCTCGCGGATCGCTTCCAACGAGGAGTTCGTGCCGCCGCCGCAGTCGGCCGAGCAGAAGGCGTATGAGGATCGACTGGCGCGGATCAGCGAGCGGACGTCGGCGCGGCAGGGCCGGTCGCGGCGCGACTTCCTGAGGAGCGGCAGCGGCATGGCCGCCGCGATGGTGGCCCTCAACCAGGTCTTCGGCGAGTGCTACGACGTGGCCGCCGAGGAGGTCGAGGACCCGAAGGCGTTCGAAGAGCGATGGCCCAAGGACCAGTTCATCTTAGACGTCCAGACGCACCACGTCGACGTCGCCCGCAAGTGGTACGACGACTCGCCGACCGGCCGGGGTGTCAAGGCGTTCTTCCGCGGGCTCCGGCCGGATGCCAAGAGCGACGAGCACGTGATGGAGCTGCTCAACCGTGCCCATTACGTCAAGGAAGTGTTCGGCGACAGCGACACCGTGATGGCGATCATCAGCGGGGTCCCCAGCCGCGACTGGGACAAGAACCCGCTCCCCCCCGACCAGATGGTCGCCACCCGCAAGTTCGTCAACGACCTCGCCGGCACCCGTCGCGTGCTGTCGCACGGGCTGCTACGGCCCAACCTCGGTATGCCGGAGCTCGCGGAGATGGAGCGCCAGGTCAAGGACCTGAAGATCGACGCGTGGAAGATGTACACCGGCGCCGAGATCGGCGAGAAGGCGTGGCGGATGGACGACGAGAAGGTCGCTTATCCGTTCTGGGAGAAGACCAAGGCGCTGGGGATCAAGAACCTGTGCGTGCACAAGGGGCTCCCGCTGGGCGCGTTCAACGAGGAGGCCTGCCGGCCGCTCGACCTGGAGAAGGCCGCCAAGGACTGGCCCGACCTCAATTTCATCGTGTACCACTCCGGCTTCCGCGGCTTCGGCTGGCTGGCCAACGGCACCGGGATCAAGGTGGTCGACCCCAAGAGCACCGATCCGCAGCGGATACCGTGGATCAGCGACATCCTGGACATCCTCAAGCGGAATCCGCAGATCAAGAATATTTACTTCGAGCTGGGGAGCACGTTCAACATCCTTTCCTCCTACATGCCGCGCACCTGCCTGCACATGCTCGGCCAGATGGTCCAGGTCGCCGGGGCCGACCACATCCTCTGGGGCACGGACTCGATCTGGAACGGCAGCCCGCAGAGCCAGATCGAGCGGATGCGACGGATCAAGATGCCCGACGATCTGATCGAGAAGCACGGCTATCCGCAACTGACGGCCGAGATCAAGGACCGGATCTTCGGCCTCAACGCCGCGCGGCTGCTGGGCGTCGATCCCGCGGCGGCGCGGAAGGCGATCAAGGCCGACAAGCTCAGTGCCCTGAGGGAAGGTCGACGCTATGACCCGGCGACGCGGAGCAACACCCAGTATGGCTGGGTGTGGATCGACGACGGCGGCGACCCGACCACGCCCGTGGGGGCTTGAGGAGCGATCGGATGACGGATTCGGAGTGACGCCGTATCACGGCGATGGGGATATTCGCTGGCGCGGCCGCTCGAGTCGTAGGCAGGTCTTGGTCCGAGAGGAAGTCTCATGCCGTTCTGCGTTTGCGCGAAATGCGGCCACTCGCCGGTGCAGATGGGCTCGCGGTGCCCGAATTGCGGCAGCGACCACCTGATCCAATATGCAGCAGATATGGCCGTTGCCGACGATAAGGCGGCGGCGGCAACGGTACTCGCCGAGAGACATTACGAGTTGGACGACGGCCTTACCCGGATTTTTCGGATCACTGACAAGGCCGAGGTTGAAGCCGGCCGCAACGAGCCGGTCAAGCTGCTCATGGTGAACGAGAACACGGTTGAGGCCGGCGTGATGCCGCTCCATTTCGGGCCGGTGCCCGCCATCGGCATTCCCTATCCTTCGATCCTCATCGAGGTGAACCCGAATGAGTTTCAGAAGATCCAGTCGCACGAACTCAAGCTTCCTGAAGGCTGGGAGATCGGGGAGGAGCTGCCCAGGTCGTTAGCCCTCACGGGAAGCCTCTGATGGCCACGAGTGTCGAGTGGGCCAGAGGCCTTGCGCGCCAGGCTGATGAGGATCTCAAGACATTTGAAAAAATGGAGGCCCTGGACGTTCCGGAGTGCCACAAGCTGCAGTTTCTCCAGATGGCTTGTGAGAAACTGGTGAAAGCTCACTTATGTTGGAAAGGAACCGATCCTGCAAACCAGCCACGGCTACGTGACAAAGAACCTCCGGCTCGTGCTGCAACAAGAGGCAGCATCCGTGAATTTCCGCGGGGGGAGAGCGAAGGAGGTCTTGAACCACGCGCACTATTTAGCCCGAGAGATCGAGGTCCTGGCTCCCGCGGTCAAGCGTGGCGGTCAGCGCCCCGACAACTGTGAATATCCGTGGGAAGACGATGCCGGGACGCTGCATGTCCCTCTGGACTGATCCTTTCAGCCTTCTCAACTCATCATCATGCCGCCCGGTCGCACGATTCTGAAACTCATCCGCCTGGCGATCGACCGCCTACTGTAATCGTGGCGGTTCGTCTGGGATGCGAGGGATCCCGCCTCGCCCCGGTAGGCCCTTGAGCCGGCGCACATCTCAAGCCCATAATCCTCGTTCCGTCGTCCGCGGATCGGCGCCGCACGCTGGGACGAGTCGGGGATTCGGTCTTGAAGCGGGTTTCTTGATCCTCATGGAGTCGCCGGTCGCGGATCGACCCCGGTCGGAGAAGTCCCGGAGGGATCGTTTCGGATCGCGAATGAGCGATGAGACGGCGCGGGCCCGCGTGCGCCGGTCGTCGTGTCGCTCGTCTCCATCAACCCTGGCCGAGAGGCAGCGAGATACCCATGAGCGTGGCATCAACGGGTCGCAAGTGGTCGCTCCGCCGGATCATCTACCGGATACTCGCCGTGGCGGCCGTCGTGTTCGTCCTGGCCGTCGTACTGCTCGATGTCTTCAAGATCACGATCCGGAGTCTACCCGAACCGAGGCCGGTGATCGGGGAGCTCGTGACCTTGCCGCAGGATGGATGGCAAGAGAAAGACCCGGGGTGGCACTGGGATACGGCCGGTCGGAATTGGTTCCATCACGCCGATCAGGGCACGACGATCATGCCGTACTCGTGGATCATCGCCCTGGAGCAACCGGACCTCGGGGTGCTCCGCTACCCCGGCCTGTTCCTGGAACCGGGTTTCATGAGCCGGTTCGGCTTCCTGCCCGGCGCGGCCGACCCGAGCCTCAACCCCGACGGGAAATTGCCGATCGGATGGGCGATCGGCCGCAACTTCACCGACCCGACGTCCGACCCCAAGAGTCCGGAAGCCTACAATGCCAAGCCTTACGACACCGTCGGGCTCACCTGCGCGGCCTGTCACACGGGGCGGGTGACGTACCAGCAAGTCGGCGGCAAGACGGTCGACCTCCTCATCGAAGGCGGTTCGGCCATGATCAACGTCCTTCAGTTCCAGAACGCGCTGGGGGAGGCGATCCTGTTCACGCTGTTCGTTCCGCTCCGCTTCGAGCGGTTCGCCGACCGCGTGCTCGGCAAGGAGAATACGTCGGAGAACCGGAGCCGGCTCCGTGCCCAGGTGTCGAGCTGGTTGAAGGAGGCTAGCGCCAGCCAGATCATCGACGACCGTCGGCATGTCGAGCAGTTGGTGAGCGGGTTCGCGCGGACCGACGCCCTGTCGCTGATCGGCAACCGGGTGTTCGGGCCGATCGACCAGGGGAACGTCATCGCCGCGGGGGCGCCGGTGAACTTCCCGCACATCTGGGACGCCGCGTGGTTCGACTGGGTGCAGTACAACGCCTCGATCCGGATGGTGATGTCGCGGAATATCGGCGAGGCGCTCGGTGTCGGGGCGCGGACGAACGTCACGCCGGGCGATCCGCGGTTGCTCCATTCGACCGTGAACGTGTCCAACTTGCACGAGATCGAGGATCAACTGGGTGGCCCAGCCCCGTTCCGCGGGCTGCTGGCCCCCAAATGGGACGACGCGGTGAAGTACGCCGGGTTCCCGCCGCTCAAGCCCGAGCTGGTCGCCCAGGGGAAGGCCCTCTACGAGAAGAAATGCCTGGGATGCCACGGCCCGTCGGTCGACGGCCTGAAGGCGGATTATGCGCAGGATTCCCCCAAGTACTGGATCAAGGTCAACGACAAGCCGCCGTTCAACCAGAAGTTCCTGAATCCGCCCATCTTCGCCCTGACGGTGATCGGGACCGACCCGGCGCAGGCGTCCGACTTCGCGTCGCGGTTCGCGAAGGTGCCCGACCCGTTCCCCGGCGACACGATGCGGGCGCTCGAGGCGCTGAATCCGAAGCAACTCACGGGCGCCGGGGCCGTGAAGCCCTCACCCTCACCCTCGGCATCGCCGACGCCGGGGATCACGCTGTCGGCGGCGAGCGGCCTGCGGGTCATCACCGAACAGATTCGCGACCGCGCCTACGCCGAGGCGAAGCTCACCGACGCTCAGCGGGCCGCGTGGGACCGCTATCGCGCCTTCCCGCCGAATCTCCCCGAGAAGGACATCATCATCGCGAACCTGAAGTACAGGGCGCGGCCGCTCGACGGGGTCTGGGCGACGCCGCCGTACCTGCACAACGCGTCGGTGCCGAACCTCGACGCCCTGCTCTCGCCCGTGGTGGCGCGGCCGCCGACATTCCCGATCGGCAACACCCTTTATGACACCGAGCTCGTCGGGTATCGGACCGACATCGATCCGGGGAAGTTCCAGCTCGACACGACCGTGTCGGGCAACTACAACACGGGCCACGAGTTCCGCGACCTGACGGTGCTCGAGCTGGAGACCTACAAGAAGATCTTCAGCCTCAACGCGAAGCTCTCGGCCGACGAGCGTTGGGCACGGCTGTTCGACCTCACACCCGAGGCTTACGCGAAGCTCAACGACGAGGAGCGGCGCGCGCTCCGTCGGAAGCTCACCGAGGAGGCGATCGAGGCCGGTCACCGGCAGTCGGCCGCGGCGGGCGGCCCGACCTTCTTCGGGGTCATCGGTTCGGGGCTCGACGCCCAGGAACGACGGGCCATCATCGAGTACGTCAAGTCGCTCTGAACCGGCCCGGTTCCGAGGGACGTGGGGCGCATCACGCGCGATCGAGCGTGATGCTCGCCGGCCGAGGGGCGTTCACTGGGGCCGGCGATCTTCTCTTTCAATAAGACGTATCTCGACGGTGGATCGCGATCGGCAAGGTTCGGTCGGGAAGACGGGATTCCGCGGGGGGTGCATCCGATGGACTTCGATCTCCAACAGGACGGCTGGCCGGACGACGAGGCTCGCCAGAGATATCGTCGGATCCGCGCGCGGATCATCGAGGGGCTGATCAAGCTGGCCGGCGCCGAGCCGGTCCCCGAAGAGATGACGCAGGACCAGTCGAAGGAGAGGCTCAGCGACGAGGGCCGGCGCCGCTTGCTCGAGGATACCCTGGCCGATCTCAAGCGAGCCCTGGCCGATCTGGCCGGGCTGATCGCCGCCTCGCCGCCGGAGATCCCGCACGAACGGGGGGGCGTGGCCAGACTTTCCGAGACCCTCGCGGGCGCGATCGAGGCCATCGAACTAGCCGTCCGGGAGGTGGCGGCCGTGGATGCGGTGGGGAAAGACCCGGATCAGGTTCATCGGTATTCGCTCTTGCTCAAAGCGCTGGCCCTCCTGCCGGCGAAGACCCATCCGCTCCTGTCGCGGCTGATCGACGAATGGAGCCCGATCCGGAAGATCTTCGTGGCGGTGCACGGCATCGGGGACCAGTTCCAGAGCGAGACGGTCCAGACCGTCGCGTACCGGGTCTGCGACTACGTGGGCGTGCCGACGGCGCTGCCGCTGGGTCGGTTCCACGGCCCCGGGGGCACGGTCACGAAGGTGTTCGTGCCGGATCCCGACCGCGACCCGCCGGTGAACTGCGGCTTCGCGGAGATCTACTGGGCCAACGTGCCCCGGGTCCCCGCCGCCGACGCGCACATCCTGGAGGATCCCAAGAAATGGGCGAAGAGCCTGGTCGAGCGGCTGCGGCTGCGCGAGAGGCAGGTTCGCATGGAGGCGGGCGGGGCCGCCCCGGCCCCCGAAGATGGCCCGACGAAGGAGGATGACGAGCGCCTCAAGCAACTGATCGAGGAGATGATCCAGGGGGTCGTCGTGGCCGACCGGCTCGTGTTCCTCGCCGACAGGGCCGGTCTGTTCCAATTCAACCTCAAGAAGCTATTGAACGATTACCTCAACGACGTCCAGGTCGTCACCGAGTTCGAGGACTACCGCCGCCAGCTCCTGGAGATCTTCGACGACGTGCTCACGAAGGTCAACCGGTACTTCGGGAGCTCGGAGCTCTACATCGTCGCGCACAGCGAGGGTACGGTCGTCTCGTTCATGGGCCTGCTGAAGGGCCTGTCCGAGCGCAGACCGTGGTCGAAGATGGTCCGCGGATACATGACGATCGGCTCGCCGCTGAACAAGCACGTCGTATTCTGGCCGGAGTTGTTCGACAGGTATGAGGCCGCGTTGGCCGACCCGGCGAACCCGCCCATCCCCTGGAAGAATTACTTCGACTACGGCGACCCGATCGGGTTCAACCTCCAGATGACGCGGGACTGGATGAAGGACGAAGGGTGGGACAGGTTCTTCACGTTTCGAAACAAGCCGAACGTCGACGACATCGGCTTCACCCGCTACTACTTCCCCGGGGCGGCGCACAACGACTACTGGCGGGATGGGGACGTCTTCGGGAATTTCATCGATGAGGTCGTGGACCCGACGAACGCCGTGCTGCCCCGGGGCCGCGAGGGGCGGTACCGACCGCCCGGCACGCGACTGATCGCGCACCTGACGAGCTACCCGATGCCCTACCACCTCGCGATCGGACTGCTCTTCGTCGCCTGCTACGTGCTGTACAAGGCCGTGCGCGTTTGCCTGGACCCGCTCGGGGCCCGCGTCGAGCCGGCGCTGCAGGTCTTCTTCAACGTGCTGGGCCTCTGCGGGATCGTCGCCGGGATGTCGGTGCTGGCGCGGATGCCCCGGCTCGGCAAGGACAGGCGCTGGCGGATCCTGGCATGCGTCCTGGCCCCGGCCTTCGCGAGCTCGTACCTCTTCTTCGTCTCGCCCGAGAATCGATACAGCATCGAGCAATTTTTATCCGCGATGTCTCACGAGAATAGCTATACCAATTTTTATAATATCAGCTTGTTCTGGGGGGTGGTGGCGATCGCGCTGCTGATGTGCGTCGAGGGCCTGCGGCCGATGCTCTGGACGATGCTGGTCGTCGTGTCGCTGGTGCTGATCCTGCGGGTGGTCGACGGGACGCTCTCGGGCGTCCTGCCGCTGACGGGGCTGCTCGACGGGCCCGGGTTCGGCGGCTGGCTCGGCTCGCTCCCCTGGCGTTCGCTGGAGGTGATCCTGATCGCGATGGCGATCGGCGTCGCGGCCTGGCAGGTCTCCTGGCATTACCCCCGAGTCGGGACGAAGCCCCTGGTGCATACGGGGGGCCTCATCATCCTGATGGTGGTCGTGACGCAGTGCCTGTCGTACTCGAGGACCTACTCGGACCGGCATCTGGCCTTGATCAACGAGGGGCTCAGCAAGTCGGATCGGCTGGCGGTCGCATACGCGGTGGAATACAAGGTGGAAGCCGCGTTCCGGAAGCTGGCCGCGGGCATCCGGGTCCCGGCCGCCGGGGATCGAGTCGCCAGTGATGGGGCATCGGGCGGCGCCGGGGGGGCGCCGTCGGGCTGTTGCGACACGCCCGAGGAGAAGGAGGTGAGGGACGCCGCCGAGATGGAGAGTGTGGTCGCCGCGGCTTTCGACGAGGGGCCGATCTGGCCCGTCTTCCTCGCCGGTCCCGCGTTCCTGTACCTCTGGTGGCTGGCGATCCTCGTCTTCGACCTGACCTTCGTCTGGCACCTGTATATCCGCTGGTCCGAGGGCGAGAAGACGATCCGGCGGCGCCTCCGGCGGCCCGGTCATCCGGCGGATCAGCCTCGCCTCTCAGCCGAGGAATCGTAACGTCGGGCTTCGGACGCTCGCGGAGGTATCGCGTATTCGAAAAACGATCGAGCCCGAGGTCCGTTCCGATCCGGTTTGACCCGGGTCGGGTACGGTTCACTCGGGCTCGCCGGTCTCGGGATCGGTTCCGGAGAGAGCGCGGGTATGCTGGGCGGTGGGCCTTGGAGGCACGGGCAGGATGAGTTAACGCCTCCGGCCGCGCCCGGGGATGGGCGAAGGGCCGGGAGGCGCGTCAATCCCGGGAGGGTTCATCCGCCGGGGCGATTCAGGGCTCGTCGGCCTTCTTCTGCGAGATCAAGCGGCGGACGCGCTCGGCCAGGAGCGCCCCGTCGAACGGCTTCTTGAACGCGTCGTTGAACCCCAGCGCGAAGGTCTCGTCGCCCGGCTCGTCGCTGGTCAGGGCCAGCAGGATCGTGCCCTGATGGTCCGGACTCTTGCGCAGATTCTGGGCGATCTGACCGGCTTCGATGCGTCCCAGGGCCATGTCGATGATGATGCAGTCGGGATGGAAGCTCTCGGCGCGGATGCCCGCCTCAAAGCCGGAGGCGGCCACCTCGATCCGGAAATCGTCGGTCTCGCGAAGGTGGTCTCGCAAGATCGCCTGGAGCGGACCATCGGCCCCCACGACCAGGACCTTATGATAAACCTCGGCTTCGAGGTCGCCCAAGGGCATTCCATGCTCCTTGAGGAACCGCAGGAGATGCTCCCGCGGGATGCGACGATCCTGTGAGCCGGGGATGCGATAACCACGCAAGCGGCCCGAATCGAACCACTTGCTTACGGTCCGAGGTGCGACTTTGCAGATTTTCGCTACCTGGCCGGTTGTGAAAACTTTCTTCATCTCGAGGACTCCACTCGCCCAGTTTGGTGCGAGACCACGGAGGTTTCCTCCTCCCTCCGGTTAGGAACCATGTCGGCGCGGTGATCGTCCCGGCCCGGCGGTTGTTCCGGCTCCGGCCGCCC
>JBKQHM010000151.1:0-6048 GCA_052148775.1 Isosphaeraceae bacterium | reverse complement strand
CTCGGCCAGGTGGGTGAACTGCAAGCCGCCTACTTGCCCGTCCTCGATGGCTCGCCACCGTCGGAACGCCAGTTCCTCGAGGCGGTCGATCGGGTGGGGCGATGGCGAGCCGAGGGGCGGACGGTGCTGATCCACTGCGCGCAGGGTCACGGCCGGAGCGCGACGATTGCCGCAGCCGCGCTCTGCCACCTCGGCTTGGCCTCCGGCGCCGATGAGGCGCTCTCTCGAATCCGTGCCGCCCGGCCTCGCATCCGACCTTCGCGCGAGCAGAAGACGGCCCTGGTCGAGTTCCTTGCGAGGTACGAAAACCAAGGATCGACAACATGAAGGCCCGATCTTCGCCGGGGTCGGCGAGATCGGGCCTGGCCGGGTGGGGAGTGGATGATTCCGTAGCCCCCGGAAGTCGTTTCCGGGGGCCGGCCCGATCGATCAGTATGCGTCGGAGCTGATCACCTCGCCGCCGTTCCGTGTGCCCAAGCTCCACCAGACGTTCATGTTGATCGAATCCTTGATGAACCGGACGCTGCCGTCGCCGAAAGCGCCGTGCGCGGGTCGGGGGGGATTGACGCCCACTGCCGTGAAGATCTCCGGAGGCTGCAAACGCCTAGCGAATCGGGGCTTGGGGCGCTCTCACGGCGGAATCCCCTGGGGGCATCGCCCTTCGGGCTCGACCCCAGCCACCCCGAGTCCTGCGGCGGGGATGCCGGGTGGCTGGGGTCAAGCTGGCTGTGCCGGCGCCGCCCCCAGGAGTGCCGCGGCAGGGAAAATCTTCACAGCAGTGGATTGACGCCCCGAAAGGCGGAGGCACGGACCCAGGGATCGCCGAGACCCCACATCGTTCGCACGATCATGCTTATAGATTTTAAAATTATTTTATATAACCACTCGATTACGGCCTTCGTGCTTGGCCCGATAGAGCCGCTCGTCAGCCCTCTGGATCAACTCTTGCGGGGCCACGAACTCGCCCCCTTGGGTCGAGGCCACACCCAGGCTGATGGTGATGCTATATCGACTTCCCTCGAAGATGAAAGGGTGGTTCTCCACGGTCTTCCGCAGGTGCTCGGCCAGCTCGGCCCCCGATGCCGGATCGGTTTCGGTCAGGACCGCCGCGAATTCCTCCCCGCCATAGCGGGCCAGCAAATCGTCCCTACGGATCTCGGACTTGAGGCGACCTGCCAGCTCACGCAACGCCATGTCCCCCGCCAGATGGCCCATCGTGTCATTGATCGCCTTGAAATGGTCGATGTCGAAGAGGATCAAGGTCAAGGGCCGGCCGTAGCGCACCGAACGGTCGAGCTCACGCTGGAGATAGTCCATCAAGGAGCGCTTATTGTACAGCCCGGTCAGGGCGTCGACGATCGCCAACCTGTAGAGCTCCTCGTGGTAGTCGGCCTCGACGTTGCCGCCGGTCAGGAACCGGAACAGGCAGTTGCCGACCCGAAGGTTGTCCCCGTCGGCCAGTGGGGTCATCTTCGCGGGCACGTCGTTGACGAAGGTGCCGTTGGTGCTGTCGAGGTCCGTCGCCAGGTATCGATCGACATCCAGGTCGAACCGCGTGTGGCGGCGCGAGACCGAGAAATCCTGGACGGTGATGTCACAGTCGTCACCACGACCCAAGACGATTGTCCCTTGTTCGAACAGGTGGCGCGTACCCATTGCCATCCCGGTCGGGTAGATGTGGATCAGGCAGGCGTCCTTGCAGGTCTGGGATAAGGGCCGCTTCGACTCCACCTGCTGAGTCACTGGCTGGATCCGTACTAAACCCCGGTTACCATCGAACATGTCGGGCACGCCTCCCCATGAGAACCGACTGATCGGGCACATTCAACGTACCACTCCCTCACTAACTCTAGGTCATGGCGCATCCGAAGGCGCCGGGGTCGGAGCGTCATGCCATCTTCGCCTTCACCCGGATCACGATCCCATCCGCCTGAGAAAAGGGCCGGATGATCCCGGTGAAAGCCGTTCGCCTGCGGAGTTGAGTGCGAACCAGGCGGATTCCCCGACACCACGCTGGTGGACGGAGTAGATCCGTTCTCGGGCACGGAAGAAGGCGTCGACGACCTTGCCGTCCCACTGGCGATTCCGCCCTTCTTCCAGGCTCGCCTCGATCCGTTCGCGATCCAAAGCAGCTCGATAAGGCCTCGCCGTGTTCATTGCATCATAGCAATCAGCTACCGCCAAGACCCGCGCCAGGAGCGGGATCGCTTCCCCGCTCAATCCGTGCGGATATCCCCTGCCGTCGTAGCGCTCGTGGTGGGAGAGCACCATCGGCAAGAGGTGGGAAATCTCGCGAAAGTCCCCGAGGATTCGACATCCGATCAGGACGTGCTGGCGGATCTGCATGAATTCTTCGGAGTCGAGGGGCCCGGATTTGCACAGGATGGAATCGGGAATCCCAATTTTCCCGACGTCGTGAAGCAGGCCCCCGAGATAGATGTCGCCCAGCTCCAGCTCCGGCAATCCCATCTCGCGGCCCAGCTCGACGGCGACGCGTGCCACACGTTCGCTGTGTCCGCACGTGTACGAATCTTTCGCATCGATGGCGGCGGTCAGGGAGCGAATCAGACCCGAAAAGAGTTCCCGGATATGGGATCGATGGCGCGAGGTGCTCGACTGGAGCCCCAGGAGCGACCCGAAGGGCATCAGGACGGCGGCATCGATTCGCCGGAACGGGGCGACATCCGGCCCCTGAGTGATCCGAAGGCTTGGAGGGGTGGCGGACGGTGCGACTCGAGTCGTACGACCGTCGCTGTCCGGCGATCGATTCGCCGCCGCCGTGGCATCGCACTTGTTCAAGGCGATCAGCAAGCCCCCCGCATCCTTCCCGCCGACGGAAAACGCGAGCAGGTTGATGATCCCGGGAAACCGGGCACGCAGTCCGCACGACCGGAGGTCGTTGAGGATGAGATACCCCGAAGGATCCCACACGGGATTCTTCGAAAGTCGTCTCGCCAACTCGCTGCAATCCTGCTCGGAGAGGAGTCGGTCACCTTCGATGACCAGGGGCTCCTTTCCGCGGTGAGGCATCCAGATCAGCGCCTGCACGGGAAGCACGGCCGCAATACGTTGAAGGATGCGATTCGGAGACTTGCCCGAATCCCCGGCGATCCGCAGGCCCTCCAGGAGGTCGTTCAGCTCCCGAGAGGCTTCCAATAGAGTCTTGAGCTGCTCCTGGTAGGGCTTGTCATTCCGGGGTTGGCCTAGAGGCCAGCCCGTGAATGACAGTCGCGAGTGGACCGATTGTAGCCATTTCTGGAGCCGGGCTTGCTCCAGCCGAGAATCCTCCAAGGATCGGGCGAGGGCGGGGAGGTTGCCGATCGCGACCAGCGACGAACCATCGACCTCCTGGATCGGAAGTCCCAGCCGATAGCGATTGGTGTTCCTGAGGCTGAGGTGAGGCCGGCCGTGGACGGCGATCTCGAGGATCTCGGCCGCCGCTTCGCACGGTAGGGACCGTTGCGAGTCTCCACCATCCCGATCGCCCAGGCGTCCTCCCGTTGCGCCATCGTAGAACCGGAAGGCGGTGTCGAATTCCTCGCGCAGGACGAAGGATAGGGTTCTGACTCGATCGGTCGCGACGGCACGACGGGATTGCTCAGGGACGTTCTGAATCGCCAACATGGCTGTCCTCGAAAACCGTGAGATTTGTAGGCGGACTCAAGGCTGAAGTGAAGAGTGGGTCGAGCCCCGAGCCCGATCCAGGTGGATTGTCGGCGGCGGCGTCGCCATCAGTCGCTCAAACCGGGGATCCCGCCTGAGCACGGTCAGATCGGGGTCTTCGTCGGCCTTCAGCCCCGAGCCGAGGGACCGGGCCCGCTCCAGGAGGTCGAATGCCACGTCGAAGGAACGGGTGGATGGGGATGCTTCGGCCGCCCGGGCCGCGACGCATGCGGCGGCGTAGAGCGTCTCGCCGGATCGGGGCTCGCGGTCCAGGCACCGGTTGATATCGCGCGTGGCGCGATCCCAATCGCCTTGCCTGGAAAGGAGCACGGCCCGATAGCGTCGAGCCTCGATGAAATCTGGGTTCGCCTCGAGGGCCCGGTCGAAGAATCGGAGCGCCAAGCCGAGATCGCCGCGATTCATCGCCAGGGTCGCGCGGCCGTAGAGGGCCTGAGGATGATGGGGATCGTGGCGAAGCACGTCGTCGAAGGCCGCTTGTGCCTGCATGGGCAGCCGGGCGGAGACGGCAAAGCCATAGGTCCAGTTGAGGCGGATGTGGGCCGGGTCCGGGTGCGGTGCCATCGCGAAGGCCCGGCGGAACGACGCGTCGGCCTCGTCGTGCCGTCCCAGTGCCTCGAGGGCGAGGCCGCGGCCGGCGAGGAGGGGTGCGTCGGCCCGATCTCCCCAAGCGAGGGCCCGGTCGAAATCGGTCAGTGCCGGTCCGAATTGTTTGAGCTCCAACCGCGCCAGGCCGCGGTTCACCATGGCGGCCACGAAGCTCTTGTCGCGATCCAGGGCCGCCGTGTAGTCGTCGATGGCATCGGCCTTCATGCCCATCCGATCGAGCACGTAACCGCGATTGAAATAGCCCCAGGAGTGCTCCGGCCACAGGCCGGTGCATGTCCCGAAATCGCCGAGGGACAGGGCAAACTCGCCCAGCTCCATGTGGCAGATCCCTCGTTGCATCGCCGACCAGTAATGCCGCGGCTGGAGTTTCAGGGCCTCGTTGAGCTCGGCGACCGCCTTCCGGTAATCGTCCGCGCCGCCATGGCGGGAATACGAGATCGCCAGGAGGTAATGCTCGCGGGCGGAGGCCGCCGGAATCGTGCGGGCCCGGTCCTCGGCGATTCGAGCCGGTTCGGTCTGGCCAAGCTGGCTGAAGTAGCTGGCTCGATCGTGCCAGAGCGCCTTGGAGGGTATCAGGCCGGGGATCGCGTCGGCCTCGTCGAGCAGCGCGAGCGAGTGGACCAATGTCGGCCGATCGCCCCTGGCGAGGCGTACTCTGGCGCCCGCCAGGAGGAGGAGGAGCTCGCGACGATCTTCGGCGAGCTGGCGGCGATCCTCCGCCGCCAGGTTGCTCCAGTCCGGATGCGCGTCGCAGGGCCTCCCATCCGGGAGGTGGTACAGTGCCAGCGTCTCCTCGCAGACGGCGATCCCCTGACGCAGGTGATCCAGTGGGCCCAGGGTCGTGTTGACCAGGCACAGGGCGCGGACCGCGCCGGCGTCATGGGCCCGCTTCCGTTCTTGCGCCCGGGCCTTACCCAGTTGCGACCTGGCCTCGGCCAGGTGCGATCGGGCGCCCATCAGCGCCGCGCCGACGGTCCCGATGACGATTAGCGCCGCCACCAGGACGGAACTCGACGTGGTCAACCTCGGGTGGCGGCGGAAGAGCTTCCGGACCTGTTCCACACGGCTCAACTCCGGCGCATATTTCAGCGGGCGATCTTCCAGGAAGCGCCGCAGGTCGTCGGCCAGGTGGTCGCCCTGCTGGTAACGCCGCGCGGGATCGGAGGCCAGGCACTTGCGCGCGATGCTCTCCAGGGTCCAGGGGACATCTCGCCGGATCTGCCGCAAGGACGGGGTGTTCCGGATCCGCTCGACGGCCATCGCATCGATCTGGGTGGTGCGGGCCGAGTAGCTCCCTCCCTGTTCGAACAGGTGTCCGCCGGTCACCATCTCGGCGAGGACCAGTCCGAGCGAGTACACGTCCGACCGCCGATCGACGCGGCGGATCAGGTCCGGAGTGCAGTCCCGGAGCGCGACGAGGTGCTCCGGGGCCGCATAGGCCACCGTCCCGCCGAGGATTGCCTGGGCTGTGCTGGCGGTCATCTCCTGGGCCACGTTGAAATCGAGCAGGAGCGGCTGCCCCTCGGCACTCAGCAGGATATTCGAAGGCTTGACGTCCCGGTGGAGGATGCCCCGTTGATGGGCGTGATGGAGCCCCTCGGCGAGCTGGCCCACGATCCACGCGACCGCCTTGTAGTAGCTGAGCCCACGCATGAGGGTCAGCGGCGTCTGCGAATCGGCCGGCGGCTCGTGGGTGCGAGGTTCCGAGCCCGCGCCGTCCCCGGGCCGTTCGCTCCCCGCTCCGGGTGCCGGCGAGCC
>JBKQHM010000150.1:0-14813 GCA_052148775.1 Isosphaeraceae bacterium | reverse complement strand
GAAAGAATCGATTCCAGACAACATACTTTAGATTCCAAATGCATATTAAGCTCAGCATGTCAAGGGCTTATGACTTCTGGAATCTGGAATCCGGCATCTGCAATCCGATTGTTTCACAAGCTCTGAGTCGACAGCAAAGACCGAGCGCCACCAAAACTGGCGAGAGCTCTAGCTTCAGTTCGTGTCTGTGAGGATTCCGTCGTTGGCTTCTCCATCCGACTTCTCGGATGACCGAACTCGACGACTGAGCTGGTGATTTGCAGGTTCAAAGCGATGAGGACGCCGGAATTTAGGCAAAATGCGTGCCTCGGATTCGATCCGGCATGGATCTCAGGAAATGCTCGCCCGGCTACGTAGACGAAGCGCCGGACATCGAGAACGAATCCGAGATCGACGGCGGCAGTCAGTACGTGACCGCCGCCGACGCGAATCAAGAGACTCGTTCCTGGATCTCAAGAGCGGGAATCGGGGATCGCTCAATAACGCCCGCCGCCGCCACCATGGCCACCGCCACGGCCGCCACGGCCACCGCCACCGCCGCCGTACCCACCGCCGCCGCCATAACCGCCCCCGCCGCCCCCGCCGTAACCGCCGCCACCACTCCGCGGTTCCCGGGGCTTGGCTTCGTTGACAGTCAGCCGACGGCCATTGACCTCCTGGTCATGGAGCGACTGGATGGCCGCCTGGGCCTCCTGATCGCTGCCCATCTCCACGAAGCCGAAGCCCTTGCTGCGGCCGGTGTCGCGGTCGTGGATGACCTGGACGCTCTGCACGCTCCCGAACTCCGAGAACAACTGCTCCAGTTCGGCGTCGCCGACCTGGTAAGGCAGGTTCCCGACATACAGTTTCTTGCCCACCGTCCGCTCCAAGATACTGAGGTTGATGACCCTTCGCGCGTTACTGGGGTCCGATCAAATCGGGGCCGACGCGTGCGGCCCTGCCGGAAGGAAGGCGAGTAAGGCAGGCGAGAGTAGAGTCCCAAAGGATCGACGTCGCGCGCTTCTTCGTATTCCGACCCAATAATTATAGTAAGGACCGATTCCGGGCGATAGAGCTTTTTGCATCGATCCGGCATCGTTTTTGGGAAGATTCTTGTGAAAGGAAATGCGTTCGTGTACCGACACCGCCTGGTCCCTTGGAGGGAGCGAGTATCGACGAACTCGAGATCCGTCCGGGGGGGGGGGACAGCGTGGCGTGGCTACCACGCACCTCCGCCGTCATTTGGCCGATAAAGGGATTATCGTAGGGTGGGCACGGCCCACCGGACTATCGTATAGGGTGGGCATTATCGTAGAGTGGGCACGGCCCACCGGACTTGCGACTGGTCAGCCTTAACCCCCGATCGGGAGGGTTCGCAACGCCCGCCATGGTTCTGCACTCAGGATTGCGGCCGAGGTTCGCGGGTGTGCAATCGTCGCCAATGATTCTAAGCAGACAGGATCGGTTCGCGAGAGATCGGAGATGATCGCGAACCGATCCTGTCTGCGTCCATCGATGGGACAGTCAGGGACGCACCCTGGATATTGGGGACTGAGGTTTGAAGTCCGAGGACGACGTTTCGATCAATGATTATTGGAACCGGGCTGGAGCAGGCCGCCCCCCACACCGAGTCCGCCGGGTAAGGGACTGGTCATTCCCGACGTGCTGCCGGGCGTGAACATCGGGGCGCCGGCCTGCGGATTGAACGGACTGGAGGGTGCCGCGGAATTGGGTGTCGAGCCCGTCGGCGAGCCCGGGATCACCACACCGAGCGGCGCGAGCGCCGGGACAGGCGGGGTCGGAGGCATATAGGTCTGACCAGCGGGAAGGACCGGTGTGCCCGAGCCGGTCGAGGTCGAGCCGATGTAGGCCATGATTGGGGCGATCGTGCCGCCACCGGGATTGTTCCTCGAAGATGCGGCCGCCGTCGAACCCGAACCACCGGCCTCGTCAGCGCCCGAGCCAATCTGAATCGACATGCCGACCCCGCCGACCGATCCCGTCGCCGCCCCGGTCGCGACATTCGGATTCCCGGTGAAATTGCCCGGCGCGAAGCTCGAAATACCCCGGTTTCCCGTGACGTAGAAACTCGTCGGAACCGCCGCGCCACTCACGCTCTGTGCCGACGTGGCCACCGATGTGCTCGAGGCGGAATTCGACGCGCCCGGGAACGGAGTCGTCAACGTAAACCCACTCGTCGTCAACACGATCACGCCCAGATTGGCGATCGCCGGGGCGATTCGTTGCTCCAGAATACAGTCCACCAAATTCGGCTTCAGTGACCAATCGCGTTTCATCGATCCCCTCTCTAGAAGCGAACTCGACCGACCTTTGATCGCACTCGAACTTCGCGGACTGACCGGTCAGTCAGCCGTCATACGATTATCTTATTGGTTAACTTTGCGACGGACAAGCGGCTTCAACCCCGTTTTCTTGAACTTTTTTCGTGGGATGACAAAACGTAAACTAAGTTTCATTGCAGGCATGCATCGATTGGTGGCCGGATTTCCGAATCCCGTCAGCATTGAAGAGGTCATCGCGGCATGTGCCGGGGCGGGCAGTATAGCGCGTTGTCCCGCAAGGGTTTAAGGCACGTGAGGAGCTCCAGGTATTACCTCGGCAAGAAAGAAAATCCTACGAGCCCGACGCGCCAGCGAGTGAATGGCTCATCCCCGCCGGAATCCATTCGCGGGCGCGTCGCGTCGGGCTCGTCTGTGCCGTTCTTGCTTGCCAGGGTCATATGGGAGCGCCTCAGAATGGGTGGCGAGTTCAGGAGGAGGGATTCATCGATTTGGACACTCCATAGTCGTTTCCTGGATGAGCTGTATCCTTTCCTCGTCCTTGAGCGTCGGGATCATATTGCAGTCAGATCGGGGCGTCAACGCCGCATCATTTCTCCAGTCCCCGCGTCCTGACCGGGAGCGGCTGAGCCAGGTCGCCCGAGCCTTTCTTTGGATGATATCGTGCTCGTCCTCCGTATCATCACCGCTGAAGTCTCGGATTTCAGGGAGGGTTCTCGCTTCGCGATCAACCGACTTCCCCTGGTAGAATCTCGAACCTGTGTGAGATGACTGTACCGCCTCGAGCTCAAGTGGAGCGGTCCCGGGCCAACGATATCGAACGGGTTTGGTTTTCCAACATGGAAACAGCAGGCGACGATTCGGGCACTCTTTCTGTTGATGGGTCGTCGAAGGAGGATCCGGCAGGCGATTCCGTATCCGAATCCTCGTTCGACCGGGCGATGATGGCCAGGGCACTGGAACTGGCCGGCGAGGCCAGGAACCTGGGCGAGGTTCCGGTGGGTGCCGTGGTCGTACTTGCCGGCCGGATCATTTCGCAGGCATTCAACTTGCGAGAGACACTCGATGACCCGACTGCCCACGCCGAGCGGCTGGCGCTCACATGGGCTGGCCGCGCCCTTGGGACCTGGCGGCTGGACGACTGCGTCCTCTATGTCACCCTCGAGCCGTGTGCGATGTGTGCGGGAGCGATTGTCCTGAGCCGTTTGAGTCGGCTGGTTTACGGTGCGGTGGATCCCAAGGCCGGTGCTTGCAAAAGTTTATACCGAATCGTCTCGGACCCGAGATTGAATCATCGGGTGGGGGTTACCGCCGGTGTCCTTGGCGCGGAATGTGGCGAAATCCTCACAGAATTCTTCCAGGAACGGCGGAAGTATCGTAAACTATCCTCGGCTGCGATGGAGAAGCCATCGTCCCGCGAGGCGCGTTGATTCGGTTGAGACCATCCAACGACGCCCTCGCTGCTTCAGGAGGGGTGCCTGAGTGGTTGAAAGGGCCGGTCTCGAAAACCGGTGTACCGCTTCGCGGTACCGTGGGTTCGAATCCCACCTCCTCCGCTGAAGACGTCCGATCCGGAATGCCATCATGCCTTCTCCGGACAGGGCAACGAGATCCGCAGTTCTCTCCTTGTTGGTCCCATCGCCGCACGATGTTTGCTCATCCAGACGCCCGGCTGCGGGTCGTCCGACCGGCCCAAGGGATTCAGCCAGACATCAGACGGGAGCACCGTTGGTTGCCGAGTTGATCGACGGAAAAGCCCTGGCCCAGGAGGTTCGTCGCCAGGTCGCGGTCGAAGTTGCCGAACTGAAGTCACGGACCGGAATCGTACCCGGCCTGAGTGTGATCCTTGTCGGCGACGACCCGGCCAGTCAGGTCTACGTATCCAGCAAGCAGAAGGCCGGCGCTGGGGCCGGGATGAATGGGACGATCCTGCGGCTCCCGTCCGGAACGAGCCAGGCCGAACTTCTGGCGACGATCGATCGGCTCAACACCGACCCATCGGTGCATGGTATCCTCGTCCAGATGCCCCTGCCGCGGCACATCGAGGAGAGCGCCGTCATCGAGCGGGTGGCGCCCGAGAAGGATGTGGATGGTTTTCATCCCATCAACTTCGGCCTGCTCGCGCAGGGAAGGCCACGGTTCGTCCCTTGCACGCCCCTCGGCATCCGGGAGTTGCTGCTGCACTCGAAGGTCGAAACGCGGGGCGCACACGCGGTCGTCCTGGGCCGGTCCCAGCTCGTCGGCAAGCCGATGGCGCTACTCCTGCTCCAGAAGGGGCCAGGCGGCGACGCGACGGTATCCGTCTGCCACTCGGCAACTCGCGACGCCGCCGCGATCGCGCGGCAGGCGGACATCCTGGTCGTCGCGATGGGACAACCGGAACGGGTCACCGCCGATTGGGTCAAACCCGGCGCCGTCGTCATCGACGTCGGAATCCACAAGCGCGACGACGGACGGCTCTGCGGCGACGTCCATTTTCCCAGCGTCGCCGAAGTGGCCTCACGAATCACGCCCGTTCCGGGTGGCGTCGGACCCATGACCGTCGCCATGCTCTTACGCAACACACTGTCGGCTTGTGTCGGTCGTCATTAGTCATTGGTCACTGGTCATTGGTCACTGGTCATTTGGTCAAGAGTCGACATAACGCTCGTGGCGGCGAGGCACTCAACAGACTGATGGGGGAAAAGATGGCCCGCGGGTTCTTACTGAACCAATAACCAATAACCAATGACCAGTGACCAATAACCAATGACCAATAACCAATGACCAATGACAAACTCCATGATCAAGCTGGGTATCTGCAACGAGCTGTTCGAGGGTTGGGAATTCGCTCGGATCTGCCGGACGGTCAAGGCGTTGGGTTACGACGGCCTGGAGATCGCCCCGTTCACGCTGGCGGCCCGGATCGATGAGTTGAGCGCGGGTCGTCGGCGCGAGGTGAAGGCGATCGTCGAGGACGCGGGCCTGGCGACGATCGGACTGCACTGGCTGCTGGCCAGGACCGAGGGTTTTTACCTCACGACGCCCGATCCATCGGTCCGGCGCGCGACCGGGAACTACCTGGCCTCGCTGGCCGAGGCAACGCGGGACCTCGGCGGCTCGCTCATGGTGCTGGGTTCGCCCAAGCAGCGCGACCTGTTGCCGGGCGTGACCTATGATCAGGCGGTCGGTTACTCAATCGAGGTCTTCGAGCAGGTTCTGCCGGTCCTGGATGCCGTGGATGTCGACCTCTGCCTCGAGCCCCTGGCGCCCAACGACACGAACTTCATCAATACCTGTGCCGAGGCGATGGAGATCATCCGGCGCGTCGATCATCCGCACCTCCGACTCCACATGGACGTCAAGGCGCAGAGCAGCGAGCCGGGCGCGACGGTCCCGGAACTGATCAAACGCTACGGATCGCTCGCCGGCCATTTTCACGCTCAGGATACCAATCTTCGCGGTCCGGGCATGGGTGAGGTGGACTTCGTACCGATCATCGGGGCACTCGTGGAATCGGGCTATGATCGATGGGTCTCGGTGGAGGTGTTCGACTTCTCCCCCGGCGCGGAGGAGACCGCTCGTCAAAGCATCGCCTGTCTTCGCGCCCTTCTGCAGGGAGCCTGAAGCCGGTTAGACTTTGTGAGAGGAAGGCGATCGAGAGCGCTTCACGCATGGTTTGCGCACGACTCGCCAAGAGGTACGCTGATACCAACCCGAAGCGTCAGCGAGGATCCGACGGCATTTCCCTCGCTGACGCTTCGAGTTGGTATCAGGCGTGCGCAACTCAATCGTGAAGCGCCCTAGAATCGGCATCGAACAACGATGGATCAGTAGCCGGTGAGGGAGGACGAATGCCAGCGGACTTGCTCCAAGCCATGGGGTACTCTAAGATATATGGCAACTGGGTGGTGAGGGCAAGACGACGGCTGTGCCCAGAGTATTCACCAGGCGTCGAGACCTGATCCCGCGGGTCCGGAGGGTGCCGAGGGATAGGAGTTGTCGGGGCTCCGAATTTCCAATGGCCGCCGGGATCTTTTTTTTCTTGCGCTCTCCCGTGAGTCATAATGTCACGGCCAGTGGCAGGCACCATCTGGGTCTCGTCGGGCTGCGGGTTGGATGGAAGTCCTGGCACTCATGGCTTTGACGCCAATCAATGGCACCTCTCGGCCTGTGGGCTCCGGCGGTCTCCAGGGTGATCTCGAAGATTTTTTCTTCCCAGAAGCATATCAGCGGACCGGGCCGGCGGAGCGAGCAGGGGTCAATGTACGAGCGAATATCCCCTTTAAGGGATTGAAAGGATAAAGCATGCCATCGGGTAAGGACATCACGGGCGGCGGCGGCTCGTCGGGCGGCGGCGGCAAACGGAACGGCGGTGGGAACATGAGCGCGGGAAGCACCGGTGGCGCCAAGAAGAATGCCTACTGCTCGTTCTGCCGCAAGAGCTACCGGGATGTCGGCCCATTGGTGGAAGGCCCTGGAGATGTCTACATTTGCGGCGATTGCATCGAGCTCTGCCAGTCGATCCTCGACCAGGAGCGGCGGCGGCGGGGTGTGCCCAAGACGCTCTTCACCGACATCCCGACCCCCCGCGAGATCAAGGAACAGCTCGACGCCTACGTGATCGGCCAGGAACGCGCCAAGAAGGTCCTCTCGGTCGCCGTCCATAACCACTACAAGCGACTGGTCCACGGCGAGGATCCCGAGTCCGAGGTCGAGCTGGACAAGTCGAATATCCTCCTGATCGGACCGACCGGCTGCGGCAAGACCTTGCTGGCGCGGACCCTGGCCCGGGTCCTGAACGTGCCCTTCGCGATCGGCGACGCAACGACTTTGACCGAAGCCGGTTACGTCGGCGAGGACGTCGAGAATATCCTGCTCAAACTGCTGCATGCCGCCGACTTCGACCTCGAAGCCGCCCAGCGCGGGATCGTCTACATCGACGAGATCGACAAGATCGGCAAGACCACCCACAACGTCTCGATCACCCGCGACGTCTCCGGCGAGGGCGTCCAGCAGGCCCTGCTGAAGATGCTCGAAGGCACCGTCGCCAACGTGCCGCCCCAGGGGGGCCGCAAGCACCCCGAGCAGCAGTATATCCAGATGGACACCAGCAACGTGCTGTTCATCTGCGGTGGGACGTTCGTCGGCCTCGAACACATCATCGCCCGCCGCGTCGGTCGCAAGACGATCGGGTTCGGCAGCCAGTCGCAGGTCGAACAGCACACCGAGCAACTCGGCGAGCTGCTCAACAAGGTGACCTCCGACGACCTGCTCGAATTCGGCATGATTCCCGAGTTCATCGGCCGCCTCCCGGTGATCTGCCCGCTGATGCCGCTGGACGTCGACGCGCTGGTCAAGATCATGACCGAGCCGAAGAACGCGCTGGTCAAGCAATACCGACGGCTCTTCGAGATGGAAGGTGCCGACGTTGAGTTCACCCCCGAATCCCTCCAGGAGATCGCCAAGAAGGCCAAGGAGAAGGACACCGGCGCCCGCGGCCTCCGCTCGATCGTCGAGGAGATCATGCTCGAAATCATGTTCGAGCTGCCCGACCGCGCGGCCAAGGAGAAGGGGAAGTTCGTGGTCACTCCGGAGATCGTCCGGAAGGAAAAGAGCCTCTTCGACGCCCCGCCCTCGCCCCTCACCGGCTCCAAGGCCTCCGAGCGCGAGCGGAAGAAGGAGAGCGCGTAAAGAGGATCGGGTCGCTGACCCTCGGGCAGACGGTCAACCTGGCCCCTCAGAGGTTTCATCGAACCATGAGCACCGTCGACCGTGCGCATCCGACGAAGCTGCTCCCGCCGCTGGAGAACGGCCAGCAGCTCGATCAGCCTGTGTTCCACGAGCGCTATGCGGCGATGCCGCCCGAAACGCGCGCCGAGCTTGTCGGAGGAGTCGTTTACATGCCCTCTCCGATGAGCATGGACCACGGGAGAGAGAGCCGGTTCGTCTCCGGGTGGATGGATCGCTACGAGCGATTTACGCCCGGCATCGAGGGAGCCGATGGCGCAACCGTCAAGCTCGACCGCAAGGGAGAGCCTCAGCCAGACCACATCCTCATGATCCTTCACGAATGCGGAGGCCAGACCCATGTCGATGAGAACGGCTACTGTACGGGAGCTCCCGAGCTGGTCGCGGAGATCTCTCGCGCGACCCGGTCCTTCGACTTGAACCGGAAGAAGGCCGATTACGAACGAGCGGGGGTATGCGAATACCTCGTCGTCGAGTTGGGCCCGGATCGTATCCACTGGTTCATTCTGCGGGGCGGTCGATTCGAAGATTTGCGGCCCGGGAGGGATCGGATCTATCGTTCGAAAATCTTTCCCGGACTCTGGCTCGACTCCGAGGCGCTATTCACCAGGGACCGGGACCGACGCGATGAAGTCCTCGACCGAGGCATCAGGTCTCCCGGGCATGCGGCCTTCGTGGCCCGGTTGGCTCGAGCCGGCGGAGCCGGGAGGCCCCGATGAGCACCGTCGAACGGACGCGCATGCCCAGGATCCTCCCGCCGCTGGAGAACGGCCAGCAGCTCGATCAGCCTGTGTTCCACGAGCGCTATGCGGCGATGCCGCCCGAAACGCGCGCCGAACTGGTCGGAGGAATCGTCTACATGCCGTCGCCGATGCGACTGGACCACGGAAAGCCCAGCCGGTTCGTTGCCGGCTGGCTCTTTCAATATGAGGGGCAGACTCCGGGCGTCGAAGGTGCCGACGGAGCGACAGTCAAGCTGGATCGTAAAGGGGAGCCGCAACCCGACCACCTCCTCCTCATCCCGTCCGCGCTCGGGGGACGGAGCGAGGTCGATGATCGGGGCTATGTGACCGGTGCGCCGGAGCTCGTCGTCGAAGTCTCGCTCTCCAGCCGATCTTACGACTTGAACCAGAAAAAAGCCGATTACGAACGGGCGGGAGTCCTCGAATACGTGGTCGTCGAACTCGACCCCAACCGGATCCACTGGTTCATCCGCCGCGGTCTCCATTTCGAGGATCTCCCGCCCGGGCCGGATGGGATCCATCGATCGGAGACCTTCCCCGGCTTATGGCTGGATGGCGCGGCCTTGTTTGCCGAGGATCGCAGCCGATTGATCCGGATCCTGAAACGCGGCCTGCGGTCTCCCGAGCACGCCGCCTTCGTAGCGAAGCTGGCCGAGGCGCGGCGTAGAGCCGACCACGCGAAGTGATGGGCTTTCTCGGCTCAATCCGCCTCGTTCTTCAAGATCCGCACTTCCTCCTGGAGCATCTTCTGGACCCGGTGCTTGGCCACGAAGACGTGGGCCACGGCCATGCCAAGTTGCTGGGCGACGTCGGCACCGGAACGTCCCTCGACCGCGGTGAAGTGGAAGGCGTCCCAGGTGGCCGGCTTGACGCGATTCTTGATCCGATGCATCGCCACGTCGAGGAGTTCTCGGTCGAAGGCTTCCTCGATCTGACGCTCCAGGTCGGACCGGGCCTCGGCGGAGTCGGCGACCAGGGCGATCGGTCCCGCATTGTGGCCGGGATCTTTTCGACGGGCGGAAATGAAGTCGCTCCAGGCGTGCTGGGTCACCGTCTTGAGCCAGGCGCGGAAGCTGCGCGCCGGATCGTATCGGAACTTGCCGAGAGCGGCGAACAGCTTGACCAGCACCTCCTGGGCCACGTCGTCGGCGTCGGAGTCTTGCGAGCCCCAGGCCAGGCACCACCGTCGGATGCGAGGTTGGTAACGATCGACGAACAGCGACCACGCCTCGGGGTCGCCGGGATCGACCTGGAGCCGTTCCAGCAGGGTTAACGAGGTATCCGTCTCGCGATCGTCGGCCATCGACGCACCCCCATATCAGGCGCGGCGAACGTGACCTTCCGACTCGTTGACCCTCGAATCGCGTTTTCTGATCCGTACAGTCGGTGAGGGGACCGATCGCCGCCGCTCATGATGAGCCTACCATCTCCCGGCGGTGGATAGGAGGTCTCTTCGAGGAACGACTGGGAAATCTGGGTTGTCTGTCAAGCATCTGACGACCGGGCCAATGCTGCACCATCAACGCGACGACCAGGGCCGCCGAGGCGAGTCGGCCCTCGTCGTTCGACGGCTGGCGGACAGACGGAGAATCCTCCTCGATCGAGCGCGGGATCTCCTGGTCGCGCCCATTCGTCCCCCCCTTGCGAAGGGGGGGTTCGGGGGGGTTGTCCCGGTGTGGCCGCCCGACTGATGTGGGACCTCCTGGCTCGAGCACTCGGAACTCCCCCTGGTCCCACCTTCGAAACGGGGCGACGAATGACGTGCGAACCAACCCCGAACGCGGTGCGTCCTCCCCCCAATGCGCTTCGATGGCCGTGTCGAGGGCCTCGGTCTTGAACGCGGGGCTCGGACCCGCTGGCTCATCCTCGCGCCCCTGCGGGTTGGGTGCCAACCTCATGCCCGCCGGCGCACCCTGCGCGGGCAAGCTCGACGACGGCGTCGATCCCTCGCGTTCGCCGCCCGCGCCCGCATCCGGATTCCCTGACACACCGGCCGCATTCTGACGCCGGAACTCTTCCAACGCCTCATCGACGCCGAGTAGGAACCGCTCCCATGGTGACAGGACCGCCGGGACCACGCCGGCCACATCGGCCCCAGCGACATCGGAGGACGCCGCCTCTTCGGTCGCGGACCCTCCTCCCCCGCCCTTCTGGGACATCGCACCTTGTCCCACTGAGATCCCCGACCCCGACGAAGAGACTGACACCGACAGCGCCTGCGACTCGGCCGGGCCATAACCCTGTTCCTCGCCCGACACCTCGATCGTCAGTGTCAAGACTGTCGCCACCAGCGGCAGCGACGTGTCGTGCAACGACACCAGTTGCACCATCGTGTTCAGCGAGGCGGGGGGGGCGAAGGGACCGAACCCGGCCGACGTCTCCAGGCCGAGCGAGAGCGACACCAGTTCGGCCGACTCCCGCCCGGCCGTCGCCGCGTAGAACTGCACCTGGCCGCCGGTCAACGTCGAGAACGCCAGCGCCGTCGGCGCCGGCAGGCCCGGCTCGCTCTCGGTCGCCATCCATTCCAGGCCCTCCGGACTCCCCTCATACAGCGCCAGCGCCCCGTCCCCGGCGTTGGCCACCACCAGGTCTTCATCACCACTGGCTGAAGCGAAGGCGAAGGCCGCATCGGGGTCGACCCCTCCCGAGGCGATCGTGCTCGTGATCGGACTCGACCCTTCGAAGCCCGAGATCAGCGTCAGGTCGTTCGACCCGGCATTGATCGTGACCAGGTCGGGCAGGCCGTTGAAATTGCCGACGAAGGTTGGGCCGGGATCGATGCCCACGGAGTAGATACGCGGATCCTGGTCGTTGAAGAACCCTTGGCCGACTCCCGGCAGGAGCACGACATCATTCGACAGGCTGTTGGTGACCAGGATATCCGGATACTTGCCGCCACTGAAATCGCCGACCACCGTCGAGACCGGCCCCGAACCGCCCGAATTCAGCCGCGGACCCGCCGAGAACGCGATTGCGCCTCCCTTCTGCGACTGGTTGAGCAGGATCGACACCTGGTTGGAGCCCTCGTCGGCGATCACCAGGTCGGGCAAGGCACCGGTGAGGTCGGCCACCGTGATCCCCACCGGGTTGGTGCCGACGAAGTAGCCATTCCCGTCGTTGATGGCTGGCCCGAACTGGCCGTTGCCCAGGCCGGGGTAGATCAGCACGTTGTTGCTGCCGCTGTCGGCCACGATCAGGTCGGGGATGCCGTCGCCGTTGAGGTCCGCCAGCGCCACGGCGCCGGGATTCAACAAGCCGGTCGACTGATTGGCCAGGACGGCCGAATTGCCGGCTCCGTAATCGACGACCACGCGATCGAGGTCCTGATCGGCATAGATGATGTCCTTGGAGCCGTTGCCGGTGAGGTCGGCGATGGCGAGCTCGACGGCCTCGTTGGCCTCGTGATAGGGCGCGAAGGTGCCGTTGCCATTGCCGAGCAGTACCAGGACATCGCCGTAGGCGTCGCCGATCAAGAGGTCGAGCTTGCCGTTGCCCGTCAGGTCGACGAGGGTCAGGCCGTCGGCTTCCGACGGCACCGCGTAAGTGGTCGGGGACAAGAAGCCCCCCTGGCCATTGGCCAGGTAGATGTTCACCCCGTCGGCGGTCAGGACGGCCAGGTCGTCGAGGCCATTGCCGGTGAAGTCGCCCATGCGGACGATCTCGCCGGGGGATTGCGTGTCGATGGCGACCGGGTCGGCGAACCGGCCGCCGACGAGGCCGTCCAGGACATCCATCGTGTCCGTCCCCGGGTTGATCGTCACCAGGTCGGTCGGACCACCGGGCGTGAGCAGTCCGCCCGCCACGCCGACTGTGTCATCAGGGCTCGTCACCTCGGGCGTGTCGCCGGGATCGATTGCCGACAACGCCGTCCCCGTGCGATACGGCACCGGCGCGGCGAAGGTATCGTTGCCCCAGTTGTGCAGCACGCTGACCTGACCGGACAGCTCGTTCGTGACTACGAGATCAAGTTGGCCGTCTCCGCTCGTGTCGATCGCCTGGACGTTGGAGATGCCGAGGCCGACCGGCAGGATCACCCGGGCCAGCAAGGTCGGGGGTTCGAGCGTGCCCGTCGGACCAACGCCCTTCTCATCGCTCGACGGGGCGCCGAAGTAGACCCACAGTGAGCCATCGCCGGCATCGCGAACGACCAGGTCCGTCAAGTCCTCGCTGTTGAGCTGGGCCGCGATGATTTGCGCCGGGAGCGATCCCGTCGAGAGCGAGCCGTTCAGCCGGACGAATCCACCATCACGGTAGGCGTAGAAGGAGATGGCATCGTCGTCGGCGTCGACGCTGGCGAGCACCGGGCCGACATCGGTGTTCGGCATCCAGGCGATGTCGCGCGAGGGGTTACTGGGGTTGATGGTGATCGGTGGTTCAAAGCTGCCAGGCTGGCCGGGGACGCCCTGGCGATACAGGATATCGCCCGCGCCATCCATCACCAGGACGTCGTCGGTACCGTCGCCGTTGACGTCGACGACCAGCGGGTTGGACTGGGGGTTCGTGGTGGGCTGGCCGGCCAACGACAAGGTGCCATCCCCATGACCCAGCATGACGTCGATGTTGGAATCGATGGAAATGAAGGCCACGCCGAGCTTTCCGCTGCCATCGAAGTCCCCCGCCGTCATCACATCGGTGTCCCAGAAATCATCCGCCGGAGGCGATCCGTCACCGCTTTCCGCCGTGTTATCGATGCCGGGTTGGAACGTCCCATCACCATTTCCCTGCAGGATCACGACTTCGTCCGGACCGTAATAGGCGCCGGGGCCGCCGACATACCCGACGGCCAGGTCGAGCCGTCCGTCGCCGTTGAAGTCCCCCGTCACGATCGCATCGACATTGGCGTTGAGAGAGTAGTGGCCTCCCGGTTGAAACGTCCCGTTACCGTTACCCATCAGGATGGAGACGGTGCCCGAGCTATCCAACGCGGCCAGGTCGAGCCGTCCGTTGCCGCTGAAATCCCCGGCCGTCAACGCAAGAAGACGGTTTTTCGCAGCACCGGGATAGCTTCCCGCCGGGAGCAAGACGGGGGGTTGGAACGTCCCGTCACCATTGCCGATCAAGAGCGCGAAGTTGTCCGAGATCTGATTGTTCCAGATCGGATTACCGATGGCCAGGTCCAGCTTCCCGTCGCCGTTGAAGTCCCCCGCCACCAGCATATCGACCGGTTGGACCGGGTCGTAAATGGCGGGTTGGAACGTCCCGTCGCCGTTACCCAGCAGGATCGAGACGCCGCCCTGCACGTTGATGACCTGCAAGGTTCCAGTGCCATTTATTTGACCGATCGATTCGTGAGTGCCCTCATCGGCGAAGGCCAGGTCGAGCTTGCCATCGCCGTTGAAGTCACCCACGACGATCGCATCGGGACTCGTGTACGCTCCCGTCGAGTAGTTGACGGCCGGTTGGAACGTCCCGTCGCCGTTACCCAGCAGGATCGAGACAGTGCTATCTCCCTCATTCACGACGGCCAGATCGAGCCGGCCGTCGCCGTTGAAGTCATCCACCGCAATCGCCACGGGACCGTTTATGCCCGAAGTAATGCTTCCGACCGCGTAATCGACGGGTGGTCGGAACGTCCCATCGCCGTTACCCAGCAGGATCGAGACGGTGCCCGTGTTGAAGTTGGCGACGGCCATGTCGAGCCGGCCGTCGCCGTTGAAGGCCCCCGCCGCGATCGCGGCGGGGCCGTTCTCGCCCGGATAACTGATTCCGACCGGGCGGGCGACAGCGGGCCGGAACGTCCCGTCGCCGTTGCCGATCAGGATCGAGACGGTGTTGTCGTACGCATTGGCGACGGCCAGGTCAAGCTTGCCGTCGCCGTTGAAGTCCCCCGCCGCCATCCCGGTGGGATTTTCCCCGACCGGGTAATCGACGGCGGGTTGGAAGGTCCCATCGCCGTTCCCGAGCAGCATCAAGACGGTGTCGTCGATCTGGATCGCGACGGCCAGGTCGACTTTCCCGTTGCCGGTGAAGTCCCCCGCGACCATCGCATAGGGATTGTCTCCTCCGAACTGATAATCGACGGCGGGTTGGAAGGTCCCATCGCCGTTGCCCATCAGGACCT
>JBKQHM010000149.1:0-4876 GCA_052148775.1 Isosphaeraceae bacterium | reverse complement strand
CGGGCCGACGTCGACCCCGGCGATCAGCCCGCCCTGGACGGCCGCCCCCAGGGCCACGGCCAGGTCGGGCTCGATCTCGCTGTGGACCGGCCGGCCCAGCCGCTCTTCCAGCAGTTGATGCACCAGCGGCGTGCGGGTCGCTCCCCCCACCAGGATCACCTTGTCGATCTGGCTGGCCTGCACCTTCCCGTCGGTGAGGGCCTGGTCGAGGTTGGTCAGCGTCTTGAGCAGCAGCGGCCGGATCAGCTCCTCGTAGTCGTATCGGGCGATCTCCATCTTCAGGTTCAGCGGACGCCCGTCCTTCTCGGCGATGAACTCTTCCTCGACCGTGGTCACCGCCTCGAACGAGAGCTGTTTCTTGGCGTCCTCGGCGGCGCGGAGCACCCGGGCGCGGGACCCGAGCGACGCGCGGAGGTCCACCTTGTGCTCCTTGGCGAATTTGTCGCAGATATGGTCGAGGAGCAACTGGTCGAAGTCGTCGCCGCCGAGCTGGGTGTCGCCGTGGCTGGCCTGGATCTCGACGACGCCGTTCTCCACCTGGGCCAGCGAGACGTCGAAGGTGCCGCCGCCCAGGTCGTAGACCAGCAGCCGCTCCATGTCGGTCGGGTGGGGGTCGTAGGTCAGCACGGCGGCGGTCGGCTCGTTGATGATCCGGACGACCTCCAGCCCGGCCAGCTCCCCCGCCTCGCGGGTGGCCTGCCGCTGGCCGTCGTTGAAGAAGGCCGGGACCGTGATCACGGCCTTCGAGACCGGGTGGCCCAGCGCTTTCTCGGCCCGCGCCTTGAGCGTCCGCAGGATGATGGCCGAGATCTCCTGCGGCGTGTACTTCTGGTCGCCGAGGGTGACCGTCATCTCCTGGCCCATCTTCCGCTTGATCGACCGGATCGTCCGCTCCGGGGCCAGGACGTACTGGTTCCGCGCGGCCTTGCCGACCAGCAGGTGGCCCTGGGGGTCCAGGCCCACCACCGACGGCAGGATCGGGTCGCCATCTTCGTCGGGGAGCACGACCGACCGCCCGTCGCGGATGACCGCCACCTCGCTGTTGGTCGTCCCCAGGTCGATGCCGATGATCGTTTCATTGTCCATTCTGCGTTTCCTTCACTGGATCGGATCCGTCCGGGCTCGATCGTCTCTCGTGATTCCCGGATCATCACCACTCATTCGGCCCGGGCTACCCCGCGGTCCCGCTCGGTGTCGATATGCAAGTCGATGCTTGTATCACCATTGTCGTCGCCATTGCCGATCTGGATCTCGTCGAGAGCCTCGGCATCGGCGTCGGCGAATGCCGATTCGTCATCCTCTGCATGCTCGTCTTCGCCCTGGTCCGGTCCTTCGACGGCCTCGACCGGCTCCGGGGCCGGGGCGCGGACGGCGCTCGCGGCCTGGACCTCGGCGTATCGGAGCAGGCGGCCCTTCCAGGTATAGCCGCTACGGAGCTCCTTGACCACGGTCCCCGGGGGCCGGTCCGCGGCCTCGACGACCTCGAGGACGATCATCCGTTCCGGGTCGACCGGGTTCCCTTCGCAGGGGATGCGCTCGATCCGCTCGGCCTTCATCACCCGGCCGAGCCGGTTCTGGATCAGCCCGTATCCTTCCAGGAGCGATTCGAACAGCTCCCGGCGCGCCTGCCCGGCCTCCCGGACGACGTCGAGGACCTGCCGGTGATATTCGGCCGTCATCCGGCGCCGGAGCCACGACTGGCCGCGGAACTGCCGGTCGAGCTCGGTCTCGAGGGCCTCGGTGGTCTCCTCGACGACGCGATGGGCGGCCCGCTCGATGGCGCGCCGGCCGCGATCGAGGGCCTCGTGCAAGTCGCCGAGCGCCTCGGCAATCGGCTTGCCCGAGGCCCAGGCGGCCTGCGATTCCTTGGGCTCGACCGAACGGAACTGCTCGATGGCCTGGCGCAGGGCCGAGACCATGGCCTCGGCCTGCTCGAGCAGGCCCCGCCCGCTCTTGGTCTGGAGCTTCAGCTCGTGCCGCACGGCCGTGAATTCTTCGGCCAACTGGATCAGGCCGAACTCGGCGCCCGGGATGGGCGCGTCCGCCAGCCGATCTCCGGCCGAATCCCGGTCGGCGCCGTCCGCGAGCCGCTCGATTCGCCCGGCTTCGATCCGGGTCTCCTCCAGCCAGTCCCGGAAGCGGGCGAGCAGGCCCTCGACATCCTCTGTGTGGGTCTCGTTCATGGCGCGTCCGCGAGGTTCAGCAGGGTAGCGACCGGCAGCCGGGCATCCCTCAGTCGGCGCCTCAGGTCGGCCGCCAGCGTCTCGACCGAGTCGACGGTGGTCTCGCACTCGAAGATCTGCGCCTGCAACCGACGGGCCGGGTCGCGCAGGGCCTCGTATGCGGCGTGGATCGCCGTGAATCGCTCCGGCGCCCGGTCGGGCGGGAACTGGCGGACCAGCTCGAGGTATCGACGCCGGATCTCGACCTCGCCGGCATCCGGGGTCAACCCCAGGGTCTCGTAAGGGTCACTCATGGCTTGCGATCACTTCTTCTTTTTCTTCTTGCTCTTGCTCTTCTTGCTCGGGGCACGCTTCGGGGCGGGGCCGGGATTCGGATAACGCCCGAAGACGGGCCCGTCGTCATCATCGTCGAGATCCTCGTCGTCGAATTCGTCTTCGAACTCGTCGTCCTCGAAGCCAAGGGCATCGAGGAAATCCGGCCCGAAGGGCCCGCCGCCGAAGGGGAAGCCGAATCCTCCGAAGCGGTCGGTGAGTTCGCCGATCATCCCCAGATGCTTCCGGATGATGGGGAGGAGGTCGATTGCTCTCTGGTCGGTCGACCCCTCGGCCTGCTTCAGCGCGATCTCGAGATGGCGCTTCGCCTTCTGGACGCCGCCGAAGCCCTGCCCCTTGACCATCTCGATATCGGCGGCGTGCATGTTCAGGGAGACCGAGTCGGGATGCTGCTTCAATCCCGCCCTGACCAGCTTCTCGAGCAAGTCGAACTCCTTGGGTACGCGTTTGAGGAAGTCGACGACTTGCTCGATGTCCTCGCGACGGTACTTGATGCGCGTCGTCCGCTTCAGGTAGGCGACGACCTGCTCGACATGCTTGTCGCGGCCGTGATAATCGATCTTGGCGCCCAGGAAGGCGGCCATGTGCTCGGCTAGCGTGCCGGCGGTCTCGCTACGGCACTTCTTCTTCTGATCGGCTTCCCAGAGCTTGGTATAGTTCTCGTGCACGCCCTTGGGCATATGGTAGCGGATCGACTCGATGGCCAGCGACAGCCAGAGCGGGGCCGGCTCGACGAGATGGGACCGGGCCTCCTTCAGGTATTGATCGCTCCGATCGCCCTGGCCGGCCTTGGATTCGAATATCGCCTTGCGGGCGAGGTAGCTATAATCCTGCCTTGACTCGGGCAAGAGTTCCTCGGCGGCGGCGAACTCGGCGCGACCCTGGTCCCATTTCTGCGAGAGCGCGAAGAGCCGCGCCAGCCCGACCCGAATCATCCATTCCATCTGGCGCAGGGACTGGTCCAGCGGCTTGGTCCTCCTCGCCTGCTGGATGTAAGGGAGCGCACCGGCCAGGTCATTCTTCTGGAAGTGGTGGCGGCCCAGGAGTTCGAGGGTCTCGCTGTCGTCGGGGAATGCGGCCAGGAGCCGTCTCGCGGCCGACTCCAGCCCCCTGGCGTCCTCCCAATCCTCGTGGACCTTGACCAGCAGCTTGTATGCGGGCAGATGTGTCGGGGCCAGTTCGAGGCTCTTTTCGAGGCTGGCGAGGACCTCTTTCTTGGCAGCGACGACCTCCGGATCATTGGCGTCCTTGTCCTTGCTCCCATGTCCCGGGAGCTTGAACGGCGTCGCGAATGGACCTTCGGGATTCTCCAAAAGGAACTCGACCTCGTCGCTGTGCAACTGCGCCACGTGGACCCAGACGATCGCCTGGGCCAGTGCCCGTTCCGACGGGCTCAGCGACGCGACCGCCTCGAGATCCTGGATGTAGTTGACCCAGTGGTGGATCGTCCCGCTGACATCCTCGGCCTGCGGCCCGTCCCAGATGATCGCCCAGAGGCGGTTCCATCGCGGGTCGATCGCCATCGGCTGGGCGACCCGGGTGAACTGGGTGATCGTGCGCTGGGCTTCCGACCAGGGCATGTCCTGAGTGGACTTGATCAGCGAGCCGATCAGCACGACCGTGAGCCGTTCGGCCAGCCTCGGGTCGATCTGGCTCAGGGCGTGGCGGAGCGGGCCGATCAGCCGGAAGACCTTGGGCCATTCGTGGCCGGCCGCGAGACCCTGGACCTGCCGGAGCCGCTCGAGGACCGGCTCGCCGAAGACGAACTTCTCCATCGACTCCAGGGCGGCCGGATCCGTGCCGGAGGACTGCTCCGCCATCCGTCGCAGCCGCGTGGCGATGGTGGCGGCCGTTCGCTTCGGGTCGAGCCGGTCCCAGTTGGCCCGGATTTCCGCCTCATCATGGCGATAGAAGGCGGCCAGCCCGCGAACGAAGAACTTCCACTCGCTCAGCGGCGAGCTCCGCGCCAGTTCGCGGAGCACGGCCATCGCCCCATCCTCGTCGCCGGCCTGGAGCTTCTCCAGCGACTGGCGAATCCGACCCGCGTCGCGCGCCACCTCCGTCGAGGCCGCACCGGCGATCGGAGGCTGGATCACGGCCCGGTCGGCGGCCAGCTCGTTGATCTGCTCCTTCAACTCCGGCGAGCCGAGCCGTTCCTGGATCTGGAGCGCCGGCTTCTCGAATCCCAGCGCGATCAGCAGCCGGACCAGTTCCTCCAGCGAATCGGACGCCGTCACCCCGAAGTCGAGCAGGTGCTGCACCACCTCGACCGCCGATGTCCGCATCCCTTGCTGGAGGAGCTGCCGTGCCCGGAGGAAATACGCACGCTCGAGGAACCGGTGATTCTCCGGCGTGGCCTC
>JBKQHM010000148.1:0-6634 GCA_052148775.1 Isosphaeraceae bacterium | reverse complement strand
AAAAAAACTAGGCTGGCAAACTTGCCTGAAGTCGAGCGGTTTTCCCGTGAGATTGGTCTGTCTCTGCCGGGAAACACTTGGCCTCGCCCCGGAAAACAGGCGGTCAGCATTCCTGTTCAGGTAAGTTTGCCACGCTAGAAAAAAAAAGCCCCGAATGTGCGACGAGACGCACATCGGGGCCACCTTAGCCGAGTCCTATCGGCCCTTCGCGAGCCGATAATCCTCATGGTGTGGAGATACCAAGAAAAGACATCCGGTGTCAAGAAAAAAACGGGAGGCCGTGCATGAATCGAAGAAAGTGTGCAACAGAACCTTCGCTCAATTCGTTAAAAATGAATTAGTTTTTTATTAAAACATATAATGTATTAATTATTCTAATTGATCGTCTTAAGACTTGCACCTGGGCGCAGGTCTCGAGATTTCCGACGTCGCGCTGGTCCAGAGAATGCCCTGCTCAACCCTCGCGGGACAGAGGTGCGAAGGAAGGGCTTCCCCAGCGATCTCATCAATCCTCGAGCTGATGGGGTGAGTCCTCGATTGTGAGCCGGGATTAGCGATACTGGTCGCGGAAATGTTCGCAGATTGATCAAGACTTCGGGCAACACTCTTGATTTCCCGGGACGGATTTGTCACCTCTATAATCTGGTTAGCCGTCGGCTCCTGGTGGGCTGGTCGGCATCGGCTCACGGGCGGCCCCACGGGTGCGAATGATCGCGCCGGTGGGGCTTTTTTTGTTGGATTGACCAAGGGAGAGCAATTATGGACCACCAGACCGACTCCGGCACGAAGGGTGACGGCAGGCTCGGCCCGGCGACCGTCGCGCCGCACAAGGAGCCGGAGATCCGGCTCTACAGCCATTCGGACATCTTCTACTGGTGGCCTGTATGGTCTCTCGGACTCCTGCTTGTCTTGATCACATACCTCGATGGTGGCCACCTGGCTGTCGTGCCCGACGGGACTACGGCCCGGCGCGACTGGCGCGTGGAAGTCGCACCAGGACGCATCGAGACCCGCGAGGGGCTAATCTTGCCGCCCTCCGACGACCGTCACCCGCATCATCTCCCGCCCGTTCGCGGTGCTAAGACGCCGGGCGAGCTGCCCGCGCCCGAGCAGCCCCATGTGCGCGTCGCAAACAACCCGTACCTGGGGTCCTGGTTCTTCATTACCATCCTGGTCGTATTCGTCAGTACCCACGCGCCACTTCGGGGGCTCTGGCAATGGGTATCTGTCCTGTTCATCGCCTTCGTGATCTCCTTCGTCGCCCTGTACGGCTGGTGGGGGCGAATCGTCGATTGGTTCGGCCTGCTCCACATTCAGATCAATATGGCCGGATATCTCTTCCTCTCGACTTGGTTGTTCGCGATCTGGGCGGTGACCTTCTTTTACTTTGATCGGCTCACCTACATGATCTTCTCGACCGGCCAGGTCCGTGTCCGACAGGCGATCGGCGAGGGGGAGAAGGTCTACGACGTGACGAATTTGAACCTGGAACTCCAGCCCAACGTCATCTTCCGTCACCGAGTCCTGGGGTTTTACGATGCCGGTGACCTGATCGTCCGAACCGGAGGCCCTCGACCCGAGGTCATGCATTGGCCCAATGTGCTCCTCGTCCGCTCGCGATTGCGGAAGATCGAGCGGCTCATCCAGACGCGCGAGGTTGAATAGGGCGCTCGCGGGTCATCCCGCCTGCCGGCGCGAGATTCGTTCGACATGTGATGGAAACTCCCCGACGGCCGCTTAGGTGGTTCGATCGAGGTCGATCGATCGCCGGTAGTGTCGTATAATCCTCGAGCCTACGTCCGGTCATTCGCAAAGCGAGACCGCTCGGAAGCCGGCTGCGGTCATTCGGCCATCCCGCGTCGGGATGAGGACAGCCGACGGTGACTGCCTCAGGTACTGTCCTGCATTCGGGGGTTGCGCCATGGCCGAACAGGCGGGAGACAAGGCGAAGAATGGGCCGGAGGGCGGTGGGGTGCCAGCCGTTAGCCCGTTCATGTTCTGGTATCTGTTCTTGATGTTCATCTCGCTCTGGCTCTGGCAGGATGCGTTCCGCCAAGTGGCGCTCCGCACCATCCCGTATAGCGAGTTCAAGGCTCACGTGGCGCGGGGCGAGGTCTCCGAATGCACCATCGAGGAGGACGAGATCACGGGCAAGGTGACGCCGAAGCCTGGGACGGTCGCGCCGGCGGCGGGCAAGACGACGGCGAGTCCGCAGGCGGCCTTCCAATTCCGGAGCGTCCGCATCGAAGATCCCAAGCTCGTGGAGGATCTCGAGAAGGCGAGCGTCGCATTTACTAGCGTGCGCCCGGGGATCCTGTCGCATATCCTCTGGGCCTGGCTGGTACCGATCGGCGTGCTCACGCTCCTCTGGTGGGTGCTGTCGCGCCGGCTCGGGACCATGGGCGAGGGCGTCCTGGGCTTCGCCAAGAGCCGGGCGCGGCTGATCCCCGAGAAGTCGACCGGCGTCACCTTCGACGACGTGGCCGGCTGCGACGAAGCCAAGGCCGAATTGGTGGAGATCGTCGACTTCCTCCGCCACGCCGAGCGATACCAGGCGCTGGGGGCCAAGATTCCCAAGGGGGTCCTCCTGCTCGGGCCGCCGGGCACCGGCAAGACACTCCTGGCCCGAGCCGTGGCCGGCGAGGCCAAGGTGCCCTTCTTCGAGCTGAGCGGGAGCGAGTTCGTCGAGATGTTCGTCGGCGTCGGGGCGGCTCGGGTCCGAGACCTGTTCCAGCAGGCCAAGGCCCAGGCACCTTGCCTGGTCTTCATCGACGAGCTCGACGCGATCGGCGGGCAGCGGGGCATCCACCTGGGCACCGTGAACGACGAGCGTGAACAGACCCTCAACCAGTTGCTGGTCGAGATGGACGGCTTCGAGCCCAACTCGGGCGTGATCCTGCTCGCCGCAACCAACCGGCCCGAGGTGCTCGATCGCGCCTTGCTCCGCCCCGGGCGGTTCGATCGCCAGGTCGTCATCGATTCCCCAGATCTCGACGGGCGCGAGGCGATCCTCAAGATCCACGTCCGCAACAAGCCCCTGGCTCCCGACGTGGACCTCCGCCGGATCGCGCAAGGCACGCCGGGGTTCTCGGGCGCCGACCTCGCCAATGCGATGAACGAGGCCGCCCTGCTGGCCGCGCGCCGATCCTCGAAGGCAATCACCCAGCACGACATCGAGGAAGCGGTCGAGAAGGTCGTCGCCGGACCCGAGCGCAAGAGCCGACGGCTGGTCGAGAAGGAGAAGCGGCGTGTCGCCTATCACGAGGTCGGTCATGCCCTGGTGGCCGCCTACTGCGAACACGCCGACCCGGTGCACAAGATCAGTATCGTCCCTCGGGGCCGAGCGGCCCTGGGCTACACGCTCCAGCTCCCCACAGGCGATCAGTTCCTGCTCAGCCGCTCGGATCTCATCGATCGAATCCGGGGCGCGCTCGGCGGCCGGGCCGCTGAAGAGCTTGTCCTGGGCGAGGTGAGCACCGGCGCCGAGAATGACCTGGAGCACGCCACCGCCCTGGCTCGCCAGATGGTGGGCCTCTTCGGTATGAGCGAATCCATCGGCCTGGCACACGTCGGGCAGAAGCCGAACCCGTTCCTGGCGGTTCAACAAGATGCTCCGATCCAGCGCGATTGCAGCGAGCAGACCGCTCGAGAGATCGACCTGGAAGTCAAGAAGATGCTGTCCGACGCTTACGAGACGGCGAAGTCGATCCTGTCGTCGCATCGCGATCAGTTGGAGCATGTGGCGCAAGAACTGCTGAAGCGCGAGACCCTGGACGAGCAGACGTTCAACGACCTCCTGGGCAGGCACCCGGAAAGCACCCAGACCCTCGGCGATTCCGACGCGGGATTAGCCAACGATGACCGAACGACCGGTGAATCTCCCGCGAAACTGACGCAGTCGGGGGCTCCCGATGGACGCGCCGGTCAAACCGTGACGGGGTGAGACACGGGAGAGGCAACGGATGAGGAAAGGAAATTGCTGTTCACCTAACATCCTCAGCGATATGATCCTGGTCGCGTTCGGGCGCGTTTCGACTCAACGCTTTCTCACGCCGCGGTGGTTGTTCGTTGCTGGCCGACAGGCTATGCTACTTGACTCAGTGCGACTACGCGGTCGGTAATCAGGAAAGGTCGTCGATGATTTCCCGCAACGATTTGAAGCGTCTCCAGGGCCATCGGGACTACCCCTCGGTCTCGATCCTGGCCCCTACCAGCCGGACGGCGCCTGCGAACCAGAAGGCTCGTATCGTCGTCAAAAACCTCCTGACCAAGGGACTGGAGCGCCTCAACGGCGAATTCAGCAAGCGGGAGATCGCGCCACTCGTCCAGAACCTGAACAAGCTGGTCGACCGGGTGGACTGGGAGCATGCGCTCGATGGACTGGCGCTGTTCGCGAGCAAGGATTTCTCCGCGGCGATCCAACTCCCCTTCAAGTTGCGGCCGCGCGTCGTCATCGACGCGACCTTCGCGACGCGCGACCTGGTCTATACGCTCAATCGCGCGCCTCGGTACTGGGTCCTGGTGCTCTCGGAGAAGCCGACGCGACTGTTCGAGGCATCGACCAACGTCCTGAGCGAGATCACCCACAAGCCCTTCCCGATGGTCCACAGGGGGCCCGGCGGTGCGACGCGGCTACCGGGCGGCCAGGGGATCAACCGGTCCGCGGTGAGGGACGAGTCGCATCGGGAGTTCTTCCGGAAGGTCGACGGCGCCCTGGCCGAGATCCAGAAGGAAGACCCGCTGCCGGTCGTCATCGTCGGAGTCGAACGGTTCCTCGCATTCTATCATGAAGTCACCAAGGATCCGGACGCGATCGTCGGAATGGTGGCCGGCAGCCACGACGGGATGAGCCCCAGTGCCCTCGGCAAGCTCGTCTGGCCCGTCTTCAAGGCGGGATCGACGCTGAAGCGCACGCAGGCCCTCGTCCGGCTCGGCGAGGCCGTCAAGGTGAACCGGCATGCGTCGGGAATCATCCAGGTGTGGCGGGCCGCCTTCGAGAAGCGCTGCCAGATGCTGCTGGTCGAGACCGGCTTCGAGTATCCGGCCGACGTGTCCGAGCAGGGGGATCAACTGCTACCTTATACGGGCAAGGGGGAAGCGGCGCTGGATGATGCCGTCGATGAGGTGATCGAGAAGGTCCTGGCCGACGGCGGCGAGGTGTTCTTCTACGAACCCGGCGCGCTCGACATCCATCAGCAGATCGCAGCCATCCTCCGCTATTGATCCGGCCTGGCCAGGAGGCCCGCTTCTCAACAGTTGACCGCTCGGTGCGGCCACGGGCGGTGGATCTCATCGTCCTTCGGGCTCCGGCTCGGGGGCGGGAAGCTCCAGGTCCTCGTGGGCGACCGTTTGCACCCAATGGCTGAGGGCGGCGGGGTCAAGCTCATCGTTCGGGCTGGGCCTCGCGGTCTCGATTGAGGCGGGGCGCGCGAGGAGTCGCCGGAGCTGGACGACCCAACGCCCCAGCGAGATGACGAACATGAGGCCGAGGCCGATCAGCGTCCACCGCAAAGTGGGGCTCATCCCCTTGACCATCGGCACAGCGGATTCGGCAGGCTCCCAGCCGATCCGGCCGATCAGGACCGGTGCCCCGCGGGCCACGTCGGCCGCCTCATACTTCATGAGCTTCAGGAAGTAGCCGTTGAATACAACCCGCTCGGAAACATTCGCACCGATCGGGAAGCCTTTCGGCACATCCTCGAAGACGCAAACATAAGGGACACGCCGCGTCTCCGGCGTCATGACCCAGGCTTCATAAAGCCATCCCGTCTTGCTGAGCTTCGATTCGTATCTCAGTACCCGGAGCGCAGAGCCCAGGATGTGAACAGGGACGCCCCGATATAGCTCGGGGCGCTCCCAGAGATGGGTCAGGAGCAGGTCGCGGCGGCTCTCTGCGGCCAGTTCCGCCGGAGTCTTGCTCCGCGCGCGTTCCAGCAGCAGCGCGTAGGCCGCGTTGTCTCGGAACGTCATCGGCGTGCGATCGGTGACCGTCTCGAACGCGATCGATCGATCGGCCACGACCGCCTGCGGCGGTCCCTCCGCCGCGAGGGGAGGCTCGACGGGGGCCGGCTGGTTCTGGGCGTAACTCCAGAAGACGCCCCAACCGGCAATCATCACGACCGACAGGATCACCAGGCGGGGAAATTCGGAGCCTCGGAAGAATGAGGAAGACCGGTCCACGATCAGTGACTCCCCATCGCCCTTGAGGATTGGCCTCGGATCGTTTCTCCACTCATCGGGTGGATCAAAGATTCCAGGTCCCAGGTTCCAGATCCCGAAAACGCCCTATCATGAAGAGAGTCCTCGCCGATCGCCACCCTGAAATCCGGGGCCGGGCGGCTCAGGGGACGGGGTGCGTTGCGCCATCTGCGAGGGTCGTGAGCCCGCAATTTGAGGGGAAATGGCACCTCGGGCATTGCGCTGGTTTGCACTCCTGTGCAACATTTCGACGGGTCGCCCTTCCCGATCTCCGGGGACGGTCAGGAGTTGCTCTCGTCCGCGAACGGTCCGGACGAGGCGAGTCGCGGGTGGCAAGACCCCGGTCGTCGTCGCTTTCGGCCGTTGATGACCCGACTCGCCTATTTGATATCCAAACGGACAGCTTGTCATCGTCCCTACCTCGTCGGGAATCGAT
>JBKQHM010000147.1:0-10516 GCA_052148775.1 Isosphaeraceae bacterium | reverse complement strand
CTGGGCCAACCCGGCGGGCCTGGTCTACGGCACGGCGCTGTCCGTCGCGCAGCTCGACGCGACGGCGAGCGTGCCCGGGACCTTCACCTACACACCGCCCGCGGGCATCGTCCTGGCCGAGGGCAACGACCAGACCCTCTCCGTGGCCTTCACCCCCACCGACTCGACCGACTACACCGCCGCCTCCGCCAAGGTGACGATTGATGTCTCCGCGCCCTCGGACCCATCGCTGGTCCTCTCGTCGATTCCCACCCAGAGCGTGCTTGTCGGCCAGGCGCTCCAGCTCGATGTGAGCCGTTTCGCTTCTGAGACGAACTCACCGACCCTCAGCTTGACGTATAGCCTGGGCTCAGGTGCACCATCGGGGGCAAGGATCAACCCGACGACGGGCGTCTTGACCTGGCCTCTCGGAACCAACCAGCAGATCGGGAGCTATCCGATCACGGTCCAGGTCTCCGACAACGGTTCGCCACAACAGAGCGCCGCGGCGACGTTCCACGTCAACGTGGTTGATCCGAACCCCGTGACGATCCAGATGCCGACGGTCACCACCAGGAAGGCCTTTTCGATCACGCTGACGTTCTCCGGACCCGTGAACCCAGCCACGGCGGCGAATCCCAGCAATTACATCCTGACCGAACCGGCCAAGAAGACCAGGTCGAAGAAGAAGCTGACCCCGTCGTCGACCCCGCTCGTCTTGAGTGTGAGCTACAACCCGGCGACCAACCAGGTGACTCTCAAGGGACCCAAGAAGGTGAAGCTCAGTCCCGCGCTCACGTTGACGGTGGTCGGAACGGGTCCGGATGGCATCGCCAAGCTGGACGGCTTGCAACTGGCCGGCAGCGACGGTCAGGCAGGCACGAACTATGTGGCGAGCGTGACGGGCAAGGCCGTCAGCCAGACCTCCGCGGTCGTGGCAAACACCATCGTGGTGCATACGGCCTCGCGTCCCTCGAGCGGCCACACTCACACCGATGCGACGCCAAGGCCCATGATCGTCCGGTACCGTTCGGCCGCGCCTCATTCGATCAGGGTCGCATCGACTCGTCCGGCGGGGCCGATGGCCTTGGTCCGGACTCTTTTCACGCGCAGCGTGGTCCTGGGGCTCATCCCCATCTCAAAGAAGCCGCCTTCGGCGACCTGATCGCCCGCCGGCGATCACGGCGTGTCTCGCGTCGCGTTGCCAGATCTCATCTCCAGAACAGAATCACTGCGCCAACGCTTGACTGCAATCAAGCAGCCTTGTATAATCTACCACATAAGACGATTATCGGCGCCATCGAGGCCTTGGGGAGGCGTAGTCTGAACAGATCGTTGATACTCATCAGCAGGCAGACTGGGCGGACCGCCGGGACGATGGGCCAGGAGAAATCATCAGTTCATGATACCGCGTTTGCCGAATTTCATGGAAAGACGGATGGATTCTCGAATCGGAGTATCACGCCTCACGCCTTACAAGGCGCGCGTCGGCAATTTATTGTCGATAGCGGGCGTATCTCCCGAATGAGCCCGCTCCCAGGCCGAAGGTCTCGCGGGTTTTGCTGTCCCGTGGCGGCCTCTTTTTCCGAACTTACCGCCCAGAAGGCGAGGATTTGACCGCCGTTGTTTCGAAACGGTCGAGCGGGGTGGGAAATCCGAGTCTGGAATCCGCTTGCAGGACGGTCGAACCTGCGTGTCTCGAAAAAACAACGCGATCGGCCATGAAGCGCGGTTTCCTTGTGTTCTTCCACGAAGATGGCGCACAATAACGAAGACTATCAACTTTGAGCGTGGCGACGTTCGTAAGTCTCACACGACTAAGGAACGTGCTAACCTGTACGAGATAGATGCATTCCTCCACAACCGCATCGATCTCATGCTGCCAGGGTCACTTGCTCGAGCACAGGTTTTGTCTCTACAGACCGGAGGCCGCGGGAAGAGTCGCGGCTCCGGATTGTAAGGCCGCCATGGTACGCCTCTGGATCTGGATCCCGCCGTCGCACAGGAACGGCTGTCGGATCCCACACCCCGGACAGTAGGAGCAGTCATGGAGCATTCGCATCATCGGCAGGGTGAGTCGGCGTCCTCACGACGGAAGCATCGTCCTTCCGCGAAGGCCGTGTCCCGCAGGAAGCCATGCGTTCGGCCCTTGGTCGAGGGGCTTGAGGGCCGGGCCCTGATGACGCTCACGCCCATCAATATCTCGGGCCTCACGGTTGTGTCCCAGCCGGTGGTGATGAACGGCGAGCTGTTCTTCGTCGGCTACGATGCCGTCCATGGCGACCAGCTCTGGGAGTCCAACGGCACCGCCGCCGGCACCGTCCGAGTCAGCGACGGCAACGACGGCAACGGCGGCATCAACCCCACCGACCTCACCGTCGTCGGCAATACCCTCTACTTCGCCGCCGACAACCTCACCAACGGCGACCAGCTCTGGAAGAGCAACGGCACCGCCAGCGGCACGACCATGGTCACCGACAGCAACGGCGGCATCGATCCCACCGATCTGACCGACTTCAACGGCACCCTCTACTTCGCCGGCTTCGACAGTAACGACGGGACCCAGCTCTTCACGAGCGACGGCACCGCCGCCGGGACCACGATCGTGCTCGACATCGCCGGGCCCACCGGTGCCAACAGCAAGCCCGGCAGCTATCCCAGCGACCTGACGGCCGTCGGCGGCCTGCTCTACTTCGAGGCGACCAGCGCGAGTTCCGGCTCGCAGTTGTGGGCGACCAACGGGACGGCGAGCGGGACCACGATGCTGACCAGCGGCGATGCGGCCAACGGCGGCATATCCCCTCAGTTCCTCATCGCGATGGGGAATACGCTTTACTTCAACGGCTTCGACCCGACCAACGGATTCCAGTTGTGGTCGAGCACCGGGACGGCCGCCGGCACGGTGACGCTGACCAGCGGCGGCGCCTCCAGTCTGGGCCTAGACCCGCAGGAGCTGACGGCGGTGGGCAACACGCTCTACTTCTCGGGTACCGACGGGGTGCACGGGACGCAGTTGTGGTCGTTCGCCGGGACCACCCCGGGCGCGGCCACGATGCTCACCAGCGCCAACGTCAGCGGCGGCGGCGTGGCCCCCACGGACCTGACGGCGGTGGGTAGCACGCTGTACTTCATCGGCGATAACGGCGTGGACGGCGACCAGTTGTGGTCGAGCACCGGAACGGCCAGCGGGACGGCGATGTTCATCGACATCAACGGGACGACGACGTCGGACCCGGCGGACCTGATCGACGTGGACGGGACGCTCTACTTCACGGCGTACACGACGGCGAACGGGTTCCAGGTGTGGCAGAGCAACGGGACAGCGAATGGCACGGTGATGGACACCAGCTTCGACACCGGCTTGATCAACAGCCTCGCGAACTTCGCGTCCGTGGGCTCCTCGCTCTACTTCACCACACCCGCGGCACTATCGACATCGACCCCGCCCGAAACCGCGTCGATGTGGCAATGGCAGCCGGCCGCGAGCCCAACACCGACGATCACCTGGGCCGCTCCCGCCAACATCGTCTACGGCACGGCACTGGGCACCACCCAGTTGGATGCCACCGCCTCCTACACGGTGGATGGGAGCACGGTCAGCGTACCCGGGAACTTCACCTACTCGCCGGCCGCGGGCACGGTCCTGGGCGCGGGCAACGGCCAGACGCTCTTCGTGACCTTCACGCCCACCGACACCACCAATTACTCCGCCAACACCGCCACCACCACCATCAATGTCCAGCAGGCGACACCCACGATCACCTGGGCCAACCCGGCGAGCCTCGTCTACGGCACGCCGCTGGGCGGCACCCAGTTGGATGCCACCGCCTCCGACACGGTCAACGGGAGCACGGTCAGCGTACCCGGTACTTTCTCCTACTCACCAGCCGCGGGCGCCGTCCTGGCCGTGGGCAACGGTCAGACTCTCTCGGTCGTCTTCACCCCCACCGACACCACTGACTACAAGAGCACCAGCGCCACGGCAACCATCAATGTTCTCACAGCGACACCCACACCCACTCCTACCTCGACACCCACTCCTGCCCCGACACCGACGATCAAAGGCGAGCAAATTGTCTTGACCTACCTCAAGCACAACAAGAAAGGCAAACCGATCGGCAAGCCGGTGGTGAACATCATGATCGATTATAGTATCCCGATGAATTCGGGGACCGCCGACAACGCAAGCAACTACCAGGTGGACTGGGTCTCCACCAAGAAGGTCAAGAAGAAAGTCCAGACGATCTTGCACCCGATCGGTGTCCTGTCGGCGACATCCAACGCGTCGAATACAGCCGTCACCCTCGCGACGTCGGCCACGAATGCGAAGTTCGCGAAGGGTGGCCAGCTCACCATCATTGCTGCGGCTCCGGGCGGGGTCGATAGTGCCGCGGGCGTTTACCTCGCGGGGAACAACATCTTCACCATTACTGCGAAGGCAGGGAGCATCGAGCCCTCCTGAGACGAGCGAACCGGAGGATGCGACGACATTTCCTCCCATGTCATCCAGCCTTCGGCCCCCCGCCCGACCTCAACGGACGGGGGGCCGGCTTGGAATGGGCCCTCAAAGGATGAGGGCGGCCGTTGCGAGAACTCCCCCACCTGCGGGAGTTCCGATCGAGTGAGGGCGACAGCGGAGCCTGGCGCGTCACATCCGTCCGAGAGGGACGTATGAGTCCGTACCGGAAGGAACAGGAAGATTTTGCCAGCGAGCCGACGGTCGCGGTCTCGTCGTCCGCCGCATTGCGATTGCGGAGCGCCTCGAATTAATTCATCCCTCGGCCTGATGCGATCGATCTCGAATCACCAAGCAAACCCAGGGCTCCTCCGAGGCCCTCGACGGTCCCTATTGAGCATGTCCGACCGCGCCGCGCGGACAGCTCTTTCTTAGGCCCGTCGGTCGGCCATTCACGGCGAACTCGATTGCGGCGACCCAGTTCGGGTCGCTTGGTCGTGTCCGCTCCCGATCTCCACGATGACGTCCTTGTTTCAGAAACCACCGCTTCATGGTCCGAATCAGACCCGGATCCGCTGCCGCGTCGCGTCGCATGCGGGCGAGGCCGGCCGGGGCCTCGTGCCGCCGACGATCGATCGCCGTCAGCCGTGCATGCGGGACTTATTTCATTGTTGATCGTCTCATTCAATTAAAAAGGCGTGAGAATGATCATTCTGAAGAATGAGCGTATTAACTCTTGACAACGCGATCGGCCGGCGCTACTATGTAAGTGTCCTATGACAGGCCCGCCTTGCCACAACCCCTTCAGAGGGGGCCGCAATGGTCCGACGCAACAAAGGTCTCCACGCGGTAGGCGGGTCGATCACTCAGGACAGCGTGCAACAGCCCTGACAGTTCGTCAGCGGCATTCGGTCCACAATCAATCTATCAAGTGACGACCGGAGACTCTCCGGGACGGAGAGCCTTCGCAAAGCGATGATCGCCGGCAACCCGACGACCGCGCCGGCTCATCTTCTCTACCCGCTAAAACTGATGGGTGTTTGAAAACCGGAGAGGTCCTCGGGATGGAAGACCCCGCGTTCCGGGCGTGGGAAGTTCTCTCATCGCCTCACATTCCGAGACGGCGTGCGAATCGACCAGTTCGGGCCTATCGTTCTTATGAAGCCCGAACGCTGTTTGTCCGATCAGACCCGGATTCCGCGAAACGACTCGAGTGCCTCCTTCCCCCGGCCAAGCCCGGCGGACGGCCGAGCTCCGCGAGGTCCTCAACGGCATCATCGCGATCCGCATGGCGGCTGTGCCTGGTGGATGATGCCCCGCGATTTCCCTCCCAGGAGCTCCTGTTACAACGACTCTGGCAAGTGGCATAACGACGGCAACTACGCGGCTATGAGCCATTCGATGCTCCGGCATCACGATCCGGCTCGAACGAGACGTCTTGTACACTCCCCCAGTCACGTAATCGATGGATGCTCGAAAGGCCGGGGGATTACCGGGATGGAGAGTCCCCGCACACCGGGCGCGGGACGTCCCGATCAGGCCGCGCTGATTGGCCTCCCCGCCCAATGATCGATGGATGATTCGGGGAAGATCCACGGGACGGAGATTCCCCGCGCAGTGGGCGCGGGTCGCCCCGACGGAGCTGCGCCGATTTTGGCCTTTCCCGACCTTGACGGAGACAAGTCATGTTTTCTCTCATGAAGCGTCGTCCCTCCGCGAAGACTGCGTCCCGGCGAAGGCCCAGGTTCGGACTCCGTGTTGAGGATCTCGAAGGCCGGGCGCTCCTGTCCGCGATACCCATCAATTTCGGCGCCACGGTCGAGTCTCAGCCGGTGGCGATGAACGGCGAGCTGTTCTTCGTCGGCTACGATGCCGTCCACGGCGACCAGCTCTGGGAGTCCAACGGCACCGCCGCCGGAACCATCCGACTCACCGACGGCAACGACGTCAACAGCGGCATCAACCCCACCGACCTCACCGTCGTTGGCAATACCCTCTACTTCGCCGCCGACAACCTCACCAACGGCGACCAGCTCTGGAAGAGCAATGGCACCGCCGCCGGCACCACCATGGTCACCGACAGCAACGACGGCATCCTCAACGACAGCCTCTATCCCTCCGAGCTGACCAACGTCAACGGCACCCTCTACTTCGACAGCCTGGACGCCAACGACGGGACCCAGCTCTTCAAGAGCAACGGCACCGCCGCCGGCACCACCATGGTGAAAGACATCCCCGGGGCCTACGGCTACCCCGGCAGTTATCCCACCGACCTGACGGTCGCCGGCGGCCTGCTCTACTTCCAGGCGAACAGCGCCGGTTCCGGCTCGCAGTTGTGGGCGACCAACGGGACGGCGAGCGGGACCACGATGCTGACCAACGGCGATGCGGCCAACGGCGGCACGGACCCGCAGTTCCTCACCGCGGTCGGCAGCACGGTGTATTTCTCGGGGTTCGACCCGACCAACGGGTTCCAGTTGTGGGCGAGCACCGGGACGGCCGCCGGGACGAAGCGGTTGACCAGCGGCGGTGCCTCCGGTATGGGCCTGAACCCGCAGGACCTGACGGCGGCCGGCAGCACGCTTTACTTCTCGGGCACCGACGGGGTGCACGGGACGCAGTTGTGGTCGTTCACCGGGACCACCCCCGGCGCCGCGACGATGCTCACCAGCGCCAACGTGAGCGGGGGCGGCGTGCTCCCCGCCGATCTGACGGCGGTGGGCAGCACGCTGTACTTCGTGGGCAACAACGGCGTGGACGGCGACCAGTTGTGGGCGAGCACCGGGACGGCCAGCGGGACGGCGATGGTCGCCGACATCAACGGCACGACGACCTCGGACCCGACGAACCTGATCGACGTGAACGGAACGCTGTACTTCGCGGCGTACACTGCCAAGAATGGGTTCCAGGTGTGGCAGAGCAACGGGACGGCGAGCGGCACGGTGATGGACACCAGCCTGGCCACCGGCGCGAGCAACATCCCCTCGAACTTCACGGTCGTGGGCTCGCTGGTCTATTTCACCGCCCCTGGCGCGAGCCTGTGGTCCCTGTGATGACAGGCGCATCGCTGCGACGTGCCGGTCGAGACTGCAACTCGCTCAGGCAGCCGCCCTTGAGATCACTTGGTGAGGCCGGTTCCGAGCAGGAGCGCCGCCATTCTCGGCGGCGCTCCTGCCATGCATCGCCTGAATGAGCCGTGAACCCATGGATGCTTAAGCGTCGCGTCACTCCAATCATGGCAGTATTTGTCACGTAAGTCTTGGCAGAATCCTCGATATCCGCAGGGTGAGCGGGCTGGTTTCGTCGCCCGATCTGCATCTTCGATCCGGGCGATTCTCACAAGCATGAGGTGACGAATGCTGCCAAAACGAATGTGACGCGACGCTTCAAGGGAAGGAAGTTAAGCTGGCTCCCAGTCGCATTTGGCTGACAGCATGAATCCACGAATTCTTCCGAGAAGTCGAGCGAGCAGGTGTTGGTGCGAATGCGGCGTGGATCCGGCATCGAACGAGTGCAACCGCCCACAAAAACTCGCACGGACGCTCGCATCTCCACGAACGTCACCAAGCTTCCTATGATCATGGGAAATGGATACCTGTACGATACGGCTTCCCCACACTGAGGGCGGCTTTTTCCGCCAGCGGTCATGGATTGATCGCGGCACTCGATACCCTTTGGTCGTTGCGGAAGAGCAGGACTCCGTCAGATCCACGCGTTCAAAGGTTCGGACAGAGCCTCGTCCTCCCACGATCATGCCATTTCGATTAGCGTGCGCGAGTGGGACGGAAAACGTCACATGTTGCGTGGCGGCAACAACGGTCGCCACACCATTGTGCTTTGCGGGGCTATTGCCGGATCGAAATGATCGTTTGTCTTGCCAGATTTGGCCAGCTCGCAGAAGAAGCTTCCTTATCGTGGAAATCAGGAAGAATTTCCCAGGAATTCTCGGGAATATTCCCGGAGGCTCATACCAATTGCGCGGTTTATCCTTTATCGTGTCCGACGGGAGCGAGCAACGGACATGAACAGATAGAGCCGGGGCGCAACGAGGTGGTTGGCGGCTGTCCAACAAGGCATCGGGCACAGCTACACGATTGACGGCGATGACCCCCACCACGGCTCGCAGACGATTTGGATCCGCGGAAGTATCCATCCGATTATCCGGTCAAGTCAGGCCATGACCTTCGCCAATCATTTTGATTTTGATGTCCGGTATTCCTCTTCGGGTGGCTTAGTTTATTAGGAGGCGGGCCTCGGGGGCCTTTGGCGATATGCGCGATCACGCGGGAGACTGCCGAGACGGCCGGATCGAAGGATCATGCCGGCTCACTGGCCCCCGAGGAAGGCGTGGGCGACTCGATCTTCGCGGGCCTCGATGGATCGTTGTTCGCCACGCTGCATGCATGAAAATTATCGATGGGAACATGACAACGCGATTGGGATGATCAATCCACGGATTTCTCTCGATCGAGTGAACGAGGAATTAATTAAGAGGAGCTAGAAATGCTCATCGCGGAGAATTTCGTTGCAATGGCTTGACAGTGCCTACGGCAGTTGGCCATACTGTGCTGGCCACGCGACAGAAGATCGAAACAATTCGCATTCCGAGCTCCTTGGAACTATCAGGATTTCCGTGCTATCCTCGCCAACCGGAAGCAACGATTCAACGCTCCCGCTCGAGTTTGGCCGATCTTCCACCAGCGATTGATGAACATTGATGATTGGGGAAGCTTCCCGGGGTGGCACTCCCTCGCGATCGACGCGAATGGGCCATGCGGGCCGTGCCGGATCAACTTCCCTATGCGGTGCCACGAGAAGTAATCAACCCTTCGACGCCCGACGCACTAACTCAATCCGGCCCACACTCTCAGGGATGTTGATGCCGGCCTCGTTCCGGGCGAGGCGACGCTGTAACCATCCTTGACCGACGGGCGACTTCCCTGCAACTTACCGGGAGAGGTGAGTCTCATGTTTTGGCATCTGAAGCGGCAATTCACCAGGTCGGGGAACCGGAGACGCAAGACCGCCCGCCAATTCCGGGTCGAGCGCCTGGAAGGCCGGGCCCTGCTGACGCTCACTGCCATGAATTTCGGCGCCGCGGTCGAGTCTCAGCCGGTAGTGATGAACGGTGAGCTGTTCTTCGTCGGCTACGATGCCGTCCACGGCGACCAGCTCTGGGAGTCCAACGGCACCGCCACCGGAACCATCCGACTCACCGACGGCAACGACGTCAACGGCGGCATCAACCCCACCGACCTCACCGTCGTCGGCAATACCCTCTACTTCGCCGCCGACAACCTCACCAACGGCGACCAGCTCTGGAAGTCCGACGGCACCGCCGCCGGCACCACCATGGTCACCGACAGCAACGACGGCATCCTCAACTTCGGCCTCTATCCCTCCGAGCTGACCAATGTCAACGGCACCCTCTACTTCGACAGCCTGGACGCCAACGACGGTACGCAGCTCTTCAAGAGCAACGGTACCGCCGCCGGCACCATCATGGTGAAAGACATCCCCGGGGCCTACGGCTACCCCGGCAGTTATCCCACCGACCTGACGGCCGCCGGCGGCCTGCTCTACTTCGAGGCGAACAGCGCGAGTTCCGGCTCGCAGTTGTGGGCGACCAACGGGACGGCGAGCGGGACCACGATGCTGACCAGCGGCGATGTGGCCAACGGCGGCACGGACCCGCAGTTCCTCACCGCGATGGGGAATACGCTTTACTTCACCGGCTTCGACCCGACCAACGGGTTCCAGTTGTGGTCGAGCAACGGGACGGCGGCCGGCACGACCCGGCTGACCAGCGGCGGTGCCTCCGGACTGGGCCTGAACCCGCAGGAGCTGACGGCGGCGGGGAGTATCCTGTACTTCTCGGCCAACGACGGGACGCACGGCACGCAGTTGTGGTCGTTCACTGGGACGACCGCCGGCCCGGCGACGATGCTCAGCAGTGTGAACGTGAACGGGGGTGGCCTGCAACCCACCGACCTGACGGCGGTGGGGAGCACGCTGTACTTCGTGGGCGAAGACGGGGTGCACGGCGACCAGTTGTGGTCGAGCACCGGGACGACCGGTGGG
>JBKQHM010000146.1:0-4234 GCA_052148775.1 Isosphaeraceae bacterium | reverse complement strand
GGCTTACGAGCAAGCCCGGCCCTTCCTCGTAAGCCCGCAGGTCGTAGAAATACTGGCCGAAATTGGAGACGATCGCCGCGATCAGGACCAATCCGGCCAGCCGTAGCGTCCCGCGGCGGACCTCGATCATCGTCCCGAAGGCGCTGAGGCACGTCATATTGAACAGGATGTGCAGCAGATTCCGCGTGCTATGCATGAAGATCGGTGTCACCATCCGCCAGACTTCTCCGTGGAGGATCGGCTCGAGGCCGTTGTCCCTGACGGCACCCTGTGCGTCCACGTAGAAGGTGGTGAAAAAGAGCCGATCTTCCCACTCGTCGCCCTTCTCCGATCGCTGTAAGAAGTAGACGAACACGCATACGACGATCAGTGCCAGGGTGAGGGGACGGCGGCGGAAGCCGGGAGCGGCCCAGAGGTCGGTCACTTCGCGGAAGTTCTTGCGGAACTGCTTGTCGAGCTGCTTCTGCTGGCGTCGGACCGCCTCCGCGGCCGGGACCGCCGCGCGGAACCGCGGGTCGTCGGGATGGCTCAAATAGGTCTGGAGCTCCTCCCGTGCCCGCGCGACCTGGTCTTCATTGTAGATCCAGACGTCGGATCCCTCGGGTCGATGGTCGAGCCGAGCCTTGATGCTCTGGGAAAGCAGATAGTCTTCGAAGAGCTTCGGGTCCAGGCCCTCGGGCAACGTTCCAATCTGGCGCAACGGTCGATCCCTTACCAATTCGAGCGCAACAGGGCGAAGCCCGAGCGAGCCGGCCTCGGCGTCCGCTCGCCAAGGCCAAGTTGCTCACCAGCCTACCACAAGACGGCCGTCGTTGAACCCACCCACCCCTCTCGCGGCGAGCCGAGGCGCGGAGCCGGGGCGGTTCGGCACATGGCCTCGACGGAGCCGGAATCCGGCAGCATCCGTCTGTGATTGGCTCTCCGCGACAATCGTGGTAGGATAATTCCCAGACCAATTCCCGGTTCTTCAAGGGTCTTTGCCATGACCGCCCCCGGCACGATCAGGACGCCGCCCGACACGGTCTGGACCGTCGCCGACCTCTACCGACGGTTCGGCCCGATCTCCTTCGAACGCATCCGTCAGGATCCGCCGCCCGGCTTAGGGACCGTCGAGGACGTCGTCCGGCTCAACGACCACGAGGACCGCCTCTACGAACTGGTCGACGGCATCCTGGTGAGGAAGATCATGGGGCACGAACAATCCTACCTCGCCGTGAGAATCGGAACCGTCCTTAGCATCTTCGTCGAGCCGCGAGGACTGGGCTGGGTGGTGGGGGAGGGGGGCATGATGCAGCTCGCCATCAACCTCGTGCGAATTCCCGACGTGTCCTTCATCTCCTGGGATCGGGTGCCTGGTGACGAGTTTCCCAAGGAGCCGGTCCCGCTCCTGGTCCCCGACCTGGTCGTGGAGGTGATCAGCCGGGGAAACACCTCCAAGGAGATGGAAGAGAAGCTCAAGGAATACTTCGAAAAAGGGGTCCGATTGGTCTGGTTCGTGAGACCGCGAGGCCGTGTGATCGACGTCTACACGGCACCGGACCGGTTCACCCGGCTGACGGTCTCGGCGACACTTGATGGCGGTGATGTACTTCCGGGTTTCTCGGTCCGGGTCGGCGAGCTATTTCGGATGCCGAGGAGGCCCGACAGCGGCAAGGGCCAACCGAAGAAGAACGGCGATGATCCCGAGAAGAAGAAAAGGCCGATGCGCGGCCGTTGAATGTGGCCCGGACATGAGACCCATCGCCTGCCCATCGGCCATTGGAGTCCACGACGATCATGCCCACGACGCCGGCCCGGTACCGCCTGGTGATCTTCGAAGCGATCGAGGACCCGCAGGAGGCCCGCGAACTGGTCTGCCGGGTGACGGGGATGCACCCGACCGACGCCACGCAGTGGCTGGCCCGCGCGCCGGGGACCTGGCCCAAGCCCCTGGAAGAATCCGAGGTCCGCGAGCTGCTGGACGGCCTCTTCGAGCTGGGGATCGCGGCCGAGGCCTGGCGGACCGATCTCTTCCCCGAGCTGAATCCGGCCCGGACGATCCATCGCGCCGCCTGCATGGACGAGGGCTTCCGCATCGAGGGCATTCGCGGCGAGCCGACACACTGGGTGCCCTGGGACCGGGTCGAGCTGATCTGCGCCGGGCGGATCGGCGTCGAGGACGAGTATCGCAACGTCCAGCCCCCGCGATGGCCGTCGACGGTGGTCTCCGGCATCCGCGCCCTGGTCCTGATGAAGCCCCAGCCGTCGAGCCGGCGTGCCCGCGCGACCCGCATCCCGCGCGACCCGGTCGGCGAGGTGATCATCGTCCGTCGCGAGCCGCGGATCGCCTTCCGGGTCGTCGAGAACCAGATGAACTACGCCTACCTCGGCCGCCGCCTGAGCCAGTCCGCCGCCGAGAACTTCCCGGTGTTCCTGGCCGACCTCTGCGCCCGCGCCGACTCCGCCTACCTGACCCCGTCGACACGCTCCATTCTCCAGCGTCGGGAGCCGGCGGAATACGAATTCCCCAGCTCCCAGGCCCTCCTCGAGTACGCCACCCACCGGTTGCTCTGGAGCTGGTACAGGCGCGACCGCAACGCCCAGGCCGGCCCGCGTCCGACCGACGATACGGGTACGGTCGAACATGACGGCGAGGTCGAGCACGATGACACCCTCGACGACGACTGGCCGACCCCGTAGGGCGTCAGTCCGTGCCGGGGCGTTGCGACCGGTCAACGAGGCGAACAGCATTTCTTCCCATTCTCGCGAGGTCTTGCTAAACTCATTACCACGACGATGGTCGCCCGGCGCCTTTCGTCCGCCAACAGACCTCGTGTCCGCCCTCTCCATCGTCGGCCTACGACACCTTGATCGCCCGCTAGGAGACTTCTTTCCGTGTCGCATCACGACCGCTATCTATTCACGAGCGAATCCGTCTCGATGGGCCATCCCGACAAGATGGCCGATCAGATCTCCGACGGCATCCTGGATGCGATCCTTGCCCAGGATGCCTACGCCCGGGTCGCCTGCGAGAGCCTGCTCACCACGGGCCTGGTCTGCCTGGCCGGCGAGATCACGACCAAGGCCCTGATCGATTATCCCACGATCGTCCGCCAGGTTGTGCGTGAAATCGGCTACACGTCCAGCGACATGGGGTTCGACGCGACGACCTGCGCGGTTCTGGTCGCCCTGGGCAAGCAATCGCCGGACATCGCCATGGGCGTCAACGAAGACTCCGAGCGGGGCAAGGACATCGGCGCCGGCGATCAAGGCATGATGTTCGGCTTCGCCTGCAACGACACGCCCGAGCTGATGCCGCTGCCGATCGCACTGGCACACCGGATCATCAATCGTATCACGGACCTGCGGAAAGACGGCACAATCCCCTGGCTGCGTCCCGACGCCAAGAGTCAGGTGACCATCGAGTACGACGGCTACACGCCGGTCCGGGTCGATACGGTGGTCGTCTCGACCCAGCATGCGCCGGAGGTCACGCACGCCGAGATCGTCAAGACGGTGAAGGAGCAAGTCATCGAGCCGATCCTGCCCCAAGAGCTCGTCAACGGCTCGGTCAAGTTCCACATCAATCCGACGGGCAAGTTCGTCATCGGCGGCCCGCACGGCGATTCGGGAGTCACCGGGCGCAAGATCATCGTGGACACCTATGGCGGCATGGGCCGTCACGGCGGCGGTGCGTTCAGCGGCAAGGATCCCACCAAGGTCGACCGTTCGGCCGCCTACATGGCCCGGTACGTCGCCAAGAACATCGTGGCCTCGGGCCTGGCGGAGCGTTGCGAGATCCAACTGGCCTACGCCATCGGCGTGTCCGAGCCGGTTAGCATCCACGTCGATAGCCAGGGGACCGGCCAGGCGCCCGACGCGATGATCGCAGAACTGGTCCGTCGCCACTTCCCGCTGACGCCCGCGGGGATCATCAAGCACCTGGACCTGCGCCGGCCGATCTACCAGAAGACCGCCAGCGGCGGGCATTTCGGTCGCACGGAAGCCGAATTCACCTGGGAGAAGACCGATAAGGCCAAGTCAAAGCCGGTGAGCCGGCGTTGCTCGACATCCACACGCAACCGCGCTGACGGCCGGCACAGAACACATTAAGCCCTGTACTTAATTGCGGCCCCACACCTGCCTCATCTCAGGCATGAGCAATCACAAGTCTCGTTTTCTGCAGGCGGCCTTCGTAGCCGTCGCCCTGATAACCCCAATTACCATCGCGCCAACGGCGTTGCTGGCCCAGGAT
>JBKQHM010000145.1:0-6057 GCA_052148775.1 Isosphaeraceae bacterium | reverse complement strand
GGCCCTCGACGGCGGGCGGATCTGGCGGGCGGTCGACCGGCTGCGGGCGATCCGGCTGCTGGGCAAGCAGCCGCTCGACGCGGTCGCCGACGAGACGGTGCTGTCGATCTACCTGGCCTGTCAGGCGATGGACCCGCACGGCCCGGACGTGTTCGCCGAGCCGTTGAGCGACCTGCGCCGCCCCGAGGCGGCGGCCGCGTATCAACGGCAGACGGAGAAGTTCGCGGCGGCGCGGGCCGAGCGGTCGCCGCGGGATGCGGCGGCGGGCCGGGCGGCGCTGCGGGCGATCGTGTCGGCGGCCGTGGCGCGGGTGGAGGCCCTGCGGGAGGACCGCGCGGCGGCGGAGGCGGAGGCGGCCGGCCTGTCGGAGGTCTCGGCCCGGTTGTCCTACCGCGCCAAGGAGACGGTGGACTGGCTGTGGAAGCACCAGGCGAGGTGCAGCCGGTCGCTGTGCCGGACGTTCGACGAGCTGCGCAAGGTCCGCCGCGATTTCGGCGACGACCTGCCGGATTCTCCCGGTCCGATGTCCGATGTCCGTGGTCGGTCGTCGGGGAGTGAGTTGGTCGAAGGGACCGATCTCCCGGCGACGGGCGCGGAGCCGGCGGCCGTCGTGCCGGCCGGCGACCACGACGCCCGGGACGTGACAAACGAAGCCATCGCCCTCATCGAGTCCTTCTCCGTGACCAAGGACCACGGACAACAGACAATGGACCGAACGAACGAAGCCAGCACCCCGCCCGAACCCCCTCCCCTGACCACGGATCACGGACCTGGGACGGCGGACCCAACGAACGAAGCCAGTGCCGTCGCCGAGCCCCTTCCGGTCACAATGGACGACGCCCAGGGGGCGACCGACCACGCACCAAGAGACGGACGACGGATAGCGGACCAAAACATCATCGTCTTGGCCCTGTTGGTGCTGCTCTTCTCAACGGTCGTCGCCGCAGCCTTCGGGACCTGGGTGCAGGCCAGAGCGATTCACGCTTGGATTGAGTACACACCCCACGAATCGCCAGCGAGGGCTCTCATACGAGCCCGAAGCGCCAGCGAGTGCATACCCATAAAAGCCCGAAGCGCCAGCGAGTGCATACCCAGAGACCATTCACTCGCTGGCGCGTCGGGATCTACCAGCCGAACCTCGGCTCTTGTCACACCATCCGCTCGGCCAGTCGAGAATGCACTCGCTAGCGCGTCGGGCTTGTATCAGAGGCTCTGGTCTCGAACTGTGCGCAAATCATTCGTTAATCGCTCGAGTCCGACGGCACCGATGGCGTTCCCGGATCACCGTCCTCGGCCCAAGGGCTACGGCGACCACAACGTGACGAACAAACCCAACCCCGGGGGCGGCCCGGCGATCATCGTGGCCGGATTTCGACGCGCCCCGCCGGGCACCACCCGGACGGACCTGGGGCCGGTGCGGCACCGCACGACGGTTCCCCTGATCCCCCCCTCCCCGGGGAACGGCGACGCCCGCGACGTGTCGAGAGACGGGGTTGCCGCTCGGCATCGCCGGAGGCTAATCTGAGTCGGTGATCGAGGACGGACCCTGGCCATCGAGTTGACCGGTGGCCATCGGTCCGCATCAGACCTCGACCCAGACCTCATCCCCGCGGACCTCGCACCGGAACCGATGCACGGGATAGCCGCGCATGGTCGTGCAACGGCCGTCGGACAGCCGGAACCGCCATCGGTGGAGCGGGCAGACCACCTCGCCCTCCTCGATCCAGCCCAGCCCCAGCGGCCCGTTGGCATGCGGGCAACGCCCCGAGAGCGCCACGATGTTCTCGCCATCGCGGAAGACGCCCACCCGCACCCCGGCCGCGTCGCGAGAGACCCCGCGACCTTCGCGAATCTCGTCGAGCCGGCAGACCGCGACCCATTCGGCCATGACCCATCGCCCCCCGCGACCGAAGGAAATCGGATTACGAAGAGCCTAGGACTTGCGTCCGAGGCACGTCTGTCAGTAAATTCTACTGGATCGCACTTCCATTCCAATCCGCGACGTGACTTGAGGAAAGGCTTATTTGGGGACGTCCTACGGCGATGAGATACCACGCGAGGATGCTATTGGGCCTGGCGGCGACCGGGCTGGTCCTGCCCCCGATGGTCGGCTGCGACCTCAAGTCGCGGTCGGCGCCGGAGCTGGTCTGGGGGGTGCACGGGATCAAGGCGGGGCGCTTGCAAAAGCCGCGCACGGCCGCCTTCGACACCCACGACCACCTCTATCTCGCCGACTTGACCGACCGCATCCAGGTCTTCGACCGGGACGGCCATTATCTCGAGGGCTGGCGGACGCCCGATTTCAACGTGGACGGCCCCAGCGGGCTGACCATCGATCGGTACGGCCGCCTGCTGGTCGCCGATACCCATTTCTACCGGGTGCTGATCTATTCGGGCGACGGCGAGATCCTCTTCCAGATCGGCGACGGCGTGCAGGGCACCACCCCGGGCCGGTTCGGTTACCCCACCGACGTCGTGCTCGATCGCGCGGGCAACTTCTACGTCGCCGAGTATGGCGAGAACGACCGGATTCAGGTGTTCTCCCCCGAGGGGAAATGGCTCCGCCAGTGGGGCGGTCACGGCTATGAGACCGGTGAGTTCCTCAAGCCCCGCGCCCTGGCCATCGACGAGGACGATCGCCTGTTCGTCGCCGACAGTTGCAACCATCGGATCCAGGTCTTCGACACCCAGGGGAAGCTCCTGAACGTCTGGGGCTCGCGAGGCGAGCGGCCGGGAGAGATGAGCTATCCCTATGACCTGGCGATCGGGCCGGACCATTGCCTCTATGTGTGCGAGTACGGCAACCACCGCGTCCAGAAGTTCACGCTCGATGGTGAGTCTCTCGGCGTCTGGGGTACGCCGGGCCGCGGGCCGGGGCAGCTCTATAATCCTTATGCCCTGGCCGTCGACAGCCGTGGCTACGTATCGGTGATCGACTCGAACAACCATCGCGTCCAGAGATTTCGGTTATGACTATCGACGAGTTGAAGAAGGCGAAGAATCAGCGACCATTCCGGCCATTCCTGATCCGGATGGCGGACAGTCGCGAGATCGAGGTGAAGCACCCCGACGCCGTTGCCTGGGAGAACGATAACGCCCGGATCGTGGTCTGCATCGTTCCGGGCGGGGGATGGGAGATCGTTGACATCAGGATGGTAACATCGTTGGGCATGCAGGCACCGGCATCACCGGCCGAGTCGAAATCCGGTGGGTAGAAGCGTTCGACACGTGGATAGCACCCTGGCTGTGGGTCGCCCCCACTTTGCGGTGATGCAGATACGAGATATGGAGACGGCCCATGGGGAGGACTGAGCGATGATGCTGGGCAACTGGTCGATCACGTTCGGCAACCCCTGGTGGCTGATCCTGATCCCGATGATCGTGCCGCCGCTGATCTGGATGAGCTATCGAAGCTTAGCCGGGCTGGGCCCGGTCCGTCAGACGCTGGCGATCCTGTTCCGGACGGCCGTGATCACGCTGATCGTGCTGGCCCTGGCGGAGCTCCAGTCGGTCCGCCGCACCGATCGCCTGACCACGATGTTCCTGCTCGACGTCTCGAACAGCATGCCGAAAGAGCAGCAGAAGGCCGCGCTCGACTACGTGGCCGAGGCGTCGAAGAAGCGTCGGCGGGACGACATGGTCGGCCTGGTGGTCTTCGGGCGGGAGCCCCGGGTCGAGGTCCCCCCGGCGCCGAGCGAGCTGAACGCGCTGGGCGTCGAGAGCATGGTCGACGCCGAGAACACCGACCTGGGGGGCGCTGTCAAGCTGGCCCTGGCGGCCTTCCCCGAGGATACGGCGCGGCGGATCGTGATCATCTCCGATGGCAACGAGAACCGCGGCAACCTGCTCGAGCAAGCCCTGGTCGCCAAGCAGCTCGGCGTGCAGGTCGACGTCCTGCCGATCGAGTACTTCTACGACCGCGAGGTTCTGGTCGAGAAGGTGTCGATCCCCCCCGACGTGAAGAAGGGGGAGAAGGTCAACATCAACGTCGTCATCCGCGCCAGCGAGCCGACCCGCGGGACGCTCCAGGTCATCCAGAAGGCGGACAACGCCTCGGCGCCGGCGCCTGGCAACGAGCAGCCGCAACCCGTCGAGCTCCAGCGCGGTGTCAACGTCTTCACGCTCAAGCAGCTCATCACCGAGCCGAACTTCTACACCTTCAGCGCCGAGTTCAATCCCGAGAAGGGGAGCGGCGACCGCCGGGCGATCAACAACCGGGCCGAGGGGTTCACCCACGCACGCGGCAAGGCCCAGGTCCTGCTGATCGAGGGGACCGGCGGCGAGCACGCCGAGCTGGTCAAGGCCCTGCGGGAGAAGGAGATCGAGGTCAAGGTGTTGACCGCCCCCCGGATCGACGGCTCCGGGGGCATCGGCGGCGACCCGCTGCCGATCGACCTGGCCCAGCTCCAGCCGTATGACTCCGTGATCCTGGCCAATGTCCCCAAGGAGGCGTTCACCGAGACCCAGCACCAGCTCCTGGCCTCGAACTGCCATGACATGGGCGCCGGGCTGGTCATGCTCGGCGGGCCGGACAGCTTCGGGGCCGGCGGCTGGATGAACACGCCGGTCGAGAAGGCCCTGCCGGTCGACATGCAGATCAAGGCCCTGAAGGTCCAGGGCATCGGCGCCATGGTCCTGATCATGCACGCCAGCGAGATCGCCGAGGGGAACTACTGGCAGAAGGTGGTGGCCAAGGCCGCGATCAGCTCGCTGTCCAGCTACGACTACGCCGGCATGCTCCACTGGGAGGGCCAGGAGGCCTGGCTGTTCACCCTGCGGGCGATCGGGACCGGGCGGGCCAGCATGCTCCGCGCCGTCGATCGGATGACGCCCGGCGACATGCCCGACTTCGACCCGTCGCTCCAGATGGCCATGAAGGGGCTCAACGGCGTCCGGGACGCGATGAGCAAGCACATCGTCATCATCAGTGACGGCGACCCGACCCCGCCCAGCGCCCGCGTCATCAGCCAGCTCGCCGCCAGCAAGGTGACGGTGACGACCGTGCTGACCGCCGCGCACGGCAACGACCCCGGCGCGATGAGCGTCATGCGGAACCTCGCCATGCGGACCAAGGGCAACTTCTACAACGTCACCAACCCCCGAGCATTGCCGAGGATCTACCAGAAGGAGGCGCGGTCGATCTCGCGGCCGTTAATCTTCGAACAAGCGACCGCCTGGGCGCCAAAATTGAACTACCCGATCACCGAGCCGATCATGGGGCTGCCCGAGCAACTGCCGGGGATCCTCGGGCTGGTGCTGACCTCGCCCAAGGAGAACGAGCTGGTCGAGATCCCGCTGGTCTCCCCGCTGCCGGCCGGACAGGTCAACCCGCTGCTGGCCCACTGGACCTACGGCCTGGGCCGCGCGGTCGCCTTCACCAGCGATGCCGGCAAGCGTTGGACCAAGGCCTGGGTCGACTGGCCGAGCTACGCGGCCTTCTGGTCCCAGGTCATCCGATGGTCGATGCGCCCGGCCGACCGGGGTAATCTCACCTTGAACGTCCGCCGCGAAGAGGGGCGGATCAAGGTCGTCGTCGACGCCCTGGACAAGGAAAACCAGTTCCTCAACTTCCTGAGGATTCAGGGCAACGTGGTCAACCCCGACCTGAAGTCGGCACCCGTCGAGCTGGTCCAGAGCGCGCCGGGCCGCTACGAGGCGACCATCGAGAATGCCGACGCCAGTGGGAACTACTTCGTCAACCTCGGCTATCGCGGGCCGGATCAGGTCCAGGGCGTCATTTCCACCGGGGTGTCGGTCCCCTACTCCGACGAATACCGGGAGCTGAGGAGCAACCCCACCACGCTCGAGACCATCGCCACCCTGACCGACGGCCAGTCGGTGAGCTGGAAGACCCTCCCGGACGGCCGCGTCGACCTGCCGCACACCGTCGCCGGCGCGGACCACTTCCGCCGCGACCCGGGCCTGATCAATCCCCGGTCGTTCGCCGCCCTGTGGCCGACCCAGCTCAGGCTGGCGGGCTGCCGGTTCCTCGGCGACGTCGCCGGACGCCGCAACGCCCTGGCTGTGGACCGGATCAAGCAGGCGGCGGCCCACGAG
>JBKQHM010000144.1:0-11394 GCA_052148775.1 Isosphaeraceae bacterium | reverse complement strand
ACGGTCCTCGTCGTGCTCCTGGCCCTGCTCGGCTTCTCGATCCTCCCCCAGGGACAGGGGGGCCGCGGCGGCGGTCCCGCCGCGCAATCTCCCACGAGTTCCGGCCCGGCTGAGAGGAGTGGCGGTCGTATGGCCTCGGCCGAGGATGATGGGCGAGCCAAAGATCGCGGCCCTCTGGGGCTCTTGAGGGAACACTGGCAACGCAAGGACCTGTCAGACTGCGACCTCCTGCGGAAAGCGAGCGGGCTCCGGTTCCTGATCGTGTCAGTCCCCGACCCGAACGACACGAGCGTCGGCCACGATTTCGATTCCACGATCGGCGCTGTGCTCCGGGCCGCGGAGAGCGAGGGGTTTGTCCTCGAACGCCACGCGTTCTCCTGGGACCCCAACATGCAGGGTAAGCCGGCCTCGTCTCCGAGCCTTTCCATCGGCCAGTCGCCCGGCTTTGCGCTTGCCCTGACCCTTGGCAACTCGGACGATCGGGATCGATCCTGGAGGGGTTCCATCCTTTGCCGCCACGTTGACGGGGCGAATGACGAGAAAAGTGATTCCGTGACGAAGCCCGAGGACGTGACCGAGAAACTCCTGCTGCTGCTGCTGGTCCCCGAGACGCCAGCCTGGGGCATCGACAAGCCGCAGCTTGAACGGGCGATCGAGCTTGTCAAGGAGCACAAGAAGTATCGGAGCAAGGCGGGGGATCGGATCGGGATCGTGGGTCCGATGTATTCCGGATCGTTCGTGTCACTAGCGGCGGCGATCAAGCACTGCTGGGATAAAGAATTGTCCTCCGTCGTCAAGAGCCAGTTGGAGAAGAATCCGAGAATCGGTGAATGGGCCGGGACCTTGGGCCCGATGCAATTCGGCCCGCTCTGGTCGCCGCAGATGCTGGTAGATTGCTATTTGAATAGTACGGGCTCCAATCTGAAGTTCACGATCATCAACGGAAGCGCCCAACGGCCGCCGGACAGGACGATCCAGGATCGGCTCTTCGGCAGAGATGAGAAATGGATCAAATTATGTTCGACTGTCCACTCCCAAGACCGATTGGTCGCGGCGCTGCTCGTTTATCTGAGAGAGACCTCGCCGTTCGGGAAGCAGCCGGAATCGGTCGCGCTTCTGGTGGAAGCCGGCAGTCCGTTCGGCCTGATGAATAGGCGGCCGGCCAAGGGTGAGACGCCGGACCTCTTCGCATTCCCGATGGGCATCTCGCGCATCCGGCAGGAGTACACAGCTCGAGGCTATTACCAGCCGAATGAGCCCATACGGCTGGCGGCGCCCGAGCGGCTTTCGCTCCAGTCGATGACGGGCCGGACGGGCGACCGCGATCTCATGCCGGCCTTCTCGCCGGGTACGGCGGCGGTCGAGGGGGAAGTTGTGCTGTCGCAGATCCTCCAGGAACTGGAGCGGGGCCGCTACACGACGATCGGGATCGTCGCCACCAACGTTTACGATCAACTCTTCCTGGCTTACAAGCTCCGGCAGGTCTGCCCCGATGCGCGGCTGACGTTCACATCGTCGAGCACCCTGTACTTCCACCCTGACATCGTCCCCTATCTGCGGGGTTCCCTCGTCGTCTCCACTTATCCCCTGCAGCTCGCGAACCAGTCGTGGTCGCCCGGGCTGAAGGTCGGGGATGAGTCGCTGGTCAGGGTGCCACGCATCGGGTTTCCTCACGATAATTCGGAGGGGATTTACAATGCGACATTGGCCAACCTGGCCAAGATGTTGCCCGCGGACGGTCAGAGTCGGCCCGCCTTGCTCGACTATGGGTTCCCCGGCAAGGGCGGGGCCGACGGCTCGATCCCACCGATCTGGGTGAGCGTCGTCGGTGAGCGGGGGCTTTACCCGCTCGCGGTGAAGTTTCCGACGGATGACCAAAACGAATATGGGATTTCCCTCTACCGCTCGCCCTCTCCGCAGGTCAGGCCCGAGGCTGGTGATCTGATGACGTGGCTCGACCTGGGCTGGGTCGGGGTGTATCTGGCGATCGCCGGCATCACATCCTTCGGCGCGGTGTGGTACATGTGGGCCTGCCTGGCTTCGATGCCAAGGGAGGCGACATGCTTGCAGGTCGGTCCTCGGACCGGCGAGCCGATCAACACACAGGCCGGACGCCAACTCGCCGCGCTGGCGGCCTCGGCGGCCCTCGGGCAGGTCATCCTCCAGGGGCTACCGGCATGGGGATTCGCCCGAGTCTTGGCCGACCACGAAAGTGGAAATTGGCCGACCACGCTCGAGATGGTCCTTGATGAGCGATGGTTGGTGGTGGTGGTCGGCGTCCTCGCGGGCCTGGTCTTGCTGGCGGCTTCCCTGGTCGCCATATTCCGCTTGGCCCGGGGGCTCGCCGGCGAGGCATGTCGCGCGGGGGATCGGGTGTCGGGCGCCGGTGTCCTGCTGATCGCGTTCCTCCAGGTCGTCCTGCCGCTGTTCTTCGTCGCGCAATACCTGACGCCAAGCAAGAACCTGACCACCTGGAATGTCGCGGACTTGCGGCTCGACTGCGAGCGGATGTCGCGATTGACGAATGGCGTCACGCCGCTGATGTCTCTCATGCTGATCGGTCTGGCCATTGGGTTCGCCCTGTTCGGAGGATGGCGCCGCATCCGGTTCCTCGCCCGCCTGGGCGCCGTCAATCTGAAGAACGACTCGGCGAAGCTCTCTGGCCCCGCGGCCGCCTTCGGCCCGGTGCGCAGCTACCTCCAAGAAATCCACAAGACCCTCGATGCCCCGCTGATGATGGGGACGCACGGCGGCCCGTGGCTGCTGCCGGCGCTCGGGCTCTCGGTGCTGGTCGGGACTTCCGCGATCGGACGCTTGCCCGTGTCGTTCGAGCGGCGGGGCCTGTACGGGATGATCCTGGCGGCGTTCGTCTTGACGACGCTGATGATCATGCTCAGGCTGATCGAGCTGATCGGCCTCTGGCGGTTGAACGCCCGGCTGCTCCACGCGGCGGCCCAGCTCCCGATGGTCCGAGCCTTCGAACGGCTCCCCACTCGGCCGGCCGCGCCCGGGGCATTGCTGCTTTCACCGTCTCCCGAGCCGCTCTCCGGCACGGCCGCGCCCAAGCCGTCGCTGCCGGCCGCCGAGACCGCCGACCCGCTCATCGACCGTCAGTTCCAGTCGCTGGTCGCGGGTTACGGCCGGGTGCAGGCCACGCTCTACACGCATGGCATCTCCACATCCACCGACGGCGATCCGATCGACCAGTTCCTCCGGCGGCCCCGCACGGCCGGCGCCCGGCCGCTGCTGCCGGCGGATTGGTGGCGGGCCGTCGACGCGATGGTCCCCATCCTCAGCCCCTTCTGGGCACGCCGGTCGGCGATCACGGCTTATGCGGTCGCGAGCGGTGCTGGGGCGAGCCTTCCCGACACGGACGCCGAGTGGCCCGGCCTGGACGAACTGACCTCGATCGGCCGGCCCGTCGACGTTGAATCCGGCCCGGACCTCGATCGATCGACCGGCGAGGGCCGTGCCGCCACGGCCGTGCAGGTCCTCCGGGAGGCGGCCGTCGCCACGGCCCGGCGGCCGGGCCCGACGGCCAGTCCCGAGGAGGTCCGCCGCTGGCTCCGCGACGCCGAGGATTTCATCGCGCTGGTCCTCGCCCGGCAACTCGCCTGGATCCGCCGCTACTGCTCTGCCATCGAGACCTTCCTGGTCGTCGGCCTGTTGAGCCTGACACTCGCCGTCACGTCCTACCCGTTCCAGCCCCGCGGCCAGATGCTGGCGGTCCTCGGCCTGCTCGCCACCGCGACGGCCGCGACCGTGATCGTCATCGCCGTCCAGCTCAACCGAGACGACGTGACCAGCCGGATCAACAAGTTGACGCCCAATCGCTTCACCCTCGATCGCCAATTCGTGATGACGCTCGTGACGGTCGTCATGCCGCTGCTCGGCCTGCTCGCGGCACTGTCGTACGGGACGTCGGACTTGATCCGGTCGTGGCTCGAGCCCCTGTTCCGATGATCGGGAGACGCGAACAAATGATGGTCGAAGATCCTTCTCAAGGCCGCCCCCTCTTTCCATTGCGGTTCAGAACAGCCCTGGCCTGCCACCCCCCTGCCCCGTGACATCGCCGGCGGAATGGGCCGCGAGGCCGTCCGATCGATACGAGCCCGAAGCGTCAGCGAGGCTCTTTCCCAATCGTCCGCAAGGACTTGCGGCAGACCTCGCTGACGCTTCGGGTTGGTGTGGAAACGGACCTTCACGGTCAGGGCCGAGACGTGGTCGATCCCAATGTCTTGGGACGATCCCGAACGGCCACAATGTCCGGGCATGGGCCGAGTTGCTGGTTGCCGAACGGGCAGCCACTCCCGGAAGGGCGTATGCCCCCGCAGTCGCCCAGCAGGTGCAAGCGTGCGGCCAGCGGATCGGTCAGCTCTGGAACGAGTCGCTGCGGTATCACAATAATCTGGCCTACCAGCACGAAGTCACACGGGTGCGCCTCGCGGCGGAATGGCTCTTGGTCAACCTGGACTCCCTCTGAGGGCAATCACATGCCGCGAAAAAAAATCGGGGGTCCAGTCAGCGATGACCTCGGCCGATACCGGCCTGGCTGAGAAGCTGGCCGAGGAGCTCAACAGCGGACGGGATTACGGGCAACCGCTGGTCGACGAGCAAGAGTTCGCCACCAAGAAATCACGAGTCACGGTGATCTGGGATGAGTGGGCCAACGCCTCCTTGGAGGAGCGATCGGCGATCATCCTGCGGGCTTACGAGCTGGCCGAAGGGGCGGACGCTCGCGAGAAGATTGCGCTCACGAGCGGGCTTACTGTACCCGAGGCGACAGCCGCGGGGATGCTGCCGTATTAGCCCGGATTATTCATGAATTCTTTAGGTGATCGACGCAACCTCTTTGCCATTGGGCCATTGCCGCCGATCTTACCCAAACAGTGACCCAGTTTAACAGCGGCCGAACCCTAACGCTTGAAACGAGTTACGAAACCTCGGACAGACGTCGTGAATAATCCGGGTTAGATCATCGCCGGATTGAGGTCGACAGATCCGATCAACCCCGAGGACGTAACAGCGGCGATGCTGGAACAGGGGGCTTCCAAGCTGATCGAAGAGGACGGGCTACAGCTTCGATTCGCCACGCGGGAGGAGACCGAAGCCTGTCGCAAGCGGCTGATCGAGCAACTGCCCGCCAGCGAGCCGATTTGGATCATCAGCCGCGATGTCACTTTCACGACGACCTGACTGTCACCGATTCGGTGAGCGCGGAGGTGACGTGAGGGCCTGTTCGCTAATTCTCAGAGGACGAGCTCGCGGATCGGCTCGGCGGTCGGGGGCAGGATGGTGTTGGGTCGGTCGGCCTTGTCGGTGATGAAGGCGTGGGGGTCGATGCCCATGTTGTGGTAGATGGTGGCCAGGACGTCCTGGTAGTGGACCGGCCGGCTGGCGGCCGAGCCGCCGAGCTTGTCGGTCGAGCCGATGACCTGGCCGACCTTCATGCCGCCGCCGAACAGGAGCGCTGAGCTAACCCGGGCCCAGTGGTCGCGCCCGGCCGCCTTGTTGATCTTGGGCGTCCGGCCGAACTCGCCCCAGACGACCACGGTGACATCCCGGTCCAGGCCGCGGGCGTGGATGTCCTCGACCAGGGCCGAGACCCCCTGATCGAAGAGCGGCAGGTACTGCCGCAGCCAGGGGAAGTTGCCCCCGTGTGTGTCCCAGAAGCCGTAAGCGACCGTCACGCAACGCGCACCGGCCTCGACGAGCCGGCGGGCGGCGAGGAACTGGTCGTTCCACATCGGCGCGGCGTCGCCCAGGGGCTTCGGCGTGCCGATGCCGTATCGGTCGCGGAGCCTCGGGTCCTCGCGGGTGACGTCCAGCGCCCGGGCCACCTTGTCCGAGGTCAGGACGTCGAAGGCGCGCCGGTAGACGTCGTCCATGCCGCCGGTCTCGGCGTTATCCACCCGGCGGCGGAACTGGTCGAACTGGCCGAGCAGCGCGCGCCGGCGATCGAACCGAGGGGGCGGGATATCCGACGGGGGCGTCAGCAGCGCCAGGTCGTCCCCCTCCATCCGCGACGCCTTGTAGGGGTGGCCCAGGAAGCCCGGCCCGGGGCTGTTATACGGCTTGTGCTGCATGACCGGGAACAGGTCGATGAACGGCGGCACGACCGGGTCGACCGCGCCTTGCGTCCGGGCGATCACCGAGCCGAAGCTGGGCTTCCCCTCACGCTGGCTCTGGCCCATGGGGTAGCCGGTGACGTTCTGGAAGCTCGAGTGCTCGTCGCGCAGGCCGACGATCGAGCGGATCACGGCGACCTTGTCCATGACGCCGGCGATCCGGGGCAGCATCTCGCCGATCTGGACGCCCGGCAGCCGGGTCGCGATCGGCTTGAACTCGCCGCGGATGCCGTCGGGTGCCTCGGGCTTCAGGTCGAAGGTGTCCTGGTGCGGGAGGCCGCCCGAGAGATAGATCATGATCACCGACTTGTGCGGCGCCCGCGCGGACGTCGAGGAAACACCGCGGCTGACCCCCCGCGTCTCGGCCTGGAGCAGCCCCGGGAGGCTCAATCCCCCCATCGCCAGCCCGCCGATCTTGAGGAACGACCGGCGCGATCGGCCGTCGCAGTACCGCGTGTGCTCGCCCGGTCCCCACAAGGTCAGCATGATCGATCCCTCCCGCATCGCGTCGCATCGAGGCCAGGCCGGCTTCGGTCCCGTGTCGTCCCGGACCGTCTACCAATCTCCGACGAGTGTTAAACAATAATATAACCCGCGAGGACGGGTGCGGCAAGGGGATGGGGATTGAGGTTCTGGAGCGGCTTTTTCTCTGCCGGGGGCAAGATGAGCGCGAGGCGAACGTATGTTAGGCTTCGAACATTTCCCGGAGCAGTTCCAGCACGGCCATCGCCGTTTGATCATCGATCCGCCCGACCCTCGTGACCAGCCGGGTCCGGTCCACCGTGCGGATTCGGTCGAGCACCACCTGTCCCCACTTCCCTTTGAACCGACAGGGTACTCGCGTCACGTAAGACGGTCCCCTGGTCGTCATCGGCGCCGCGACCCGATGCCCGGATCAGGGCAGAGACCCCAGTGCGATGATGAAGGGAAACGTTGGCCGGAGGGTCCGCAGGAGACGATCATCCGCTGTCACGAGTTCGCAGCCCTCACGCTCTGCCAGGGCCACGTAGAGGCAATCGTAAACCCCGATGTGAGCCTGGGAGGCCATGTTAATCGCTCTTCTGAGCAAAGGTAGATACGTAGACAGTTGTGGCGTCGTCGAGAGGACGTTCGTCAACAGCCGGTCCGCGTCCCCCTGGGGAATGATTCCCCGTCTCTCCGCTTTCGCGAGTCCGTGCGCGACCTCGATGGGGAACACGTCGGGAGCGAGCAGTTCGTGGATCTGGTTCTGAAAATCGCTTCGCAGTCGCCGTGCCTTGTCCGAATCGGCCTCGGTCAAGACCCACTTGAGTGCGATATTGCTGTCCAACACATATTTCATGCTTCGTCGCGAGCTTCGCGGATCAGGTCAACGGCGATATTCAGAATGCCGTGTTTTCTCCGGATTTCCTCCGTGATGTCCTCCGTCTCCGCCTGGACCCTCGCCGCAAACTCCGGGTCTTTCTTGCCCGTCATGATGAGGTGGATCGCGTAATCCAGGTCAGTCTGTGTCGTCGATGGATTGTCAGTCGATGGATGGTCAGTGGTCGGCATGGTGATCCTCCTGGGGTCATTTTATCGGAGTATGCAAGACCACGGAAGAGGATCATCGGAGATCACCGCTCGAAGGGATGACTCAATTCGCCTTGGCGAATCCCCCGGACACGGACTGCGGTCCGGACGGCACCGCCTCGTTCCGGTTCTCCATCAGGATCCTCCGCACCTCGGCGATGACCTCGGGGTCGGCCTCGACGGTGACATGGGTCGAGGAGACGATGGTCTCGGAGGCGGCGCCGTCGAGGTGGGCGCTGGTGTATCGGACCAGGCCGTCGGTCATCGTCTCACGGGGTAATCCCGGATGGATCGTGGCGATGATCGAATGATACGCGACGCCCGGCGCGATGGGCTGGGCGTCGATGGCCTTGAGCAACGGGCTATCGGCGCGCATGCCGTCGACGCTGCCGGGTGGGTCATGACGAAATGCGGGCCGGAACACTCCGGGGCCGTTGGCGGCGTGGAGCTCGGCCCATGTCGCGCGGAGCGGGTTGTTGCGGCGGATCAGGTCGGCGCCGTGATCGACCCACGGCTGGCGGGCCAGGTTGCCCCCGCGATGGCTCGTCGTCACGAAGATCGTGCGGCCGATGTACGGCTCGGGCTCGAAGAACAGCGTCTCGGCCAGCTCGGCACGGAGGCTCGGCTCGGCGCGGAGCTGGTCGATCGGCCGGGTGAAGATCGCGTCCCAGAGGGCCTCGCCGCTCGACTGGACCAGCAGCCGGCTCGTCTGGCCGCCCGTGCTCTTGCCCAGGATGACCATCCGATCGAGGGCCGGATCGGTCCCGCCAGGGTCGAATCTCCGGCGGATCTCCCGGAGCGATCGCCGGACCGACAGGGCCGCCGTCGGCAGCGAATAGCCGGACGGATAGAGGACTACCCAGAACTGGTACGAGGCCCGCAGCGCCGGGTCGCCGCGGAGCGCGTCGAGCATCGGCACCCAGACATGGGGGCTCGACCAGAGCCCGTGAACGAGCACGACCGGCACCTTGCCGGGCTGGTACGGGTCCACCGCATAGACGCCGGCCCGCTCGGCGTAGAACTCGGGATCGAACACGCCCAGATATTCATAATTCCGGATCGGGGCCTGCGCCAGCCGGCTGGCCATCGGGGTGGTCAGGTCGGCGGCCATCGGGAACGTCCGGCCGCCCAGGTCGAGCGTCTCGTGGCGCATCGGGTCCAGGAGCATCATCTCGACGGGCTGCTCGCGCCAGCTCGACGGCGATCCGCCCGGCCGGACCACGGCCGTCGCGGCGAAGGTGGCACTCTCGGGTCCGAACGGCTTCCACGCGACCGCCTCCGCGTCGTCGAGGCTGCGACGGACGATCAGCGGGACCCCGAGGCCGGCGCGTCGCCCTTTCGGCTTCATCCCGGTGACGATCCGGTCCATCGCCGGCTCGATCGCGGTGAACCCCATCGACGTCCACTCGGGGACGTCCGACCCGGTGGCGATCCCGGCCGAGGCCAGCCGCCCGGGCCATCCGCCGCGCCGGGGCGCATCCGCGGTGCGGGCCAGTCGCAGGCAACGCGCCGTCGCGCGGTTGTGCACCTCGCACGCGGCGCACCACGTCGCATCGGCGCCCGGATCTCTCCCCAGGTCCGACAGGCAGAACGCGGCGTAGACGGCCGCGTCGCGCGACCACGCCATCGCCCCATCCTTCTCGAATGGGCCCATCGCAAGAGCGGTCTGGTCGGCCAGCTCCGCCAGGGCCAGCATGCGCGCGGGATCGGGCCGGGCGTCGGGGATCCCCCGCTCCAGCTCCGCGAATGCGGCGCACGGATCGCGACGGGCCAGGCCCTCCAGCCCCAGTTGACAGAGCCAGTCCGTCGTCGGCACGCTCCAGCACGACCCCGGCCGATGCCAGCGCGCCACGACCGTTCCCAGTCGATGCCCGGGCGCCGGGATCACCTCGACCTGCTTGCAGCCCGGGGCGATCAGGGCCGCCAGGATCGGCAGGATCGCCGCCCAGACCAGGTCCACCCTTCCGATCCCATCCATAAAGTATGAGTACACGCCCCTGGCTCGAGCCGCGGCTCGGGGTGGACCTCGCCGCACAGGATCTCCCTCGTGATTCCATCGGCAGCCATCCACGTCGGCCTTGACGATTTCTCGGGATTCGCCGGTCGTGCGGATCGCCGGAGTCCTGGCGGTCTTTTGGTCCTCCCTCTTGACGATCCTGATGTCCATCAGTATTCTTTTGTTCAGAGACGCGGCCGGTGGATCGCTCGTGTCCCGACCGCGAAGCGGGTCGTATGATAGGTTATTGGTGGCTCACGTAGGTCAGGTTTTCTCGCGGGCGTCGTGCAACTCTCCTCGATCGAGGTCCGATATTCTGAGGGGAGGTGAAGGGTGACTCGATACCAGCTCGGCAAGATCGTGGGATGGGCGGGGACGCTCCATTCGCGGAAGCGGATGCAGAAGCTGGTCTTCCTCCTCCAGGCGGCCGGTTGCCCGCTGGAAGTCGACTACGACCTGCACCATTATGGCCCGTATTCGGAAGACCTGGCCCGGTTGACCGACCTGATGGTGGACGAGAGGCTGCTGGAAGAGCGGATGGAGGTCCGTCCCTACGGCGAGCAGTATTCTTACCGGCTGTCCCCGGAATCGGTCCGTCAGATCGCCGAATACGAGGCGCGTCCGGCTCCGGAGGGTCCCGGGCCGATCGAGCCGATGGCCGGGTTCGAGCCGATGGCCCGGGCGCTCTGCGACATCGAGCTGAAGGAGCTGGAGATCGCCGCGACGATCGTCTTCTTCCGCAAGCAAGGGTACGATTGGCCGGCCGCCGTCGCGAAGGCGTGCCAGTTCAAGCGTCTGGCCCCCGGCGCGCCGTTCGTGGCGAAGACCGAGGAGCTCGCCCGCCGGATCGTCGGCTGATCGGAGCGGAGGCGGTCATGTCCGCGAAGATCATCCGCGACCCCCTGTATAACTATATCAGCATCGACCGCGATCGCGAGCCCTGGCTGCTCGAGCTGCTCGACTGCCCCGAGGTCCAGCGGCTCCGCCGCATCCACCAGCTCGGCGTCAGCTACCTGACCTATCCCGGCGCCGACCACAACCGGCTGGCCCACAGCCTGGGGGTGGTCCACGTGATGCAGCAGGCCCTCCAGCACCTCGCCCGGATCTCCGGCGACGATGCGCAGACCAACGAGGGTCGCGATCCGATGCTGGCGGCGGCGATGATCCACGACGTCGGCCACGGCCCGTTCTCCCACCTCTCCGAGTCGTGCCTGGGCATCGATCACGAGGATTGGACGAGGGCGATCCTGCTTTCGGAGGAGTCCCCGGTCCACCGGGTCCTGCGTCGGGCCTTCGACCCCGCGTTCCCGCGCCGGGTCGCCGAGCTGATCGACAAGGACAACCACGACCAGCCGGCCTGGCAGAAGTACCTCCTCTCCAGCCAGCTCGACATGGACCGGCTCGACTACCTGCGGCGGGATAGCCTCTTCACGGGCGCGAGCCACGGCCACTTCGACTGGTACCGGCTCCTGAACACGTTCGAGATCTACGAGGACGACCGGTCGGGCCGCGACATCGTCTGGGCCGAGAAGTCGCTCCTCGTCATCGAGGAGTACATCTTCGCCCGGTATTACATGTATCAGAATGTTTATTTACACAAGACGACGCGCGGCTTCGAGAGGATGATCGAGGCGATGTGGAAACGGGCGAGGCGGCTGTGGGAAGAGGGCCGGGACGTCACCCTGGTCCCCGCCATCGAGGCATTCTGGGAGGCCCAGG
>JBKQHM010000143.1:0-7363 GCA_052148775.1 Isosphaeraceae bacterium | reverse complement strand
GCTGCGAGTCGCCGAACGGGGCAAGAGACAAACGCGGGAAGATCTCCGGTCCGTCGGCGTCTGTCGGCGACCGGGTCCGATACGGGCCGGCTTGCCCGTGGGCACCGCTCTCCGTCCTCACGACAATCAGTGGAAGACTATGTTGCCTCCGCCGTAGCACCGGCGGGGTCGATCCTCTCTACCATTGAGATCGCAACTCGGTTTGCGGTCGGGTGAGGGGCGGCTGGTCACCTCCCGGCCAAGGCGATCGCCCCACTGACGGAGCCCTGAAGTCCATGCTCTTGAACAAGTTCAAATGCACGGCGGCGATCCATCTGGCCGTGGGGATTTTCGGGACCCTGGGCGTCGCGTTCGTGCAACCATTCCCGGACGTGCAAGCGCAATCGGCCGAAACGACGTCCCAGGGCGCCAAGTCGAAAGGCGGCCCCGCGAATCGGACGGCGGTGATGGTGCAAGACTTCGAAAAGGCGAATGTGCTGCCGACCGTGTGGGTCGTCAACATCCCCAACGAGAACGCATCGGTCCGGCTTTCGGCTGGTCACTCGCACGACGGGAAGCAGAGCCTGAAGCTGCGCTACCACTTCCTGGGCGCGGGGCAATTCCAGTACCTCGGGGTCCCGAACAAGGTCAAGATCCAGGCACCGGTCCACACGCTGCACTTCTGGCTCCGCGGGGACAATTCGAAGTGCTCGTACGGGGTGCAGCTCAGCGACTCCAGCGGCGAAACCCATCAGTACAGCAAGAATACCGGCCAGTGTGGGCTGATCGATTTTGCGGGGTGGAGAGAAGTCGTCATCGACCTGGACTCTCCGCATGAGACCTGGGGAGGCGACAAGAACGGCAAGACCGACTATCCGCTCACCGGGATCACGTTCACCGTCGGCCAGCCGACCGATCAGGGCCGGCCATCGGCCGCCGAGGGCGACCTGTACTTCGACGCCCTGGGCGTCGACTCGGAGAAGAGCGCCGTCGAGACCCTGGGCGCCCAGGTGGCCGTGCTCGCGCCCGGTTACGGCTCCGACGTGCGCGGCGACACCCGCGTCAACGTCGCGGCGCCCGGGTTCAAGAGCCTGACCGTCAAGTGCTGGAAGGGCAGCGGGGCGTTCGGTGCCGATTCGACGGTCGCCGACGTCCGCCTCGACGCGAAGGGCACTGGCTCGTTCGTCTTCCCGGCCGATGCTTATCCGCACGGACCGATCACGGTCAGGATCATCGGCAAAGTGGGGAGCGTGAAGGACAACTGCTACCTCCAGCTCTACAACAGAGGAGGGGTCTCATGGAACGAGGGCATCCCCAGGAATCCACCGCCGGCCGTCCGGGGCATGAAGCTGGTCTTCGCCGACGACTTCAAGGGCCCCCTGTCCATCTCCAGCACCGATCCCCGGGCGACGTACTACGACCACAAGCCCCCGAACGGATACCAGGACTTCAGCGCCCACACCTTCTCCGGCCACGACTCCCCGCAGAACCCCTTCGCGCACGTCGATACCTATCTGCGGATCCGGGCCAGCGACAAGACCCACAGCTCGGGCCTGATCTCCTCGATGAAGAACGACGCCCGCGGCGTGAAGGTCGCGGTCCCTTGCTATTTCGAGTGCCGGTTCATCGGCCCGAACGCCGTCGGCACGTGGCCGGGCTTCTGGCTCATGACTGATTACATGACGGATCATGACAGGCTCAAGGACAAGACGCCCTGCGATGAGCTGGACATCATCGAGGCCTACGGCGGAGAAGGCCCCGGCTCGCCCAACGCCGACGACACGTATATGATCACTCCTCACTGCTGGAACCAGGGCGAGGCCGGCAAGGCGATCGAGACGAAGGCGTTCGAGGGCATGCACAACCCCGTCCGCATGCGCAAGCTCGGCATCCCGTCCACCTGGTTCGAGACGTTTCACACCTACGGCTGCAAGATCACCGAGACCGATACGATCTATTATTGCGACGACATCGAGGTGGGCCGCCACGCGACGCCCCCGCTCTCGAAGACGCAGCCGCTCTTCTTCATGGTCAACCTGGCCACCGGCGGCGGCTGGCCGGTCGACCTGTCCCGGTACAACGGCCAGGCCGACATGTACGTCGATTACGTGCGCGTATACCAGCAGGCTCGTTGACCCGCGGCGAGCTGCCCACGCGACGCCCCGCTCACTCGCCCTCTGGCAGGCAGAACGCCACGAACGCATCCCCGGCCTTCGTCCTGAGCTTGCCGGCGCCTCCGGCCGCGATGACGACGTACTGGCGGCCGTTCACCTCGTAGGTCGAAGGGGTGGCGTAGCCCCCGGCCGGCAGGGGGTGCTCCCAGAGGAGTTCTCCAGTTTTCTTGTCGAACGCGTGAATCCGCTCGTCCTTGGTGCCGGCGATGAACACCAGGCCGCCGGCGGTCACGATCGAGCCGCCGAACGTCTCGGTGCCCGTCCTGGGGACGCCGCGGGCGGTCAGCTCGACGTGTTCGCCGAGCGGGACCCGCCAGGCGAATTCGCCCGTGTTGAGGTTGATCGCGTTCAAGATGCCCCATGGTGGCTTCATCGCGGAATAGCCCTCATGGTCGTGGAACGGGAAGTAACCCGTGGCCACGTAGGGTCCGTTCTTGGCCCGAGAACTCGCCTTGGTCTCGGCGAGCGTGATGATATTCGCGACGTTGTTCGAATTGACGTAGAGCCAGCCGGTCGTCGGATCGAACGAGGCGCCCGACCAGTTCGCCCCGCCGTGGAAGCCGGGTACGACGACGGTCCCTTGCAGGCTCGGCGGGTTGAAGGCCGGTCCGCCCCGGATCTTCCGCAATTGGGCCAGGACCGACGCGCGGTTAGCCTCGCCGATGTCCGTGATGTTCGTTTCATCGAGCGACTGGGCGGAGATCGGCGGCGGCTTCACGGGGATCGGCTGCGTCGGCGCCGCCCGTTCGCCCGGTACGTCGGAGGCCGGTACCGGCTGCTCCTTGACTTCGAAGATCGGCTTGCCGTTCTCGCGGTCGAACAGGAAGACATAACCCGTCTTGGTCACTTGCGCGATGGCGTCGATGGCTTTGCCGTCGTGCGTGACTTTCACCAGGTTGGGATAGACCGGCAGGTCGTGGTCCCACAGGTCATGATGCAACGTCTGGAAGTGCCAGACCCGCTTGCCTGTCCGGGCGTCGAGCGCCACGGTGCAGTTCGCGAAGAGGTTGTCGCCGAGGCGTTCGCCGCCGTAGAAGTCGGGCGCGGCCGACCCGAGTCCGGCGAAGACCATGCCTCGATCCGCGTCGACGCTGATCCCGCCCCAGGCGTTCGCCGCGCCCCGGTCCTTCCAGGAAACGCCTTCCCACGTATCGTGTCCGAATTCGCCTGGATGGGGCACGGTGCGGAACCGCCAGACCTGCGCGCCCGTGCGGACGTCGAAGGCCCGGATGTCCCCGGGCGCGGCGATGCTCGGCCCCTCATCGCAGGAGACCCCGATGATGATCGTATCCTTCCAGATGGCCGGGGCCGAGGTCGGCCCATACGAAAGGGCGGCGACCTTCGGATCGAGTTCCTTGCGAAGGTTGCGGATGCCGCCCTCGCCGAACTTCGGGTCGAGCTTGCCGGTCTTCGCGTCCAGCGAGAACAGGCGTCCGTCCGACGTGCCGAGGATGATCCGATGTTCCCCATCGGGCTTGCCGTCGGACCAGTACGCGCACCCTCGGTTGACGCCTCCGGACGCCGGCCGGTGCGGAAACGGATGATCCTTGAGCGGATCGAACTGCCAGATCTCTTTGCCGGTCGCGGCGTCGAGGGCCACGACTCGGAGAGAGCCCGTGGTGACGTACATCGCGCCGTCGATCACGATCGGCGTGCACTCGATCGTCTTGCCTTCGCGGCCCTTGAGCTCCCCGGTGTGATACGTCCAGGCCGGCTTGAGGCGCTTCACGTTCTCCCGGTTGATCTGATCGAGCCTGGAATACCGCATGCAACCCGGATCATTCCCCACGCCCGGCCAGTCGACCGTTCGCCGTGGAGGCTCAGCAGCGTGAACGACCGATGAGAACAGACAAACGATGACGATCAGATGGGGGCGCATTCCGATACTCCCGAGTTAGACCGCGATGGACGAAGCGGCAGTATACACCCGGGGGGCATCGCATAGAAGGAGCCAGAACCGATCCCGGTAGGATGGACACGGCCCACCAGTCGCAATCCCGGTGGGCCGTGCCCACCCTACGAGAGGCCCACTGGGAATAGGCACAGAGTCACTGCGAAAGTCATTTCCGTAGCCGCTCCTTGATCGCGGCCAGCTCGTCCTCGACGTGCCGGGCTCGCTCGCGCGACTCCGCTTCGGCCTCCAGGCTCGGCGCGTCGCTCTCGTAGAGTTCGCCCAGGGCTTCAGCCTCGGCCTCGGCTCGCTCGATCTGGTGTTGCATACGATCGAACCGGGCGAACCCATTCGTCCCGCAAGCGGATTCGCGGGCCATCCCGCGCAGGGCCCGGCCGGTCTCGGCCGCCTGACGGCGGGCCGAGAGGCTGGCGAGCTTCCGGCGGGCCTCGGCATGCTTGGCCCGCATGGCATCGATCTGACCGCGGAGGACCTGGGCCGTCCGTTCGGCCGCCGACCGCTGATCGACGAGTGCCCGGGCCATGGATTCGTGCTCGTGGGCGCGGGCGATCGCCTGGCGGGCGAGGTCGTCGTCTCCACGGATCACGGCCTCTTCGGCCCGCGTGTTCCAGACGCGAGCTTTCCGCTCGTGGTCCGCCAGCTCCTTGGCCAGCAGGCGCTCGCCGGCGATGGCGCGAGCCGCGCCGGCGGTCGCCCCTTCGATCATGGTCTCCATCTCCCGGAGTGCCTGCTTGAGCATCACCTCCGGGTCTTCGAACCGGTCGACCCATTCGTTCAGATTCGCGGCGATGATGTCGCCGATGCGCCGGAATAATCGCATGGAAGGATCTCCTCGGGGGCTCGCGTGGTGGTGTAAGGCTGCCGGATCGGCGGGACGTCGACGTTGGACTCGGGTTGGGGCTCCTGCCAGGTGACCGCCGAGATCCCCTCGATGGCCGCGGCGATCTGGCCGACCAGCTCCTCGGCGCGCGACGCAGGCGCCCCGGTGAACTTGGCCAGGTGGATCATCGACACCAGCTCGCGGACCCGCGTCAGGGTGCCCATGAGGTCCTCGTAGGCCCGGTCCCGCACCTCGCGGAGCCGGACCAGGTTGTCGCGTCGGGCCTGCTCGCTCTGTCGGTATCGGACGCCCACCTCCGGCCCCGAAGCGGCCGGCTCGGCCCGTGCGAGCAGGCGGTCCATCTCGCGAATCCGCTCCGCCTGGGCGTACCAGGCGGTGCTCAGCTCGTGAAATCGGCCTGATTCGTGCGCCAGGACGTCCTCGACCCAGCCGTCGAGACTGGCCAGCGCCGTCTCCAGCTCGGCCTCGACCCGGGCGATGGCCTGCGACATGGCGTCATCATCGCCCGGATCGGACCGGGTTTCCGGCCTCGGTCCGGGCCGCGGTCCCGCTAGCAGGATCGGCAGGTACAGCGGCCAGAAGACGACGGACGTCGCCGTCCGGAAACCGGGCGACAATCGGTTCGGCCGGGCGTCGGACAGGAAGACCGCCGTCGCCACCCCCATGCCGATCAAGAGGTAAAAGATCATCGTCGCGTGAAACCCCATGGTCTTGACCTCCTCACGGGGACGTCGGTCCGCCGTCAGCCGGCGAATCGCGTCCAGAGCCAGTAGATCATCACGGGCGTGACGGTCGTGTAGCAGGCGGACCAGGCCAGCGTCAGCCGCCGCAGGAAGACCGTGCGCCGAGCCTTCCGGCGCTCCGGCAGCGTTTCGGCCAGATCGGTGAACCCCAGGAACAGCGTGCGGACCCCCCACAGGCCCGCGACGAACGGCAGCGCCAGGCCGAAGGAGATCGTCCATCGCATCCATTCGGCCGGGGCCGAGAAGACGATCATCCCCAGCGACACGGCGACATAGATCGGCAGGGCCCCGACCAGCACCAGCGCGGTGACGGCCAGGCACTTGACCGCGTGCGCCGTCGCCTGGAGCATCGACAGCTTGACGCCGGCGAGCAGACCGTAGAAGTAGAAGCTCGGCAGGCAGACGCCCGTGGCCGCGACGAGTCCCAGCACGTAGGCGAGCGTCAGGCTGGCCCAGGTGCCATCGGACCATCGCGAAGAGGGTATCCAGGCCGGCAGCGTCGTGCCCAGGTGGACGATCAACGTGGCCGCGACCCCGAAGATGGTGAATCCCACCAGCGCGACGGCCAGTAGCCGGGGGATCAGATCGGGAGCGTGATCCTCATCGCGGACGAGGGCATCGAGCCCGCGCCGATCCTTGAGCATCAGCTCGACGAGGTCGGTCGTCGTCGGGGCCTCGGTGGTCGTTTCGGCCGGAAACGGTTGTGTCGCGACGGACTCCGGCAAAGTCATGGTTTCCATGGGTCGGTTCCTCTCCGTAGGGTGGGCACGGCCCACCGATTCTCTTCATTCACGCTCACGCCGCGAATTGAAACAGCCCGAAGGCATAAAACAGCTCCCCGCCGATCGCCGAGACCACCGCCAGCCACAGCACCGGCCACCGCCCGCGTTCGGGCTCCAGCACTTCCATCACCCGGCCGAAGATGTCGACCATGGACACACCGACGCCGGTAAATACGACGAGATTGACCGCGCGCACCAGCCAGGCGACCCAGGACGGGTTCGCCACCAGGTCCGAGAACGCCACGGTGAAGAACCAGTTGGCCGGTATCGACGCGATCATCGCGAGCCCGCCCCAACTGGTGGTCACCAGGGCGGCGAGCAGCGTGGTGCTGGCGCGGAGCCGCGAGCCGGAGAGGCTGTTGAAGATATAAAGCGAAGGCAAGGCGATCCCCCAGGCCAGCCCGGCCGCCGCCGTACATTTCACCGCGTCCAGGAAGATGGCCCGTGGCCCGCCGAGCAGCCCCATCGTCAGACCATAAGTGGTGGTCCCGAGGATCGCCGTCAGGGCGAGTGCCGCGAAGATCCACCAGGAATACGGGACCTCGCCGCCATGCCAGCGGCGGGCGAACTCCTCGGGCTCGCGCAACGCCACGCCTACCTGCGCAAGACCAGACCGCAACTGTGCTCGCAACATCGATCTTCTCCTTTGCCTGTAGACCGAGTCTCAATCAGCATGGGAGAAGAACCGCAATCGACTGACGGGATTAACCGGGGTCGTCATTTTTTTGGCGCGTATCGGCGAAGACCACGGCCTCACGACTGCACACACCGGCTCCGCTCTCGAGTCGCTCGGTGGTGATTCGACCCTGAAGGGGTCGAGGAGCCCAGCCCAGGGTCGCCGCAGGCGCACCCTGGGTCCAGAAATCGCGTGCCCTCTGTCCCGACCCTGAAGGGGTCGAGGAGCCCAGCCCAGGGTCGCCGCAGGCGCACCC
>JBKQHM010000142.1:0-7860 GCA_052148775.1 Isosphaeraceae bacterium | reverse complement strand
CTGTTAACCTCATCAAGGTGGAACCGCAGACGGCGGAATGGGGACGCATCGCACTGGAGCGTATGCTGGAAGTCAAGTAAATCCACCACCCTCCTCCACGTACGATCAATACGGCGACACGATAGCGAGCGAATCATCATGCCCGTGAAGACGATGCCGATATCCACGAGGGCCACGGAAGACGTCGAACTGATCGTGCACGGAGCCCACTGGGATCCTTTCTCGATCCTGGGCTTGCACGCCTTATCGGGGGGGGGAGTCGGCCCCGAGACCTGGGTCATCCGGGCGTTCGTGCCGGAAGCTCGAATGGTCTGGGTGGTGGACCTGATTCTCGGCGAACCCGGCGAAACGATCGCGATGGAGCGAGTCCATCCCGACGGCTTCTTCACGGCGGTCTTCCCCGACCGAGCTCATCCGTTCGCCTACCGGCTTCGCGTGGAGAATCATGAAGGATACAGCTGGGAATTCGTCGACCCCTACGCGTTCGGCCCGGTCTTGACCGACTTCGATCTGCACTTGCTCGGCGAGGGGACGCATTATCGGAACTACGAACGGCTCGGTGCCCACCTGCGGACCCATGCCGGCTTCCGGGGCGTGCATTTCGCGGTCTGGGCCCCCAATGCTCAGCGGGTCAGCGTGATCGGGAATTTCAATCATTGGGACGGTCGCCGGCACCCGATGGGCAGCCGGGGCGGGGCCGGCGTCTGGGAGATCTTCATCCCGGATCTGAGTCACGGGGAAGTTTACAAGTTCGAGATCAAGAGTCAGCAGAACGGCTACCTCGTCCAGAAATCCGATCCCTACGGATTCGCGGCGGAATTGCGCCCCAAGACGGCCTCGATCGTCTGGGACATCACTAACTTCGCCTGGGGCGACCAGGATTGGCTCGCGCGACGGAGCGACCGGCAGGCGCTCGACAAGCCGATGGCGATCTATGAGGTCCACCTCGGTTCCTGGAAGCGGAAGGCCGATCAAGGGAATGCGTTCCTCGGCTACCGGGAACTGGCCGAGCAACTGGTTGCCCACCTCGACCATACCCACTTCACCCATATCGAGCTGATGCCGATCACCGAACATCCGTTCGACGGGAGCTGGGGCTACCAGCCGGTCGGTTACTTCGCGCCCACGTCGCGACACGGCACGCCGGACGACTTCGCCTACTTCGTCGACTACCTTCACCAACACGGCTACGGCGTGATCCTCGACTGGGTGCCCGCCCACTTCCCGAACGACGTGCACGGGCTGGGCTACTTCGACGGGACTCACCTCTTCGAACATTCCGACCCGAGGATCGGCGAGCACCGCGACTGGGGCACGAAGATCTTCAACTACGGCCGGCCCGAGGTCCGGAATTTCCTGCTGGGCAACGCGCTGTTCTGGCTGGACCGGTATCACCTCGATGGCCTGCGGGTCGACGCGGTCGCCTCGATGCTCTATCTCGACTACTCGCGCCAGCCCGGCGAATGGATCCCGAATGCCTTCGGGGGAAACGAGAACCTCGAAGCGATCGACTTCCTGAAGAAGCTGAACGAACTCTGCCACCACGAGCATCCGGGGATCCTGACGATCGCCGAGGAGTCGACGAGCTGGTCCGGCGTGTCTCGTCCGACCTATCTCGGTGGCCTGGGCTTCAGCCTCAAGTGGAACATGGGGTGGATGAACGACACGCTCCGCTACATGAGCAAGGACCCGGTTTACCGCAAATACGAGCACGGCGGCCTGACCTTCAGCATGATCTACGCGTTCAGCGAGAACTTTATCCTGCCGCTGTCGCATGACGAGGTGGTCCACGGCAAGGGCTCGCTCCTGGACAAGATGCCCGGCGACATCTGGCAGAAGATGGCGAACCTCCGGCTCCTGTACGGTTACATGTACGGCCATCCCGGGAAGAAGCTGCTCTTCATGGGGAGCGAGATCGCGCAGTGGCGTGAGTGGAGCCACGATGTGAGCCTCGACTGGCACCTGCTCCAGTGGCGGGACCACCAGGGAATCCTCCAGCTCGTGCGCGACCTCAACGGCCTGTATCGCTCGCAACCGGCCCTCCACCAGATCGATTTCGACTGGCAGGGTTATGAGTGGCTCGAGCTTCACGACTGGGAGAACAGCGTCGTGGCGTTCCTCCGCCGCGCCCGCGACCTGAATGATGCCATTGTCGTGGTCTGCAACTTCACGCCGGTGGTCCGCGAGAATTATCGGGTCGGCGTGCCATCGGGGGGATATTATCGGGAGATCCTCAACACCGACGCGGACATCTACGGGGGCTCGAACTGCGGCAACAGCGGAGGCGCGTGGGGAATCCCCGAGCCCCACGCCGGCCGCCCCTTCCACCTCTCGCTTCGAATACCGCCGCTCGGCGTTGTCTTTCTCAAGGTGCCGGCGGGGTCTTGAACCGGGGCGGAGAGGGCTTCGCCGAGCGGAAACCTGCTCGTGGAATCGGAGGGATCCGTCGGCCATTCGGTCATCGGGGTGCTGGGGGAGGTTTGCGCTGGTTTGCACTCGTCTGCAACAAAACCGCGAGTCTCCCATCCTCGCTTCGCGCCCCTGGCCTTCGATGATGCGTTGCACGGAGCGCTTTTCAGCGTCACGGGTTGATGGCGGTCGATCGGAGACTCCCGGCGAGGGATGGATCAGGAACATCGGTGCACTTTCCTGGCCCGAGGGCCGACCACGTTCGACTTCGCGAACAAACCCTATCTATAGAATGCCGCCACTTTGGAAATTCATGAATGCACCTACCGAGTGATTGGAGGTTTTTCTGCCGCAAGTCTATTGGATAAAAAGAGATAAAAATTCCGAAAAATCCTTCTGCGTGCGCGCCACGAGACCGACTCCAAGGGTCCCAGAGCTGGCCCAGGATCGAGAAATCGGGGATCGTCCCAAGACCGAGGGGCTTGACAGCATCTCGGCCCTGACACTGGCGGTCCGTTTCCACACCAACTCGAAGCGTGAGCGAGGTCTTCCGCAAGTCCTTGCGGTCGAATGGGAAAGATCCACGCTGACGCTTCGGGTTGGTGTGTACGGCGCGCGGAGGAGGAGTCCTCGAACTGTCAAGCTGCCGATGGTGTACTTTGGGACAATCCCAGAAATCGGGTTGTTTGCCCGTGACACCAAGGGCCTGCGGCCCCACGGCGGTGCCGGAGAGATCGAATCGGCAAGTTGTCGCGGCCGGGTCGAACGACACATCCTCGGATTCACCCTCCGCGACGAAAGTCTTGTGGCCTCGCTATAATCGGTTCATGAGGGGAAGCGCGACCTTGATTCGAAACGCCTCCCCTCCGGCGGTCCGTCGAGTCACCCGGGCGAAACCCGATCCATGGAGAAAGGACCACGAACGCATGACGTCCCCAACCTCATCTCGGCGACGGTTTCTCGGCCATGGGGCTCAAACTCTAGGCCTGCTGACATGGATGGGCAGCCGGACGGATCGGGCCCTGGCGATCGAAGACCCGGCCAAAGGCGCGGCGGCCGAATCGGCATCGAAGTTGATCGAGCGGGGGATCGGCTTCCTCCGGCCCCGACAGGACGCCAAGGGCGGTTGGTCCACCCAGCGCGAGCCGGGGGTCACGGCTCTTGTCGTCACGGCCTTGCTGCGATCCGGACAGTTGACTCCTGGTGATCCGTCCGTCGCGAAGGCGCTCACTTACCTGGAAGGGTTCATCACGCCGAGAGGCGGGCTCTCCGACGTTCCGCATTCCAATTACGCGAGCTCGATCGCGCTGGTCGCCTTCAAGGAGGCCAATCGGAACGGTCGATACGACCGGACGATCAAGGCCGGCCAGGACTTCCTCAAGACGATGCAGTGGGACGAGGCCGAGGGCAAGACCCGCGACGATAACTTTTACGGCGGAGCGGGCTACGGCGGCAATAATAGCCGTCCGGACCTATCCAATACCGCCTTCTTCATGGAAGCCCTGCGCGAGACCGGCCTTCCCGCCGACGACCCGAACCTCAAGAAGGCCCTGATCTTCGTTTCGCGGTGCCAGAACCTCAAAAGCGAGTTCAACGACCAGGCGTGGGCCGGCAAGGTCAACGACGGCGGATTCATCTATACGGCCGCGAGAGCAGGGGAGACCTTCGCCGGCAAGACACCAGATGGTGGCCTCCGCTCGTATGCCAGCATGACCTACGCCGGGCTCAAGAGCATGATCTACGCCGGTCTCGATCGGAGCGATCCACGCGTCAAGGCGGCCTTGACCTACATCACCAGTCACTACACCCTCGACGAGAATCCCGGCCTCGGGCAACAGGGGCTCTATTACTACTACCACACGTTCGCCAAGACGATGGCCGTGCTTGGCGCGCCGACACTCACCGACGCCTCGGGCAAGGTCCACGACTGGAAAGCCGAACTCGTCGCGGCACTGGCCAAGCGGCAACAGCCCGATGGGAGCTGGGTCAATCCCGCGGACCGTTTCCTCGAAGGCGACCCCAACCTCGTGACAGCCTACGCGCTCCTGGCCCTGGCCTATACGCGGAAGAAATGATGCGGTCGTCACTCAACCCGTGGAATGGGTCGGCTTCCTGGTCCGGGCTTGCCCGATCAGGGTCGATTCCTTCGATGTTCGATCCAACTCACAAGGGAGTTCAATCATGAACGTCAAGCGGACGATCACGCCGACGATTACCCTCGGTGACCAGCCCACCGAGGCGGACCTGGCCCAGCTCAAGAGCGAAGGCTACGTCAGTATCGTCAACTTGCGCAATCCGGGCGAGCCGGAACAGCCGATGAGTCCGACCGAGGAGGGTGAGAAGGTCCGGGCGCTCGGTATGGATTACCTCCATTATGGCGTCGGAGCAGCACCTTTGACCCAGCAAGGCGTGACCGCGGTCAGCGACTTCGTCGACCGTCATGCGGGGGATTCCGGGAAGGTCCTGGTCCACTGTCGCAAAGGGCCACGTGCGTCGGCCCTGGTGCTGCTCCAGCAAGCCAGGGCCAACAAATGGTCGGCGACAGAAGCCATCGCGAAGGGCAAGGCGATGGGGCTGGACGTCGATGGTGGACTCAGGATGATGGTCGAAGCCTACCTCCATGAGCGCGGCACTTCTTGATCAAACGGGAAGCGTACGGGACAAACCTCGCCGCCGGCTTGACGGGGCGGCGAGAACTCGGCTAAATAGCGGACAACGAGTCGGGAATGCCGCGTCGTATCGATCGGGAAGAATGACTTCGCGTTCGCGGAACTCGTCGGCGGTTGCGACTCATCGCCCCTCAGATGGAAATGCACACCAAGATCATGGAGGATCGGATGAGGATTCTCACGCCCGGGGCCGGCAAGGACACTCCCTCGACCCTGACAGATCACACCGCACATCGTGGTGGAACGGGCGATGTCGGGCATTCGCCTCGCGTCGAGAAATCGACGCGCCCGACCCTCAAGCGTCGGGTCAAGGATCTCGGCAAACGCACGCTACGGCTGTGCTTCGAGGCCGGTCAACGCTGGGGCTTCGACCTGCTTCCCAGGCACTTCTACTCCCAGATTCCGGATATCGGCGCGCTGAGATCCGACGATTCGTGGAAAGCACCGCGATGCATGGTCGGTGTCCAGGGCATCGAGTTATCGACGCAGTTCGACTTCGTCGAGACCTGCTGCGCGCCCTCGGTCGTCGATCAACTCCGGCAAGACGACCTGCACGTCCGGGCCTGTGTGCTCAACGGCGAGGCCGGTTTCGGTCGGCCCGACGCCGAGATGCTCTATGGTTTCGTCAGGACCATCCAGCCGAGACGGATCGTGCAAGTGGGCTGTGGCGTGTCGACGGCGGTCATGATTATCGCGTCGCAGGACGCAGGCTATCGCCCGGAAATCGTCTGCATCGAGCCTTATCCGACCGTCTTTCTGAAGGACTCTGCCCGAGACGGTCGGATCGAGCTGGTGGAAGCCAGGGCCCAGGACGTTCCGCTGGAGACCCTGACGAACCTGGGCGAAGAGGGGTTTCTCTTCGTGGATTCGACCCATACAGTCAAGCCCGGCAGCGAGGTCAACCGGTTGATCCTCGAGGTGCTCCCGCGCCTGAAGGGAGGCGACTGGGTCCACTTCCACGACATCTATTTCCCCTATGACTATCAGCGCGGGCTGATCGACGATGAGCTTTTCTTCAGCAACGAGAGCGTCCTGCTGCACGCCCTGCTGATCAACAATCCGACGATGGCGATCCGGGTCGCGCTGAGCATGCTTCACTACGCGGATCCCGCCCGGCTCCGGCTCTCGCTGCCGGGCTACCAGCCCGCGAAGGACGACCAAGGGCTCCGCGCCGGCGCAGGAGATTTCCCCGCATCGGCCTACCTGCAAGTTTGCAGCGGCTAGATACCATGCCCGGAGCGAGCCGGTCTGAGGAGATGAGCCGCTGACAGTAAGCTCCCCATAGGGATCGTCGTCGGTCCTGAGCATCGAGAGGACAATGCGGGTTTGCGCCGTTTCCCGCCTGATACCGTCGAGCTGGTAGAGGGCGAGCGAGGTCAGGCCAATCCCGAATATCGATGTCAGAACGCTTACGACCAGGATAATCTTCTTCAGGTCTTTCAAGAGAGACACCCCTCGTTTGCTCCGAGCCATCGGGCTCGCATCTGCATAGAACGATGATACATCCCCCCCCGATGAGGTCTCCCGCCTGGCGTGCTCGACCTCCCTCTCCTGGGCCTGGAGACGACGACGGATTTCGTGCTCCGCCTGGAGCCTGATCACTGGTATCACGCCCAGGAGGACGGCGGTCGTCTACCGTTCGGGGGGGGATCAGGAGAGCTTTCGTCCTTCAGGACAACCATGACCGAGAGGCTCAAAGACTTCATCGCCCGCCACGTCTTCCACCCGCTCGAAGGAATGCCTCTCGGTGTCTGGTGGGCGTTGCTGAGTCGGCACCGCTTCTCCGTCGACCGGAAGCACTGGCCCCGTGCCCTGGTCCAGACCGCCGTCAGCGCCTCCAACTCGATCGCTGCACGGCTCGAGCACAGCCGGTATGTGGATCGCATCGAGGCCGCCCGCGTCGAGACCCCGCTGTTCATCCTCGGCCACTACTGTAGCGGGACCACGCACCTGCACAACCTGCTGGCCCTCGACCCGCAGTTCGCCGCACCGACCTTCATCCAGGTCCTCAACCCCCACACCTTCCTGACCACCGAGCGATTTGCCGCCCCCGTCGCCGATCGCCTCATGGTCCGGCGGCGCTACCAGGACGAGATGGCCCTGGGCGCCGACGTGCCGAGCGAGGATGAGGTGGCCCAATGTACGCTGACCGGCCTGTCGCCCCACCTGATCTGGTACTTCCCCAGGGGCGGGCTCGGGTCGTGACCGACACCGACCCACTCTACCCGGCGAAGGGGGAATTCGAGCACCACTGCCACTACCTGAGCGGCGGTAAGGTCGTGCTGATGCAGCCGTTGGAGCGGTTCGTCAACCTCCGCGGCGACCCGAACACGTCGACGAAGACGATCGCCGGGAACCGCTAGATCGTCGCGCTGCGGGAGATCCGGCCCGGCGACGAGGTCAGCTACGATTACGGCCTCAACCTCCCCGTGAACGCCTCCCAAGCCCGCGCATTCGTCGTCACCTGGGCGACGTACCGTCGGACGTGGAGGGAAAGGAACTGGAGCCACTGGTAGACGTGGACCCGGCCACAGTCGTTGACTGACATCCGCACCCGATGCAGCGTGCCCTCGCCGTACCGGAGGTTCCATTCCCTCCGGCGAGCCGTTCGTTGCTGAAGGCTGCCCGCACGACCGATTCGTTGCTCGACCACCCTAACCCGGATTATTCACGACGTCTGTCCGAGGTTTCGTAACTCGTTTCAAGCGTTAGGGTTCGGCCGCTGTTAAACTGGGTCACTGTTTGGGTAAGATCGGCGGCAATCGCCCAATGGCAAAGAGGT
>JBKQHM010000141.1:0-38956 GCA_052148775.1 Isosphaeraceae bacterium | reverse complement strand
CTCCTGCCATTTAAGAGTATTGTTCTTGCACAGGAAGGTATATTCGCACCTACTGGAAACCTTGCGATAGCACGCCAGAATCACACCGCGACATTACTAAATAATGGCATGGTACTTATCGCGGGTGGCACAAACAACTCCGCTTCGGCGCTGGCGAGCGCTGAGTTATACGATCCTGCGACCGGAACCTTCAGCGTTACTGGCAGCATGGCCGCCCCCCGCGCTTATCACAGTGCAACGTTACTAAATAATGGAATGGTATTGGTTGCAGGGGGTCTCAACGCTGACACCGATCTGGCGCTGGCCAGTGCTGAGTTATACGACCCATCAACAGGAACTTTCACCGCGACCGGCAGCATGACTATAGCCCGCTCTTATCAGACCGCGACTTTGCTCAACAACGGAATGGTGCTTGTTGCGGGGGCGTGGGTGCCAGCTCCCCCTAATTCCCGCCGTCGACGTCGCCCGTGATCGCTTGATCGAGGGTGACGGTCAGGCCGTCGGCGATCAGTTGATCGAGCGTCATGACATCGTCATTGGTCCAACTGATCTGTGTGACATGAATGGCCGACGAGACGTCCGACGTCAGGTCGGTGAGCGGCGGGAAGGAACGTCGGCAATCCTCGACGACGGGGGTCTGGCTCGTGCTATTCCAGTGGATGCAGGCCAGGGGGGCCCGGAAGACCTCGGTCCGATGCCCCGGCTGGAACTGGGATCCGTCGCTCTCGCAAGGCGGCCAGTCGATCTGGCCGTTCGCCGTCCGTGCGGGGATCACCCAGGCATCGCCGGAATGATATTGTCCCGCCGTGAACTGGACCTGGATGCCGTTCTCGAGCTCGAGCCAGGTCCCGGCCGAGAGCGGGACTCCCGCGGAACCGGCCGATGAACCGAACTGGTCCCAGCGCCGCAACCGCGCGTTCTTGGTGATGTCGACCTGGGAGACCGGCTGCGTCATGGTGATGTTGAGCTGTGCCGGCGTGGTGAGCTGGATCTGATAGAGATCGCCGGGCTGATTCGGCGGCTGGCCGAACAGGTAGCTGTCATCCGTGATCTCGACCCATTGGCCCGCGGCGAAACCCAGGTTCGCATCGGGGCCCAAGCTGTCGACCTGGACGTTCGCGCCGGCCACGCTGAGGACGGCGACCACGATCGATCCATTCTCCCTCGACCATTTGAAAGTCGCCGTCGCCTCGCTGCCCCCCTGGTGGATCTCGATCCGATAGAGCTGGTTCTCCAGCCCGCGATAGCCGGCCGACGGCGTCGGCTGGCACGAGCAGTCCGCCGACCCATCCCCGGTCGTGGCGCCGAGCTTGCCCCTGACGACCTGAGTGGTCGAGGGTGCGTACATTTGTGCGCAACAATCCGCGGAGGGTGTGGCGGAGGCCTGACCTACGGTCGCCGTGAGGACTTTGACCGGCGCTTGGGCTGCGGCTTGGGCTTGCGCCACGAGGGTAGAGATGATGTTCGGGTTCGTCTTGAGGCTCGTCGTGAGGTTCGCTTTGGTGAGGTTCGCGAGCTGCGGCGTCAGGAGTGAAAACTGTTCCGGGAATGGAGTGGAAATCGGGTCTACGATCGTGACGGGTGGAGGCGAGGGCGTGGATGTGCCCGTGACCGTGACCGGATCGGCCACCACCCGCCAGACGGTCTGCACCCGCGCCGTCGTGTCCGCCTGGCCGAGCGCCGGCTCGCGGAGACACGGGTCATCCAGGGCCGTCACGAGCCGTCGCCAGACCTCGAGGTAGACCTGAATGGCCGAGGCCGCGCCGCTACTCAGCTCCTCGAGGATCTCCGAATCCGTCAAGGTCGGATTGATCAGGAAGGGCTGGCCGGTGTATTCCAGCGATTGCGCGTTCTCGCACAGGATCCCGTGGACATAATACCGGCCCGGCCCGACCGAGATCGCGTCGTTGTCGACGGAGATCTGGAAGCCCTCGTCGCCGATCGGACCGCCGTAGGGGCCGATGATATCGGTCGCTTCCCGGTCCCGGATGTATTCGTTGATCGCACTTTGCTCGTTCCCGTCGGCGTCGAGCGAGACCCGGCCCTGCTGCTGGAGCACGGTCGTGTAATGCTTTCCGGGACGGAATCGGATTCGGCTGAAGTCGCCTCGCATCTGGGGTGTCTCCCGTTCGGAATGAGGTCGCGCCCGCGCTCTTGTTCGGATCGAGCCCGCGAGATCAGATCAGACTTGCCCCGATCCCCGTATAGGCCAGCTCATCATCCTCGAGATCGGCACAGCAGTCCGCGTCCGTCCGCAATCCGACCCCGTAGACATGGTGGACCGGCCTGATGACCGCCGCACGCGAGGGTTCCAGGAAGATCCCGGCTTCGAGCGAGAACGGCAGATACTCCGGGGCGCGGAGCTGCACGTTGCGGACGGCCTCGGTCTCCTGGATGAAGTTGTACACGCCGATCTGCGAGCCGTTGTCGGCGCCGGTCCAGATGGCCATCGGTGCGTCGCCGCTGAGGAGTCCATACGACGGGTGCCCGTACTCGAGCGTGACGAACTGCGGCAGGAAGGCATCTTCCTGGCTCGGATCGGCCGGCAGGCATTCGAACTGGCGCGGTACGATCGCGTCGGAAGGGAGGAAGCAGAAGCGCACGCAACCCGTTTGCCTGGTGCTGCACCACAGCGATGCATCCCAGGGATCGTGCCGCGGCCGTCGGGCCAGGAAGATCGTGTTCGACGCCAGCTCCATCGAGTGGGCCCACACCTTGCCGATGACCGTGCTATCCTCGATGTGGAGATCGGCCCCCTCGGATGCCAGGTCCGCGCCCGCATAGGCGACGCCGCAGCGTGACGAGCTATCGATGATGCACGTGCAGATTTGCGTCATGCCCCCGAACATGACGCCGACCGGTCCGCTGATGCAGCGCACGAGGCTCAGGCTGACCCCGATCGCCGTCGCGACCACGCTCGGCTCGCCCGGCGAGACCGGCCGACCGTCACGCGAGAGCCCGATGCCCGGGACCAGCGTGCAATCGAGCAACTGGACGGTCGACGGATCGCCACCGATCCGGATGGCGCCGGAGATCCAGAGGCCGCTGATCACGAGCTGCCCGGCCGGTGGGATACTGCCGCCCTCGGCGACCGGGGCTTGTTGACCGCGGACCTCGATGTCGCCGCGAAGGGTCGCGCAGGACCCACTGTAAATGGCGTCGGCGGGATTGCCCCCGGGATCGACCGCGGCGGAGAGGATGTAGAGCTGGCTCTCCGACGGCAAGATGATCGCGGCCGGGCCGGGCAGGTCGATGTCGAACGATTCGAAGCCGGGCAGGAGGATCAATCCTAGAGTCTTCGTCGGTTGAGCATTCCAGCCTGCGATGGCGGATTCCAGCGTCGGCGTGCCGCTCGAACCGACCACGGCCGTATAGGTGTTCGGGGATGAGGGTAAGGAGAAGCTTTGCGACCGGTCGTAAGGACCTCCGCCGATCTCGGCCGGGAAGCCGTAGCAGTAGGTCACCTGCATTTGACCGGGAACGGGGACGTCCGGGCCCAGCTCGATCCGGCCCAGCTTGGGGTCGATCCCGATCTTCCCCTTGGGCGTGCAGCCCCAGGACGAACCCGGCCCATCCGAGAGGTCTCGGCAACAGATCTGGCACACATCGATGGGCACCCCGTCGGCGAAGAGCTGGATGCTCAGACCCGGGCCGTAGAATTGGGAGGGATCGTGAAAAAACTCGCGACGGCGGATCGGCTGGGGCGCGTCGAGCCGCGTGGTCAGGCGACTGAACGAGGTGCGGTTGGGTTGCAGGTTGAAGAGCGGGATGTCCTGCCCGAGCGGGCTGAACATGTAACGGCGGCCGTCCACGGCGAACGCCGGGGCCTGGATGACCTGGAACGAAATCCAGCGCCATATGTAGATGCCGATGTCCGGGATATTGAACCGGCCGCCGCCATGCAGGTTGATGTCCAGGGGGGTGGGGTCCGGGTCGGCCGGCATCCGGACGCGAGGCGCGATCCGACGGACATCGATCGTCCGGTTGAGGGTGTCGAAGGCCGTATTCATCCACTCCAGCTCGCCGCCGCGACGCAGGTCGACGTTCGTGAAGTGTTGCGGCCGGACGTGGTGCATGCTCTCGGTCGTGATCAATCGCTTGAAGAACTCGACGGCCGCCGTGGTCCGGCCGGAGGCGTCCATGGTGACCTGTTCCAGCGCCAGGAGCGTGCCCTTGCGGCGCCGGTAGCCGATCGTATTGGCGACCTCCGCGCGCCTGAGGCCGCTGACCTGACCGGTGATCTCATAGATCGGGTTCACGCCGATCAGATCGCCGATGTACGGGATCACCCAGGGCGCGCAGGTCTCGATGAACTCGTCGTCGTAGAGCTGGAGGATGTTCTCTTCGAGGATCGCGGACTGCCCGGCGATCACCGCGAGCAGTGCCTGGAGCGGTCCGCCGTTCTCCGCGTCGCGCGTGCGGTAGATGGCGGGCAGCAGGGCGTAAAGTTGGTCGGCGTTGAGGCTCATCACCACACTCCGATGTTGCCTTGGGACCCCGGATCCAGCAGGAGCATCTCGGCACCCTGCGGCGTGCTGTTTTGACCGGCCAGGGGCGCGGCCGCCCGCAAGACCGGGCTGAGCGGATTGGCCGCCGCCTGCCCTTGCCGGTTGAACCCGCTCAGCTCGACAGCGATCACGCCGGGCGTCTGCTGGATCATGGCGATGACCTCGCTCTGCGCCACCCCCTGCCCCAGTTGACGTTGCCCGAAGGCAAAGCCGGTCGAGAGCGCCTGCCAGACCTGTCCCAGGACCAGCGTCGGGTCGTAATCGGTCGTATCGATGCGGACGCCCACGGCGATCTCGAACAGGACGGGCTGATAGGAGACCACCTGGATCGGGACGTACGGATTGCCGGCGGCCTGCAAAGCGCTCACCAGGGCGACGAGGGTGGGATCGCCGGCCTGGAACACGGCGCCATTGGCCCCGGCCACCGAGAGGAACACGCCTCGGGTGCGGCCGAACCAGGTCCAGGTCGCCAGCGCCTTGGCGATGCCGGCGAACGCCAGGGTGAAATTCTGGTAGTCCTCGAGCGACACGACCCGGTCGAGGGTTAGCACGTGCAACGGTGCGCTGGCCCTGGCGTCGTCGGCCGAATCGGGATCGGCGCCTCCGGTGGCGGGGTCGGGGTTCGTCACGCCCTTGAGCCCCTGCGGGCGATCGAGCGGTTGGGACAACTGGCCCGCCTGGACGTTGCCCGCCGACCCGATCCCCTTGCGGTAGACCGCCCGGATGTTCATCTGCCCGGTGGGCGTGCGTGACCCCTGGATGCCGTCGCCGAACTGGACGGTGACCTGACCCTGCTGATTCGTCTGGGTCACGTAAACACGATCGGTCGGACCGGATGCCAGGAAGTTGTCGACCTCTTGCCAGAGGAGATTGTTGACCCAGACCTGGAGCGTCGAGCTGGCCCCCTGGCCGGTGGATGAGAGGACGTACGTCAAGGGCGATTGCTTCAGGGTGAATTCCAGGGCGGCGTTGGTGGCGTCGCCGCTGCCGAGGATCTCATACATGGTCTCGCCCTGAGTGGCGGCCACGGCATTCGCATTGACGGCGACCGTGGAACGGTCGTAAATCCGTGCCAGCGGCTGGATGAAACTCAGGGTCGTGATCGGGCCCACGACGCTGGTCTGGCTGATCACCGCCGCTTCGCCGACGATGGGATCGCCCGGGTCGGCGGGGATCAGCATCACATTGCCGCCGCCGGTATGCAGCGATCCGGCAACGCCGCTGGTCGTGATCGCTTGCCAGATCAGATACCCCGCCGTGGACGGGTCGGCGGGCGGCGGGAACGCGTCCAGGAGGAACGTCTGTCCGTCGGTGACTTGCAGGCCGCTGGATGCTCCGTCGGGGACGAAGCTCGCCTGGCTGCCCGTCGTCACCGTCAGCCGGAGCCGACGGCCGGAGACGGCAACCGGCTGACCGAGGCTGATCTGCTGCCCGCCGACGATCTCGAGGTCGGCGCCCTCGACCGGCTTGAGCAGGCCCGACTGCCTCTGGAAGGAGGCGTCGTAGCTCCAGGGGGAAATGTAGGGGGGGGCGACCGTGGTCAAGAGGTTACTCTGGACGAACGCGGTCGTATTTCGCGTCTGGCTCACGATGTAGGCCAGCAATGTATCGGTCGGGATCACTCCGGCAAACACCTGAAACAGGTTCGTCCACGCCTGGATGAGATTGTCGATATCCTGCACCGTCGGCGAGCCCAGGGCCTGATCCGCCTCATAGGCATCTAACGCGAATACGAGTTCGGCGAGGGCCGCTTCATAGAAGTCCGTAGGTTGGTGGAGGTTGACCAGCGCCTGCCCGTTGGCCAGGGTCAACTGGGTCGTCTTGGTGGTCAGTGTATACAGCCCCGGACCGGTCTCCGCCGTAGAGACGACCTGGAAGAGCATGATCAGGCCGGGCCCGCTCAATACCGTCCACTGCGGCGCGGCCGGCGAGCTGGAAGAGGCCGGCTGAGACGGGGTCACGGACGGGTATGACGCATCGAGATTGATCTGAGAAGTGCCGATGGTGTACTGGAAAGCCCAATCGTTATTATACATGGGAAAACTACTGAGATTGAGCGAGGCGAGCGTCCAGGGGAGCGGAGCCTGGACGCCGAAGAGTGCGGCCCGCTTCCTGAAGGCGTAGACATACACGCCGGGGTTATTCTGGCCGACCCAGCTCGATAGCGGCTGGTCCCAAGTCACCTGGGTTGATTGCGTATTCGAATTGATGACGACGTTCGTGATGATGTGGAAGTCCGCGGGGCCGGATGCGGGCGAATTGTAGAGGGTGGAACTGACGAAGAGGATGCCGTCGCCGGGGTTGAGATTGTTGCTGGTGCCGCTCAACCATGTCGAGAGATCGCCGGTATTGAGCCCCCACGGCACCGTCGTCTGGGCCTGCAGCGAGTTGTAGGCGATGAGCCCCGTCAGGTCGCTGGAGGTCTCGAAGACCTGGGGCGACTGGCCCGGCTGGGGCACGCTCTGCACCCGGCTCCCCGCTGGGATCAGCACGTTGTCGGGCGAGCCGGGCGCGCTGCTGAGCGTGAAGGCGACGAAGGCGGAGGCCCCGACGCCCGGCGATGGCGTGTAGCCGACCAGCCGGGCCAGCTCGATCACCGACCGCTGATCGACGGCCGTGCGCAGATACGATTCATTGGCGAGCCGCTCCTGATAGAAGCTCAGGATGTCCAGGGCGACCGCCCAGGCGTCGAGCAAGGCGATGGTGAAATCCGAATCGGCCCGGGTCCGCAACGGCACCAGCGCCAGGAAGTCGGGATCGGAGAGCTCCGCCAGCAGGCTCGACTTGAAGGCGGCCTGGGTGCCGACGCGGTAGGCGATCGCCGAGAGCGCGGGCCGATTCGTGATCGGTTCCGGTGTCTGGGTCCCGACGCCCTGGCAACAACCGCAAAGCTGCTCGGCGATCGACTCGCAAGCGCCGTTCATTTCCCGCCCCCCATCTGCAAGACGAAGATGCCGTAGTCGAGCCGATTCGGGTCGTTGTCACACCGCGCGATCTCCAGGCGGCCCATCGTGAGGAAGCCCTGCGCGGCGCCGTCGATCGACGGGTCGTCCATCCGCTGGAACAGCGTCATGGTCGCCGACGTGACGCCGTCCACTCCCTGGGCGGCCGCGATCAGGGGGCTCGTGTAGACCGTCTGGCCGAACGTGAAATTCTCCGGGTTCAGGATCCCGCTCCTGCCGTCGCACAGATCGCCCGTGGTGAAGAGCTGCATCAGCGCCTGTTCCACGTCGCCCTGGAAGTGATCCGGATCGACGCAGATACTCATCTCGATGCGGAGCCCGACGATCACCGCGCCCTCGACCTCGAGGTCAACACCGGCCATCCGCAGCAGGTTCAGGCGCTGCTTGGTGGTCGCGAGCAGGGATGCGGTGGGTACGTCGCCGGCCGCCGCGTCGATCGAGACGAACGCGGTATACCAACTCCCCGTCCACCGATACGTGCCGCGCGCCGCACTGATGGCCGGATCGAGTTGGGCCTGGGTCCCGTAATCGGCCTCCGTCACGGCGCGGAGCTGCGTCCGGAAGGCGAAGGGGGCCTGCTGGCGGATCTGTTCCATCGTCTCGGGATCGACCCCGCCGGCCGCGGCCATCGGGTTGCTCACCGACTTGATCCCGGCCGCACCTGTCACGATGTGCGCCAGGCTGTCCCGTCCGATATTCCCCGCGATCCCGATCCCGATGCGATAACGCGCCTGGAAACTCGCGTTCATCTCCGGGGCGGCACCATACTGTCCGTCGCCGAACCGCAAGAAGACGGTGCCATCGCTCTCGATCTCGGCCACGCATACCTTCTGGAGATCGGTGCTGGACAGGAGGTCGGGTTGCACCACCCAGTCCTGGCCCTGATCATCGCGCACGCAGAGCTGCGCCGTCGGGGACGACGTGCTCGACGATGAGGCCCCGATGAACGACGTCGCCGGGCCGGAAAGGTTGTAGGCTCCCTGGTATGTCAATGGCGACTGGGATAGCTGCGGGTAATAGCGCGGACGTGAGATCGGCAGCGAACTCTGGGAGCCGCAGGAGCAGCTCGTCTGGGTGACGGGCGGTAGGGGTGGTGCCGGGACTACGCCCAGATCCTCCCAGTCCTGCCAGATCCCGTGGTCGGCCGCGATGACATTCCCGAATGCCACGCTGACGTCGGTCAGTGGCACCGATCCGTCGATCGGGTCGGTCGTCGAGGAGATGCACAAGGGGAAGGGCAATGCATCGTCGCTCGCCCACCAGATCCGGGTGATCGGCTGACCGTTGAGGGGATCGACCAGGGGGCAATTTTTATAATTATTGATCTGGATCTGGGTCAACCGGACGGCCCAGCGATGGGTGGGGTCGGCATCCCCCGGATTGCCGGTCTCAGGTCCTAATATCTCCTCGAAGATCAGGACGCTACCAACCGACAGCGTCGACAACCGGCCCAGCAGCGTCGCGGTCGTCGCGCCGGGGGCGAGGCAGCAGTCCGTGTCACTCCAGGTGTAGAAGCTGATTTGATTCTGCTCCTGATAGAGCGTCGCGTCCTCCATCGTGGCGAAGCCCGGCATGCCGGAGCTCTGGAGCGACTGGGCCGTCGCGGAACCGGGCGGGATGATGGTGGGCAGGCCCGGGACTCGCGGAAAGACGAGCGTTCCTGAGGGGATCGAGACACCGTCGTTCGTGACGTTCAGGTAGACCCAGACCCTGGCGTTATTCCCCTCCTTGATCTGATAATCGACCAGCTTGGCGTGGCGGCGCAGGGAGATCCGGCTGCGCGCCGTGCCGATGTACGCCTCGGTGCCGGAGGCGTCCTGCTGGTAGCTGAGATGGTCGGCCGCATACGCCAGGATCTCGACCAACGCGATCCCCACGTCGGAGGGATGCGTCTCGGTCCAGCCGGGCACGAGGACGGCCAGCCGGTCGAGCATCACTTGCCGGAAGCCGTCATAATCCTTCGCCAGGTAATTGATGTCTGGCTCGGTCTGCGGCGCCGGAGGACAGCAATTGCTGGGGAGACAGTCCCCGACCGTGGGGCAGCCGGCCTTGAACGAGAAGTCCACGGACGAGAGCTGGGGATCGAATCCATCTGGAGGGTCCTGGGTGGCAGGGTCTGCCACCAGGGCGAACGTGTAGGTCGAGAAATCGCCGGTTTGATTGAGCTGGACGGTCAGGACCAGCGGAGCTTCGTCGGTACCGGGCGAGACCGCGACGACCTGGACCTGCGCATCGGAAGAGCCTCCGGTGATCACGACCTGGGCCGGGACGAGCGCGACCGCCCGGGCGTCCTTGAGCAACGTGACCAGCAACGTCGTGCCGCAACCGCCGCCGGCACCCTCGCCGGCGACTTCGAGATAGTCGATCCCGTTCAATCCCGGGTGCTGCAACACCAGGGTGCGCCGATTCTGTTGCGAGCAGGAGTAGATCATGTTGCGGTCGCGCCGTAGACCAGTTGCTGGGTCTGCTGTTGCTGGGTCTGGATGATCGTGTAGACGATGGTGATTAGCAGCGTGGAATCCTGCGCAGTCACGTCGACCGACTGGACCCGGATCAGGTCGGAGAGCCACATCTGCAATGACGACTGGATGATCTGCTGCTGGGTCGCCGCCAGCAGATCGCTGTTCGGCGCGAAGACCAGTTGGGCCGTCCCGCTGCCGAAGGTCGGCCGGTTCACCCGCTCACCCGGCGAGGTCAAGAGGATCTGCTCGATCATGTCGTTGATGTGACTCGCCAGGTCGGTCTGCGCGGTCTGCCCGTTGTTATCGAATCCGAAGGGGTATTGCAGGTTCATGGTACCTCAGGTCGCCGTGACGCGCACTTGTGAAACCATCGGTAAGAGCGGGGTCCCCGTGGGGACGCAGACGGCCTGGCCGGTCATGAGCACCAGTGGCTGTCCGGTCGAAGTCACGCGCACCGTGCCCACGACCCACTGCCCCGTGACGCATGGGGGGATCGGCACCGCCGGCACCCCGGGGCAGCCGACGACCGTCCAGGGTGAGGAGAGCATGGCCGTGGGCTGGCCGCTGACCAGGACGCGCGGATTGGGTACCGTCGGCATGGCCTGACCCCCATGACTGCACATCACCGTCGCACCTTGGTGGAGGAGGAAACCCGGCATGGCAAACGCTCCTGATTGCAATCAGATAACCTGGAGAGCACCCTCGTTGACCGTCACGCTCGGACCCGTGAGCAGGATCGTCGCCCCTTGACCGTTGCTGATCGTGATCCCGGTCTCGTTGATCGATATCAGCGCGCCGGTGGTGGATTTCAGGAGGATCCCGCCGGTCGGGCCCGGCGCGTCGCTGATCATGAGCGTGTTCTGGGTGACGGTCTGGATCACGATCTGCTGGAGCCCCGGGGGTCCCGCCAGTGCCAGGGCGGGCACTTCCGCGGCCGATCCCCAGAAGCAGCCCGTCCAGATCGGGTAATCGGCGTCCCCCTGTTCGAACTCGATCCAGACCCCCGACCCGATCGCCGGGACGGCGAAGAAGCCCGATTGGATCCCGGCGAAGGGCAGACAGGGCATCGCCCAGGTCGACGGCAGCAGGTTCGAAGCATCCGGGACCTGGACCATCAGACGTCCCATCTGGAGCGGGTCGATATTGTTGATCACCGTACCGCGAAATTTACCGATGTGCTTCTGTGCCATGGATCGCTTCCCGGGTTTCTAGAACGGTGTCGTCGGAAAAGCCGGCGAGGTGGAGATCAGCCCGTTTCGTTTCAGCGTGAAGCTTTGCTTGTACTGGCCGAGCTTGATGCTATGGGTCGTGCTCTCGACGTAATGCAGGCCGTCGAAGGCCACTCCGGCCCCGCGCACGGTGACGAGCTGGCGTGCCTTGAGGATCTGCCCGTACCGCAGGACATCGAGCCTGCCATCTCCCGTGACCACGTCGCCGGTCTCCGTCGCCCGGGCGAAGCCGCGCATCAAGGCCTGTCCCGGCGACAGCTTGGCGGTATCCTTCATCTCCTCGATCTGCTGCGGGATCGGGATCACGGCCCCCAGCGGCGGGTTGAGCGGATTCACCGACGGGATCGGGATCGGCAGGACGACCTTGGTCGTCGGGTCCTGGATGAACACGATGGGGAGGATCGCCGATTCCGGCTGGTACCGGAAGCTCAGGCTATCGACATTCGTCCAAGTATCCATGTTCACGTTCAGGGCGGCTTGCGGGAGGCCGATCTTGATCTGCGGACCCCAGTACGCCTGGCAGGTCCCCGGAACCGGCCCGGGTTCGATGTAAAAGACATATCCCGACTCCTTGGCCAGTTGCTGGATGTATTCCAGGTCGGTCCCTTTCTGGGTCGGGATCTTCTCGATCGGGACGTCGATATCGGGCACGACCGCCGGCACGACGACGGGGATCACCCCGAAGACGGCATACTTGGCCAGGATCGTCAGGACGCGCAGGTCCGGCGTCATTCCGGGGTAGGGTAGCCCGGAGAACTCCGTGCGCCCCATCAGCGAGGACAGGTCCTCGCCGGTCACCGTCAGGACGCTCGAGCCTTTCATCGCATCCTCGACGATCTCATGGTGGAGGACGATCCCGTCGAAGACCACCTGGGGGAGCCCGCCGAACGTCACGACCAGGATGACGCGGAGGACCGGCAGCGGCGAGCCGGCCGCCAGGAGGAAGAAGGTTTGCAGGACTGAGTTGTTGGCCAGGGTGAAACCGAGCTGGAACGCACTGCGGCCGGTGGCCGACACCTTGACTTCCACGGACGTCAGCGCGTCCATCAGCGGCTTGGGCGCGGGGACCGCCACGACCGGGCCCACCAGGAGTGTCAGGTATAATCCGCTAGCCACTGCGAGCCCCCGAGGGTATACCCGAAGCCAGCGGGATCTGGATCGACTGGCCAACCTGCGCGGTCAGCTCGTCCGGATCCGTCGCGTCGTTGGCGTCGCAGATCATCCAGTAGAGGATCGGATCGCCGAAGAACTTGGCCGACAGGTTGTCCAGCCGGTCGCCGTCGACGACCGCGTAGGACTGGGCCGCGGTATAGATGTCCGACTGGGGGATGATCCGCCGTTGCAGGTATGCGACCTGCACGCCGTCGGCGCGGGTGTAGTACTCGATCGCGGAGCCGTAGTAGCGGCTGCTGGGATTCGTCGGCCCTCCGGTGCCCGCGGCCGACGCGACCAGGGTTTGTAATGCACTGTCCACGGGTGAGACGCCTTTCAGCTTGACAGTAAGGCCAGGGCTTCCTTCTCCAACTGATACGCCATGTACAGCGCGCCCGCGGGATTGAGGAAGCCCACGTCATTGACATTCAGGACTCGCATGCCCAGCGAGACCTTGGCGCGGATCGGATTGAGCTGAGGGTCGAACGCTTCCTCAGTGATCTCGAGGTCGGTGATCAGCACGGGGGTGGCCCGCGTCTTGCTCCAGACGAACAGCGTGAGGGCCGATTCCATCGGCAGGATCTCGATCGTGCCCAGGTATGTCAGCGCCTCGTTGGCGATGAGGGTGACGCTCGACGGATACAACAAGAGCTCCAGCGCGGAGAGCTGCGGCTGAATCCCGAAGCTGAGCGTGGTCGGGTCGCCGGCAGCGAGCAGGTCGGTCGCGTCGATCTCGAGCGTGCACTTGATCGTCTCGATCGCCGGCCCCTTCAGGCGAAAGATCTCGGTGCGGTCCGGCTCGTCGCCGACGGGCTGCGGCTTGAGCGAGCGGGTGATCGACTCCGGGTTGTACTGGAAGGTGATCGTGCCCAGGGGTACGCCGAGCGTCGGATCGAGCGAGATGATCGCGCCTTTCTGCACTCGCGGCGAGACGTTCGGCATCCCGATTTCCCCTTTCACTCAACGAGTCGCATCCGAGTTCAGTGCCGGTCCGGTAGGCCCATACGGGGGTCCAATCCCGGGTACCCGCCCCGTCGTGCCGGTTCGCGTCGACTCCGCATCGCCTCAACGCGTCAGCCGCTTGAAGATCTGGATCGCGATGTGCTGTCCGATCTGTTCCGGACTCGATCCTGCCACGATGATCCCCCCGTCGAACCTCGCGATGCGGGTGGGGGATGCCCGGCTCAACACGGCGGTCGTCCTGGACAGCTCGGCGATCTTGCGCCGCATCGCCGCCGCGACCCGCCCGGCGTCGGCCCGCGAGATGCCCTCGAGGGTCATCCGCTCGACGTGGAAGTTGAGGACGGTCCGGCCTGGCATGGCCGACCGTGCGGGCGTGCCGTCCCGCGATCGAGGCGGATGGTCGGCCGCGACGGCGGGTGCCGGACCGCCAAGCTTGCCGCCCGGAACGCGGGTCGCGGTCTTCCGCCCAGGGAGTTCGTTGCGGTTCGTCGAGTTCATGACCAGCCTCCGGTCTCGGTTGCGGTCAATGGTCGTTCGATCTTGGCATACTCCACCCTGGCCGCGCGGAGGATGTGGACCATGCCGATGGCCGACCCCTCCTCCGCGGCCTGGAAGGCTGCGTGAGTCGCGATATTGCGGATGATCCCGCCGGGGATATTGAGCTGGGAAAGCCGGTTGTAATCCAGGTCGAGGACCGGTGCTGCCGCCGGGAAGACCCGCTCCCAGATGAGCCGACGCTGCGCCGCATCGGGCAGCGGGAACTGGATGATGAACCGGATTCGACGCAGGAACGCGTTGTCCATCGCATGTTTCATATTGGTCGTCAGGATCGCCACGCCGTGGTACGACTCCATGCGCTGGAGCAGGTAGCTGATCTCCAGGTTGGCGTAGCGGTCATGGCTGTCCCGGACCTCGCTGCGCTTGCCGAAGATGGCGTCGGCCTCGTCGAAGAGTAGGACTGCCCCGCTCTCCTCGGCCCCGTCGAAGATCCGGCGCAGGTTCTTCTCGGTCTCGCCGATGTACTTGCTCGCGACCGAAGCCAGGTCGACATGATAGAGGTCCAGATCGAGCGCGCGCGCGATGACTTCGGACGCCATGGTCTTGCCGGTCCCGCTGGCGCCGGCAAACAGGGCGGTGACGCCCAGTCCGCGCGAATACTTGTCCGAGAAGCCCCAATGGCCATGTACGATCGATCTTCGTCGGACGTGCGCCACGATCTGGCGCAGGGTCTCGACCTGCTGCGCGGGGAGCACGAGATCTTGCCAGCCCGCCCTGGCCTCGATCCGCTGTGCCAGGTTTTCCAGCGATCGCCTGGCCCGGGTGCGGCACGCGTCCCAGGTCAGACGATTCGGATCCGCCTCGGCCCGATGGGCCGCCGCATCCCTGGCCATGGCGCCGGCGAGCCGGATCTGCCCGGCGTCGAAATGGAAGCACTCGACGATCCGATCCAGTTCGCCGTTCATTCGGCTCGCGAGCGGTCCCAGGCTCTCCATCCAGAGAGCCTTGCGTTCCAGGTCGACGAGGCCGGGGACCTCGACGCGGAAGCCATCGATCTGCTCGAGCGGCGAGCCTTCCCGGATCTCCAGAACCACGGGGACGAAGATCGCATCGAGGAATGCGCGGACTTGCCCGACGGCTTCCGGCCCCTCGACGTCTGCCGCCTGGATCGAGAGCACCGCTCCGGCGAGGAGCGCCTCGCGGTTCCAGATCCGGGCGAGTTGGGCACGCTCCGCGACACCGGACGGGATGTCCGCCGCGCGCAAGACCTGGGGCTGCACGCCGAGGAGGCGGCAAATCTCCTGCGTGACCATCCGTTGATCGAACCGACTCCGCGCCACCATGAGGACCGGCTTGAGGCCGCGACGATCGTTGCTCGTCGCGGCCCAGTAGTTTGCCGCCAGCGCCGCGACCTCGGAATGCGACGCGGTGATGCAATCGGCCGACGGGGGCATCGGCCGGATGAAGGCCTCGAGGCGCTCGTCGGTGGAGGGGACTCCCAGCAGGAAGCACAGGATTCGTTCGTCGATCCTCAGCGGACTCCTGAGCGGTCCGTCCCCGGCACCGATCTCGACGAGCCTCCAGGAGCGCAAGGGCCCGTCGCGGCTGATAGCGCTCCAATGGGGGTCGGGCAGGGCCGACAATGCCAGCCCGAACGTCGGCCAGGCGGACCGCGCGGCGCCCCAATCGGCGGCGCAGGCCTCGGCGAAGCGGCGCTCCAGTTCGGCGCCGGCGCAAAGCACCAGGATATCCCGTTCGAACGGCGTCAGGCCGAAGAGGCATTCGAGCTGCTCCAGGGCTGTCGTCGCGGCCTTCGCCTCCCGGCCGGACTCCGCCGCATCCGCCCCCCCCGCGCCCGAGGGCGGAGAGGCCGGCGGATTGCCGTCGCTTCGCGAGATCGCGGCGAAGACCCGATCCAACGACTCGCTCAGGCCGTGCTGATTCGATTCCTCCCAATTCGGTCTCATGGCCCGTTCACCTCCACCTGGGGAAGGAACTGACCATAGGTCGGACTGCTCGGGTTGGAATCCAGCGTGAGACGGCTTTGCGCCCCGTCGATCTGCACTCGTAGCGGGGAGGAGGCCGGCGGGGTGGAATAGGGAAAACCCGTCGGTATGAGGAAATTCAGAGTCGTCGCTGTCGCCGGGTCGCTGGGTTGACGCGGGGCGATCTCGATGGCCGAGTCGCCGATCAGGAGCACGGCCTGTTGATCTCGGCCAACCGGCGGCGTGACGGCGATCGACAGGGTCGATCCGACGGTCGCGATGATCGGCGGCGGAGTCGTGATCGCCGGCGAAAGCAAGAACGGCGTCGCGCTGGAGGAGAAACCCGGGTGGGGGTCGGTCGGAACCCCGAACCGGACCCGATTCACGACCCGTACCGTTCGTACCCCGGCCTGGAGTGTGGTCGGGATGATGACGCGGATGCACGACCCCTGCACGGTGGCCGGTACGACGGGCGGGCTGCCATCGAAGGATACCAGGGTATCGGAGGCGGTACCGGAGATGAAATTCTGACCCGTGATCGTCAAGGTCTCGCCGGCGCCGATGATCTGCGGCGAGACGACTTCGATGCTCGGGCTCTGCCAGGGGAGCACGAGGATCTTCCGATGCCGCACCTGCATGTTCGACTGGAATGGCCGGGTCTCTTGAATCAAGACCGCCGAGATCTTGTACGAAGTGGTGGGCCGATAATGGGTCGAGAAGGCCATCCAGAGCTTGGAGATCTCCTCGTTGGAGAGCGACTCGGGCGTGATCCGGATGTGCTCGATCTGGCTGGCCAGGGTCGTCTTCGAGATCAATTGGAGCTCCTGGGAAGGGGAGCTTCCACTCCCGACCAGCTCCGCCAGTTTCTCCTGGATCGTGTTCGGCCAGAGGATGGGATGCTCGTGGAGCACCTGCATGGCCCAACCCAGCAGGATCTCCGCATCGAATTCATTCTTGCCGTAGGCGCTGACCAGGTAGTGCAGGTTCAAGGCCAGCGGAGGATTGCTGATGCGCTTTCCCTGGTCGTCGCGCGAGGGCATGCCGACATTGCGGTAGCTCGCATTGTGGCTGGCGTAGTACATGAAGAGGTTGACCTGGGGCTGCTCGTCGGGGCCGGTCGCGATGAGGTCGGGCGAGAGCGCGCTGATCCCGGGCGTCGAGGAGGCCGGCATGATCTCGTTGGGCCCGCTCTTGGCCAGTTCGTCGTAGAGCACCCGCTTCAGAACGGCACTGACGCCGGCAACGGCGAGGTAGTCGCTCATCGCGAGTCTCCATTGCGGCGCCGGAGATACTCGTCGAGCGTCACTCGAGGCTTGGCCGCGGGTCGTCGCGGGGCTTCCACCTTCGGCACCGATCGCACCTCGATATGCCCGATCGCGATGTTTACCTCCAGGTGCGAATCGGGGGCGGGATCTTCTCGCTCTCGCCTGGCCGATTCCCGCGGTGCAGGTCGACGCGTCTCGACCCACGCGGGCGAGATGCCGGTCTCGAGCGAGCCCGAATCGACACCTGCCTCAGTCTTCCACTCCCGGGTAGCCGGGATCGAGATCGGACGTGGAGCCTGCCGGGAGTGCTCGGACCGGGAGGCTCCGGCAGCGACGGTCGCCTGGGACGGTCCCTCTGGTTCCTGGTCCGCCATCTCTGGCCGCGTCGAGGCAGTCGCGGGCCGCGTCGGGGCGATGACAGGCCGCGTCGGGGCGGTCGCGGGTCGCACCGGGGCGGTGACGGGCCGGCCAGTCGCCGGCGGTTCGAAGATCGGAGAACGTAAAGGCATGCGATCCCATCCGCTCTCTTTCTCGAGCGTCGAGATCGGCCTCTCATCGCGAGTCGCTTCCACCTGGCGCGGCTCGGGAATCCGGAGCCCGGATTCGTGGCGCTCGATCGTCCGGTCCGGCTGGCGCGGCTCGGGCATGCGGGGCTCGGGGTCGCGGGGTTCGGGGTCGCGGCGTCCGATCGGCTGATCGACGAGGGACGGTCCGCTCGCCTGGATCTCGCCGGGCTGGGATGTCACAGGGCTCACCAGAGGCCGAGCCTCTTGAGAAGACGGCTCCTCTCTCTCGATCTCGTGGTCGGGCCATGGCGTAACCGGCTCGGGCCCCGGCCCGTTAGCCGGCTCGTAGAGAGAAGCGAGGATCGGCTGGACGGGCGACAGGGGTGCCCGTGCTCGCGCAATCATACGTCCCAGTAGATCGCTCATGCTCGCACCATCTCGAGGTACATGCTCCGGCGTTGGCTACTCATCGTCATGATCGCCGCTTCCGACCAACCATAAGCGCTGGCGAGCTCGTGGACCTCGTGGAGGAAACGGATCGCGGCATGCCGCAGCTCCGACCAGAGGAACCGGCCGATATCCAGGTCGACGCGCTCGACCGCGGCGCACTCGGGGCACTTCGCCGTGCACAGGATCTCGGCGCCTTGATGGAGCTGCTCGAAACGTTCCAATGCCGACGCTTCCGACTCCGGGCCGCCGATATCCCATCCTTCCTCCGCGCCCTCGGCGTCCGTCACGGACAGGCAGCGGGCCAGGAGGAGTCGGCGCGCGGATCGAGGATCCGGCTGGTTGATCGCGGCCGCGAGATCCTGGCTATTCGCCGGGCGCATGCGATAAGTCCGCGGCCCGATGGTCCAGGTCAGAGGTCCGTCGGGGACGAGCTCCTTCAGTCGGTCGACCAGGGAAGCGATTGGCAGGGCGAACTCCAGTCGTGTCCGGCACGAGGGGCACGGCAGCGATCCCGCGATCGTCGGGCCGAAGCTCAACTGCCGGAGCCGGAGGAGCTGGAGGTTCCGCTCCGGTATGCCGAGCGTCGCCAGTCGTTCCAGGGGTATCTGAGGGCACGCCACGGCGAGCATCGTGAGCGCGCGATTCGATTCGCTCTGGGGAGCGCCTCGCTCCCACGCCTCCACGAGTAATTCCCCGGTCAGGGCACGCATGGATCAGCACTCCCGGCGGCCTCAGGCCGAGGTCGAGGTGTAGCTGGTTTCCGTCGGCTCGGGCACCGATGTATCGCGCTCCCAGCCCTCGTTCTCGATCTTGATATGCTGGATGGCCACCGCGTTGGCATTGGCATCCAGGTCCGGAAGGGCCCGGTATTCCGAGACCCAGGCGCGGTAGACCTTGTAGCTGAGGGCGAGCTGGCCGGCCTCGTTGTAGAAGTCGATGATGATATCCTTGCGGAAATCCTGCAGCGACACCTCGGCCCCGAGTCCCGCGTTGACCTGCCAGACCTTGGCGGCCCAGGCCTCGAACTCGGGGTCATGGGTCACGCCGCGTTCGAGCGTGATGGCCTCGAACTTGGAACGGCCCGGCGATTTCCGGTCCGTGCTCATATCGGCCCCGTCGCGGAACGAGACGACTTCCGTCGTCCGCGTCAGCGCCGAGACCTTGCTGATGCCAGCCACGTAGCGCCCATCCCATTTGACCTGGAACTTGAAATTCATATACGGATTCAGGCGTGTCGCGTTGATGACGAACTCGGCCATCGCTCCCCCTTTCCGGTCGACGGATCAATGGGCTCAGGATTGGGCCTGCCCGGCCATCTGCTGGATCTGGATGATGACGAACTCGGCGGGCTTCAGCGGCGCGAAACCGACCAGGACGTTGACGATCCCTTGATCGATGTCGTCCTGGGTAGTCGTCTCGCTGTCGCACTTGACGAAGTAGGCGTCGGCCGGCGTCATTCCCTGGAAGGCCTGCTTGACGAATAGGCTCTGCATGAACGAGCCGATGTTGAGCCGGATCGCCGCCCACAGGAGCGCGTCGTTCGGCTCGAAGACGACCCACTGGGTCCCGCGATAGAGGCTCTCTTCGATATAAAGCGCCACGCGGCGCACCGACTCGTACTTCCACTGACTGGCATCGGCGTCCGCCCCGAGGAGCGTCCGTGCCCCCCAGAGGACCGTGCCGTACACGGGGAAGGTCCGGAAGCAGTTCAAGCCCAGCGGGTTGAGGACGCCGTTCTCGGCGTCGGTGAGCTTGTAGACGAGTCCCTGAACGCCGGTCAGCGTGGCCTCCGTGCCGGCCGCCGCCTTCCAGACGCCACGGTTCGCGTCGATCCGGGCATACACACCGGCGACGACTCCCGAGGGTGCGAACGTGCGGAGCTGATAGTTATTGAGTGGGTCCGGCGCCCGCACGCGAGGGAAGAAGGCAGCGCCGTTCGCGTCCTGCACGGCGAGCGTGGAGGTGATCCAATCGACTGCGCCCGAGGGAGTGTTGACATTCGGTGGGGAGTCGACCAGAAGGAAGGCCCTCCTCCGGTCGCAAAGCTCAATCGCCGCGCTGTAGATGCTATTGTAATCGACGTTCGAATCCGGGGCCGAGGAATTCCCCGGGCTCGCCCGCGTCGCATCGGGAATGCTCAAGAGATTGAACAGATCGACCCTCTCCAGGGCGTAGATCCCGGTGTAGGCCGATTGATCGCCGATCAGGTCCGCCGTCCAGGGCAGTCCTCCGGTCCCATCGCTGCCGGGCACCGAACTCGTCTGAGATCCGCCCCAAGTATTCGATGTCCCGTTGCCCGTGCCCAGGGCATAATGCGCCACATTCTCGGTAGGAGACGCGCTCGAGTTCAGACCGAGAGATCCAGATGCGTCCTGCCATCCGCTCGATGTTGAAGGCGCGGAGAAGGTCACGATGGCATCGGGGTATTGGGGGATCAAGGCATTCACGCGAATCGCCAGCGTGCTCCCAATGCCGGAGGCCGAACACTGCACCGAGGCCCCCGGCATCTGCACGGCCAGCGCGGCGTTGAGCGTTTTCTGGATCTGTGCGGCCAACCCGGCCACGGTCTGGGGAATGGCCACGTTCTTCGGGAAGACGTTGACGTTGATCGGGAGTTGCGGGAACGTCGTTGTCGACGGCGAGCTAACGCCGAATGAGATGCCGTAATTGGAATTCGTCGGTGCCATCAGCCGCAGCTGGGTCGAGGCAATGCTCGATCCGCTGTAGCTCTGGACCAAGGTCAGGTGGGTGTCATCGGTGATTGTGCTGCTGATCTGATACGGTGTTTGCGACGGATCCGAGGCGAATGCGATCAACTGGCCGCCCTGAAGGGCGGTCGTGAACTTTGTCCCGGTCCCCACGACGGTCGTCGAGCCCTGCGTCAACTGCACGGTCCCCGCCAGCGCTCCTCCACTCAAGGCCGTGCTGACGCCAAAGATCGTTAGTGCAGCACCCACGATCCCCGTCACCGGAGGCGGCACAGTGGGCGCCGGGCTGCTGACCTGGACGTTGACGAGCTGCGACCCGTTATCAGGGTCATTGACCACGGCCGCGACATAGTTGTTCAGGTTGCTGTTGAGCGACACGTTCGGGAACGGTTCGACGGTGCCGTCCGGAATATCGGTGATGGTCAGGTTGAAGGCCAGGGGGTCAGTCAAAAGCGTCGCCGTGGTCGCGGTCGGCACGCTTGCGGTCGTGTTGTATTTCGCGGCGAGGGTCAGGGTGGTCGCGTTCGTGACCGATTGCACCTGGTACGGCGTCTGGTTCGGGTCTGCGGCGAAGACTAGCCACAGGTTGACCAAGGCGTTCGTGAAGGCAGTGAGAGTTCCGGTGACTTGAGCGGAACCCGACGTGACTGTCACCGTCCCAGGCAATGGTTGACCCAGGCCGTTGAAGTCCACATCGATGTAGAGCTGGCCATTCGCCCAGGCACCGCTGCTGAGGGCGGTGAACGTCAAGCCGCCAAAGGCCACTTGCGCGAAGGTCGCGCCATGCCGTCCTACTCGGACGACATACCCCTCATTGCCGCCGTTGGCGAAGAACTGCTGGACTGCGTAACTCAGCTCGCTGTCGGAGGCCAGCCCTCCGAACAAACGCTGATAATCCCCGAAGCTAAGGATCTGCTCGGCCCGGTTGTCGATCCCGCGAGCCGTGAAACCCACGAATGCGGTGATCGACGTGGCGACACCGGTGATCGTGTGGACCGCACTGGGTAATTCCTGGATGTACACACCGGGATAAGTGGGCGTGACCGGCATCGTAGAACCCCCACGTGTCAGATGCGTAATCGATGAAATGGCGACTTTGAACAGCAATACTTGTCTCAGTTACACATAATCTCCGTCAAGAAAAATTCGAATCAGCCACGGCACACAGCCGGCAAAATCGCTACAACCGGAAAAGTCGCGGGTTCGACTGAAAATGAGCGCCCAAACGGATGCAGCGAAAGGGATTGACCCCCGTCGCCACCGATCCGCCCGAGCTGATGCTGATCGCCATCGACGGCAAGGCCCAACGCGGCTCGGCGCGGCGCACCGTCGGTCGATCGGCGCTGCATGTCGTCAGCGCCTGGGCCGTCGAGAATCACCTGACCCCGGGAGTGGGCCGAGCGGAATATCTCGTGTCATCGTAGCACGGCTGTCCTCAACGAAGCGATCCGAAGTCATATGCTGGAATCCGGCCAGGAGTGGACCCAAGACATCGCGCCGCATTACTGGTGTCCAGACCCGCGACTGGTCTTCCGGGAGGATGAAGTGAGGATGCAGGCCGCCCATGCCGACCTCAAGGATCGCTTCGGTCTCGTCATCGGGACGGGGTGAGAAACGGATTGGGACGTTTCAGGTCTCGGAGGATGCCAGGTCGTTCCTGGCGATGATGGTCGATCCGAGCATCCGATCGGTCGTTCTCGGGAGTGACCGCATGAAACCGGTCCGGCTGACTCTAGCCCGGCTCTTCGCTCGCTTTCTGCCACCCGTCATCGCCCAACACGTCAGTCAGCGAATCTATCCCAGCGAGAACGGCTGGCATGACGATTACCTGCTCCGTGTCCGGGCATGGACCGGTTCGTTCTTCATCGGCACGACGCGCGATTCCCATGCCCACCAGTTCGCGATCCATGGCTATTTCGACTGGTGGCTATACGCGATCCCGGCATACCCGTCGGCCGGGTCGTCACGGGGCGTGACTCGTTCCTGATGATAGCCGCCGCAGTCCAACTCCCGGAGATGGACCCCAGCTCGAGTTGATCTGGGCCAGCCCTCGCGAGCTGCTCAACATCTTCCACGCCGGCCAGGTCGGCTGCCACATCATCACCGTGACCCACGACGTTCTCAAGAAGCTCGGCCTGGTCGGGAAGGGCCTCGACGGATACTCGCTGGATACCGTCAAGATGTTCCGGAACGATGCCGTCAGAGCCTGCTTCAAGCTATCGTGAACGACGATTCGGATCACATCCCACGTGCTTCTCGCTCAATCGAGCCGCGAACCATGGCCGGTTCGCGAGAGCGCTCAACCCACGGCCTCATGTCTCACTCGCCGCCGACCGGGCTTATATTTATCCTCCCCACCCTAGCGATCGGCGATGTACAATGATCCTCAAGAGAGAGAATCCGCGCGCTGAGGAAAGGCTCCGCCCCCCGCGACGCCCGCGGAATCCGGGAAAGTGCGCCTCGAGGATCATCACGAACAAGCCGCCGGAAATCGACGGGGCAAAATACAAGGTCGATCGGGTAAGATGGTCCTGACAAACGGGGTGAAACATCGGCGAATCAGTCCGATGAGAGCGCGTGCGACCGGCTCGACGCCTCAAGCCGTCTGCTCGTCCAATCGAGGAAAGATCCATGTCCCGGGATATCGACCGCGAGGATTCTCCCACTGGAGGAAGGAGGCGGGATGCTGGCGAGATTCCCGGCGGTTCCGTCCGTGCTTCCCTCCTGAGCCGGATCGAATCGTCGGCCGCGCGCGTGGGGATCATCGGCCTGGGCTATGTCGGGCTGCCGCTGGCGCGGGCCTTCGGCGACCGCGGGATCGCCGTCCTGGGCTTCGACGTGGACGCGACGAAAGTCGACCGGATCGGCCGGGGCGAGAGCTACATCGGCCACATCTCCGACGCGACCATCCGTCAGATGCGCCAGGCGGGCTTCGACGCCACGGTCGACTTCGGGCGGCTCGATGAGCCCGACGTCATCGTCATCTGCGTCCCCACTCCGCTGACCGACGCGCGCGAGCCCGACCTCACCTATATCGTCAAGTCGGCCGAGGCGATCGCCAGGCGGCTGCGGCCCGGCCAGCTCGTGGTGCTCGAGAGCACCACCTATCCGGGCACGACGCGCGACGTCGTGCTCCCCGTGCTCGCCGCTGGCGGGCTGGAGCCGGGCGTCGATTTCTTCCTGGCCTTCAGCCCCGAGCGCGAGGATCCGGGCAACCCCCAGTTCTCGGCCCCGACCATCCCCAAGGTCGTCGGCGGCCTCGATCCCGCCAGCCTGGAGCTCGCCGTCGCCCTCTACGGCAAGGTAGTCGTCCGGGTCGTGCCCGTCTCCAGCCCGGAGGTCGCCGAGGCCTGCAAGATCCTCGAGAATACCTATCGCGCCATCAACATCGCCCTGGTCAATGAACTCAAGCTGATCTATTCCCGGATGGGGATCGACGTCTGGGAGGTGATCGAGGCCGCCAAGAGCAAGCCGTTCGGCTTCCAGGCCTTCTATCCCGGCCCCGGGTTGGGGGGACATTGCATCCCGATCGACCCCTTCTATCTCACCTGGGTCGCCCGCAAGCACGGCCTGACCACGCGGTTCATCGAGCTGGCCGGCGAGGTCAACACGTCCATGCCCGCGTATGTCGTCAGCCAGGTCGCCGACGCCCTCAACGATCGGGGCAAACCGATCAAGGGGAGCCAGATCACCCTGCTGGGCATGGCCTACAAGAAGGACGTCGACGACCCGCGCGAGTCGCCCGGCTTCGAGCTGATGGAACTCCTGCTGAAGAAGGGGGCCGTGGTCGAATACAATGATCCCCACATCCCCGTCCTTCCTTTGATGCGACACTATCCCCACCTCCGCATGTCCAGCCAGGAGCTGACGGCCGAGTACCTCCGGTCGCGCGATTGCGTGCTCATCGCGACCGACCATTCGGCCTACGACTGGGAGTGGATCGCCCAGCATGCCCCCCTGATCGTCGACACCCGCAACGCGACGCGGAACGTCACCGCGCCGAAAGCCACGATCGTCCGCGCTTAGAATTCCTCCACCGACGTGAGAAATTGAGAAATGAACGATCCACAATTCGCATTGGTGACCGGGGGGGCCGGGTTCATCGGTTCCCACCTCGTCGAGGCGTTGCTCGTCGAGGGCTACCGGGTCCGTGTGCTCGATAACCTCGCCACGGGCCGCCTCTCGAACCTGGCCCATCTCGAAGGCCGCTTCGAATGGATCGAAGGGGACGCCGCGGATTTCGCGGTCTGCCGTCGGGCCGCGGAAGGCGTGGACTACGTCTTCCACCAGGCGGCGATCCCCAGCGTGCCACGCTCCGTCAAGGAGCCTCTGAGCTCGCACGAGAGCGGGCCGACCGCCACGATCAACATGCTCGAGGCGGCCCGGCTCGCGGGCGTGCGCCGATTCCTGTTCGCGGCCTCGAGCAGCGCCTACGGCGACACGACCGAGCTGCCGAAACACGAAGACATGCTGCCCAGGCCGCTGAGCCCCTACGCCGCCGGCAAGCTGGCCGGCGAGTCTTATGTGAGAGTCTACGCCCAGACCATGGGGCTCGACGGCGTGAGCCTGCGCTACTTCAATATCTTCGGGCCCCGGCAGGATCCTTCCAGCCCGTATAGCGGCGTGATCTCGCTCTTCATCAAGTGGATGTCCCAGGGCCGGCGGCCGACCATCTTCGGGGACGGGGAACAGACCCGCGACTTCACCTACGTGGCCAATGCCGTGGCCGCCAACCTCGCCGCGATGCGGCATCCCGACCCGATCGGCGGGGAGGTCTTCAACGTCGGAGTCGGGCAACGGATCCGACTCCTCGACCTGGTCGCTGCCCTGAACGGGATCTTCGGGACGGATCTCGAAGCCGAGCTCCAACCGTCCCGGCCCGGCGACGTCCGCGACTCATTGGCCAGTCTGGACCGGATCGGCCGGATCCTCGGCTATCGACCGATCGTCCCTTTTGAAGAGGGGCTGAGACGCACCGTCGCGGCGAGCCGGGATTCCGCCGGGTGATCGAGACCCCTGGCGGGCGACCCGGACAATCCATCGCCGGGACGTGTGGCCTCAGCCAGCCTCTGTCTGGGGGTCGAGGCACCAGCCCCTCAACGGATTCCAGATGAGGTATGGCATGAATGAACCGTCCGGGGCGAGTTCGACGAAACGTCTCCCGACCTTCCGGTAGGTCACACCGCAGCGACAGCGGAACCCCCGCACGGTCCAGTCGTCGTTCCAGACCGTCGTGTAATCCCCCGGATCGGTGAGACGGCCCCCTCGGCAGCATCCGTTCCGGCAAACCGGGAATCGGGGAAGCCCGTGGAATAGGAGACCTTGGAGGTAAATCCAGGTCAGGGTGGCGACGGAGAGGATTGCGAGCATCATTGCGGCCCCGGTCGCGAGGCCGATGACATAACCGATGACGCCCAATCGATTCCCCATCCAAATCGCGGTCAGGAGGCCGGCAAACCCGAGTATCCAGAGGAGGAGAGGACCCTTCATGTCGACTCTTTGCATTCGCGGGTCCCTGTTACTGAGCGTTGTGTACTGGCACGACGTTGAATCCGGGTGTGACGGAACTGATTTCCTGGAAACCGTTCGGGATTGCTCTTATTCTGGGGATCGTCCCGAACGGGGCCGAACATGGCGTTTCCAAGTTGATACTGGCAGGATTCTGCCGGTATCCTCTCGATTTCTTGGAGGGTACGCCTCATGGGTGCGGTTGCTAACAGGGCCCATCCCACGAGTACCCGTCCCCATGAGCAACATACCCTTTGTTCGTTGGACTGCCAATGCGGCCGCTCACTTCATCTCTCCCCCACAGTGCCTTCACCGAACTAACCTCCAATGCGTCCACGACCATGCCAAGAAGGTCATGGACGCCGTCGAATCCCATCACAGTCGCGGACCAACCCGAGAGAGACTGACCCGGAAGAACCAAGCCCTTCGCCAGGAGGTAGGCGCTCACGCACCGAACCTTTTGTACAGTAAGGACGCAGTAACTGTGCATGAGCCACATCTCCAAACTGGAGGGGCCGTCGGCCGCGGCCTTGGCCCAGCCCTATCACGAGTTGGCCCGATCGATCACCGAGGCCGAGGCGGTCAACATCGATGAGACAGGATGGCGCGAGGACCGACGCAAGGCTTGGCTGTGGGTGACGGTCACGGCGCTGGCCACGGTCTTCACCATCGCCCGCAATCGCTCCGCCGGGGTCGCTCGGAGGCTGTTGGGGGACAAGGAGGACGAGGTCGTCAGTAGCGACCGGTTCAAGTCCTACGACTGGCTGTGGGCGCACTGGCGACCGAGCGCAAGATCTGGTTCGTCACCATCCGCCGGCGGGGACTGGCCATCCTCCGCCGCCTGAACGCTGTGCCAGCCAGCTCCTGGCGCCGGGCGGTCATCGACATCCCCGAGCGACGTCACAAAAACATTCGCTATTTAGATGAGACTGTGAAGATCCGTACGGGGTGGAAGATGCTTTGGGAATCAGCGTGAACTTCTTCCACGTCGACTGCTTGGCCAGCAAAGTTCGTCTCGATGTGGATTTGGATCTGGCGTTGACGGTGATCGCTCATGGTTGCTATCGCTGGCTGGCGACGCAGTGACCCGGCTACGAGAAGTCGAAACCGAAGCAAGAGTACCGGCGCTTCGTGGCGACCGGAGGGGTCGTGGAGATCCAAAGCGACCGGATCGTGGTTCGGTTCGACAAGCGCGCATAACCCGATCCTCCGCGCGGCGGCGCTCGATCGAGACTGTCCGCCGATCCCATGGCTGGGTGGATTGAAGGCGGCGTTCGAGGATCCTTGACGGCCTCGGACAAATGGACAACTGTCACAGAGTCTCCGGCCGCGGAGATCGGCGTTCAAGGAGATTGATATGCGCTGGCCTTGCCTGCACACCCACGCGTTCCGCCGGCGAGAGACGCCAGCTTGCCCTGCTATCACCGCTACGAGATCCTGTTCAGAAGAGCCGTTCAGGACCGGGGGATCAGGCTTGCGTAAAGGTGACGACGGGCCTTCCTCAAGGCGTACTCGACATCGGGAAGCGAGCCGATCTCCACCACCTTCAGCAGCAGCCGGTCGATCTCGACTTCCAGATCCATCGGGTCGGTCCTACTTCCCCGGGTCTTGACCGGAGCCGTTACGGTCGCCCCGGACTGGACCTGCATGGGAGGCTGACCTCGCCTGGTGCCGGCGACTGCGCCACCTGAATCGGCAGCGCCGCTCGTCTTGGTCCGCCGCTGCATCCCTTTTAGGTTCCCCGCCAGCCCCATCCGGGACCGGACGCTATTGACAAGGCTGACGCTGATCGTTCCGGACATGCCGGCCGCTCTCCACGCCTCATTGACGGCCGCGGCGTTGGCGAGCGCGTTGTCATTGAGCACTTCCTTGACGAACATGCTCTTCCCTTGGCTTCGGATCACTTTGGCTGGCATGGCGTGGTCTCCGGGGGGGGCGTAAGTCGTGATAAGCATCCCCAGTTAACCAGAAAGGCGAGCGGATGAGAATCATCGAGCGGGTCAATCGATTGGATAAAGTATGCGATCATGAAATCACAACGCACGCCCCGATAGCCGACCTGTCGCCGAAGTGAGGGAGTCCAATGGAGCCGGATCGTCGAGGCAATCTCGCCAGACCGACGAGGAGACGGTTTTGTTCTTCGCCCCGCCGACGTGTCCGTAGCATCCAGCGCTGTCGGGGATCGAGGTGGCTGCGCCCCGGAGCATGACGCCGCCGGAGTTGTCCCCGCGATCATCATCCAATGCTGATTGTGATCGGGACGATGATGACCTCGTGTCGGTGCTCGGGCTCTCCAAAATCTGGCGAGGGGCGCGAACATCTCCCCTGGCGCCCGCGTCTGGCTGATATACGACGCAATGTTGACCGCCAGAATACCGGGCCTGAGACCGAGGCAGCGATGGACTACAGGTGTTTACAGCAAGATCGGGATCGGGATGCGACGCGGTCCGCCGAGCGTTCGGCGAGCCTTCGTCCACTCTATTCCCGTCGCTGTTGACGCCCGGCCTGTCCTGAATCCTTCGCGGAGTCTCAAGGCCCGGTGTCGAAAGCATCGGGCCTTCTCGTTTGATGGGCGAGGCGAAGCTGAGATGGCGATCGTCTCGTATCCATTTCAATACTCATTTTCAGAGAAAATGGAGGCAAAATGGACCAACCCATAGCAATCCATGGAATTAATAAAATGACGTACGTTGTTTTAAAACAAAAGATTATGCCATAGCCTTCGCGGAGCAGCCTGGAGTGCTCGCCACCCTGTCAAGGTGGAGATCGTGGCTTCAAATCCCATCGAGGGCGCTGGATAGGTTCGGATCGGACTGGAGACCGTTCGGCGGCACGATACGCAAATAGGCAAAGCGGCCAAGCTCAAACCTTGGTGATCTGTGGGTTCGACTCCCACTCGTGCCATCGTCCGTTTCGACCCGGGTGGTGCTCCTCACGGCGGGCTGTAAACCCGCTGCCAAGAATTGTGAGGCGGAAGGCGAGAGGTTCAACTCCTTCACCACCCACTGTTCCTCGAATGGCCCCGTGGTCTACTGGCTAGGACGTCACCCTCTCAAGGTGGAAAAGGGGGTTCGAATCCCCTCGGGGCTACTGCTTCTCAGTGGTCAGCGGTGAGTGCGAGTACGTGCAAGCGTTCGGGACCTATCGACTCAGGCGTGGCAGGTGCCCCGCCGGCTCTCATAAGGCCGGCCGGCCCGGTTCGATACCGGGGCCTGAGACCTTGCGGGCGGGCCGGCGCCCAGCCGAGTTTCATAAGCTCGGAAGCCGTGGTTCGACTCCCGGGCCCGCAATTTGGTGACACTCTGGAGATCGACTCGATCGAAAGCGACGGCACGGTACGCGAACTGGCATAGCGATCAGGCTGAGAGCCTGATGTCTGTGGGTTCGAATCCCACCCGTGTCACTCGAACAGGAAGTGAAGCGCGATTCCGACGCCCCGGTAGCTCAGCGGGAGAGCAAGACTCCTACAAAGTCGAGGTCGCAGGTTCAATCCCTGCCCGGGGCATTGGTTGACATGGCACCGCGAGAATCCCGACGGGGTTGGAATCCCTGTTCGAGGAGCCCCCGGGCATACGGTCCTCATCCCAGGCTTCGGTGCTGTCTGCGGTATTCGGCGGCCAGCAGGTCGTGCAAGAACTGGAGCCGTTGGTCGTCGGGGGGCAGATCGGTCTGGAGGCGCGCCGCCAGGGGTGGGACAATCTGGCCGAGGAACGTCTGTTGCTGGTCCCCGGTCAGTTGCTCCCAGCGTTCCAGGATCTTCTCGACGGCCGCGAAGTCCTGCGGGCGGGCCCGCTTCAGCATGGCGGCGTCGAAGGCGAACTTCGCCTCGCCGGAAGGGCGCTGCGACAGCGAGATCCGAAGGTCGCTGAGCGATTCCGGTTCGTCGGAAACCACGACCGTCCCCGCGACCATGTCCCCCAGCCGCTGCGATTTCTTCGACAGGATCGGGACGGCCCACAGCGGCGGGAGGTGGTCGATGACGCGGAAGATATTCCGCACGAAGATCCCGCCGGGGTCCAGCGCGAAGCCGTCGAGCCGGACCACCCGGATTCCCGACATCCGCTTGCCGAGCGTCTGGCCCCGCAAGAACAGCTCGCTCATGCCGAAATAGACGAAACTCCCCACGCTCGAGACGAGAACAAACAGGCCGAGAAAATACGCCACGGCTTCCGGAGTCTCGCCGGGCGTCCGTTCGCCCGATCGACGGGCCGCCTCGCGGGCGGGCTCGGCGATGTCGCGGAGGACGGTGTCGGTGATGACCCCCGAGCAGAGCAGGACGAAGAAAATGACAAAGCCCAGCACGGTCATTATGATGTTGTCGACGAACCACGCGACGAACCGCGTCCCGAGCCCGGCGGGCTCGTACGCCACCTGGATGTTTTCCGGTGTCTCAAATTTAATGTTTGCGCTCATGGTAATCCGAGTATGAGCAGTTTCCTATCGCGGAACAAGCCGGACTGGAACGAGCTGGAAGCCCTCGTCCAGAAGGGACGCAAGTCGCTCCGCCGCATGTCACCCGAGGATCTGAGCCGTCTCGACGTGCTCTACCGGCGGACGACCGTGCATCTCTCGCAGGTGGCGACGCGGACGACGGACACGCGGCTGATCGCCTATCTGAACGACCTGACGGCGTCGGCACACAGCCTGATCTATCTTCCGCCAAGGAAGTCGGCGTGGCAAGGGGCGGGCCGGTTCGCCGTCGAGGGCTTCGCGCGGCTGATCGCCCGGCGCTGGCCCTATCACGCGGCCTCGGCGGTCCTTATGATCGCCGGGGCGCTGATCGGGTATTTCGCCTCGATACACGACCCGGTGGCGGCCTATGCGCTGATGATGCCCAAAGACGTCCGCTCCCCGGGTTCGACCCCCGAACAACTGCTCGAGATCCTCAGGTCCGGGCGCGACCAGGGCGGCGGAGACAAATTCGCGTTCGCGTCGTTCCTGTTCAATAACAATCTCACGGTGGGGATCAGGGCCATGGTCCTGGGGGTGCTCGGCGGCGTGTTCACGATCATGCTGATCCTCTACAACGGCATGATCATGGGCAACTTCGTCGCCATCCATCATCGGGCGGGGATCCACGGCGAGCTCTGGGCCTGGATCCTGCCGCACGGGATCACCGAGCTGGGGGCCATCATCCTCTTCGGAGGAATCGGGCTGATGCTCGGGCAGGCCGTCATCAGCCCGGGCCTGCTGTCGCGGGCCGAGAGCCTGAAGCGGGCGGGGATCGAGGCGGGGCGGACGTGCATCGGGGCCGGGGCCATGCTGGTGCTGGCGGCCATCCTCGAAAGCTACCTGCGGCAGAGCCATCTCTCGACGCCCGCCCGGCTCGCGGTCGCGGCGGGAACGGCCGTCTTCTGGACGCTGTACATCGTCCATGGGTTCCTGCGCGAACGCGCTATAGCACGTTCTGCTGCCGCAGTTCGATGAAGCGGTTGAGCAAGGGGACCGTCAGGCGGCTCGGCTCGACGTCGAGGACCTGCACCCCGCTCCGCTTCATCGAACGCAGGGCCTCGTCCCGCTCGCGAAGCACGCGGAACGCCACTGCCTTGCGCGAACCGTCGAGGAGCGTCTCGACCGGTTCGGTGACGATCCGCCGCAGCAACGGCGTCTGAAGCCCGGCGAACAAGACGACGTGTCGACGCGCCAGCGTCGCGAGCGACGTGCGGAACCGCGTCGATGTTTCGACATCGACGATGTCCGAAAGGATGACCACCAGCGAGCGCTTCGACTGCCGAGACTGGAGCGTGGCGAACATCAGCCCGAAATCCGATTCGGCCCACCGCGACTGGACGTTGTAAACGCCGTCCACGAGCGAGCGCAAGGCGCGCGGCCCGGAAAGGGGGGGCTGGTACCCGAGCACCCGATCGTCGAACAGCGCCAGGCCGCAACGGTCGCCGCTCTCGAGCACCGTGCGGCAGAGCATCAGGGCCGAGTCGACGGCGCAGTCGAGTTTGCTGCCGCGGCCGGCATCGGCCCCCATCAACCGCCCGCAGTCGATGACGATCATCACGTCGCGATGGCGTTCGACCTGGAAGTGGCGGACAATCGGACGCCGGAACCGGGCGGTGGTCTTCCAATCGATCCGTCGCGGATCGTCGCCAGGCCGGAACTCCGACAGCATCTCAAATTCGGTCCCGACCCCGGACTGCCGGATCCGCGAGACCTTGTCGAGCTGCAACAGCTCGGCCCGTTCGTCCTGCCGGAGGCCCTCGGGGGAACTGAAGCCCTCGGGGAGGACTTTCACGCCGCCGGGGCACGCGAAAACCTGCTGCGCCTCCAGCACCTCGAAGGGGCCGGTCAACCTCAGCCATGCCGGTCCGAATTCGAACGACCCGCGGATCGGAATCCGGAAGGTGGCGGCGATCGATGTTCGGTCCCCGGCCGGCAGGCGGAACGCGTGGACCTGGAATGCGGGGAGCGTCTCGGCGGGAACGACGTCGCGAAGTTCCGCCGGCAATGGCGACGCGGCGCCGCTCCAGACGTGCAGCTCGACCGGGAACCGCAGGTCACGCCCGACCGCGGCCGGCATCGTCCGCTCGATCTTCACCCCGCGGAAGGACCTCCGCAGCGCCCGGTAGTCGAGCGCGGCGACGAGGACCGCCGCCGCCGCGGTGAGACCCGCGACCGGCAGCCAGGGTGCCCCGGGCCAGACGAACGTGAGGGGCGCCAGCACCAGCAGTACGGCGGCGGTCCGCACGAGATTTCGTCCCGGCCGGATACTCACCGCGGCACCTCGACCGATTCCAGGAGGCTGGCGAGGACGGTATCGCTCGCGGTCCCTTCCAGCTCCGCCGAGGGACTGAGCACGACCCGGTGCCGCATGACCGGCACGAACGCCGACTGGATGTCATCGGGGATCACGAAATCGCGACCGGCGAAGCGGGCGAGGCTTTTCGCCCCCATGAGGAGCATCAGGCCCGCCCGGGGGCTGGCGCCGACGGCGAGCGAGTCGTCGGCTCGCGTCGCGTGCACCAAGCGGCGGACGTATCCGATCACCTCCTCGCGGATATGCGTCTGCCGGATCGTCTCCCGGGCTTCCAGGATGTCGCGGGGCCCGACGACCGGCTGGACGTGCAGGCGGCCCGGGTTGGAGAGACCGCCGGTCGCATGATGCTCGCGGAGGATCCGCTCCTCGTCGACCGCGCCGGGATACGACACCTGGACCTTGAACATGAACCGGTCGAGCTGCGCGAGGGGGAGCGGATACGTCCCTTCTTGCTCGATCGGGTTCTGGGTGGCGAACGTGATGAAGGGCTCGGGGAGCGGATGCGTGACGCCGTCGTAGGTGACGCTCAGCTCCTGCATCGCTTCCAGCAGCGCCGACTGCGTGCGGGCCGAGGAGCGATTGATCTCGTCGGCGAGCAGGAAATTCGTGAAGACCGGCCCCGGCCGGAACTCGAACGTCCGCGTGTCTTCGCGGAACACCGACGAGCCGGTGATGTCGATGGGGAGGAGGTCGGGGGTCATCTGCACTCGTCGGTAATCGAGGCTCAGCGCGGCGGCGATCGTCCGCACGAGCAGCGTCTTGGCGACCCCCGGGGGGCCTTCCAGCAGCACGTGACCGCTGCTGAACAGGGCCGCCAGGGCGAAGTCCACGACCTCGTCCTGCCCGTAGATGACCTTGGTGATTTCCTGACGGATGGCTTTGTAGTGTGATTCTAGAGACAACGGGACATCCTCTTGAAGAGATCCACCGCGACGGATTCTTTCAACACGCGCTTCCGCGATAACGCCTCGTCGACCGCCCCGATGGCATCGACCAGTTGCCGGGCGCGGCGAGGATCGCGGCGGGCCAGGACCGCGGCCAGCTCGTCGACGTGGTCGCGCGAGGGGGGCAAGTGCAGCTCGTCGCGCACCGACTGCATCACGCCCGAGCGAACCTCGCGGAGCAAGAACGCCTGGCTCGATCCTCCACGGTTCAGCAACCGCGCCATGGCATCGACGTACTCCCCGATCGATCGACGCGATTGGGCCGGCGCGGCCAGCGGAGGCCCCAGGAACACGGCCTCGCGCCAGATCCAAAGCCCGATCAACGCCAGCAGGGCGAGCGTCGTGGCCGCGTAGCCGTGCTGGGTGAACAGCCACAACGCATTCCCGCGGATCGTCAGGCCGTGATAGAACTCGTCGAAGACCACCGGCCGCGCCGGCACCGCCAGCAACTGGACCGCCAGGACGCTGTTGTCTTGCCGCGCGATCAGGCGGTTCTCGGCGATCGTGGGAGAGGCCACGACGACCAGCTCCCCCCTTCCCCGTCGGTAAACCGCGACCAGCATCCGTTCGCTCCCGGCCGGGTCGCGAAAGGTGACGGTTCCATCGGGTGCCGACTCGCCGACGTTGAGGACCTGCAAGTTCTCCGCCGGGACTTCGATCGTGGCGACCAGCTCGCTCAAGGGGGACAACACACCGGTCGCCGTGACTTTCACGGCGCGGGTGGCGATCGGCGGCGCGATGCCCGTCAACAGCTCGCGGAGACGTCGGACGTCATCGTCTTCCGGCTCGTCCCGGTTCGTCGCGTTTTCGGGGGCCCGGCGATTGGAAGGCCGCGCGGTCGAATCGGCCTTCGGACCTTTTTTCACGGGATCCAGGTCGATCGTCGTGACACTCACCTTCGCCAAGCCGAGCTCGCCGAGGACCGTCGAATCGCGGGCCGGCTTTTCCCGTCCGAACAGCCCGCGCGACTGGGAAGCGGCACGCCTTGCGCCCGGGGCGACCACCACGCGTCCGCCGCCTTCGACCCACTTCGCGACCGCGTGCAGATAGGCGGGTTCCATCTGCACGAGGTCGGGTTGGGGATCCCAGAGCACCAGCGTGACCTCGCGACCGACGACGACCGTGGGCGGGGCGAGGATGCGCTGCACGGGGATGCCCAGATCGGCGAGGATCTCGAACAGCCCCCGCTGGCCCAGCGCCCGCGTCCCGTACGAGTCGCGCCCCGATCCGCCGCTATCGGGGGGTCGGGCCAGCTCGTAGCACGCCCACGCCAGCGACACGACGGCGATGCCGATCGTGATTGCCACGAAATTACGCGCGGTGAGCATGGAGAGACTCCTGCGTAAAGTCGCGGATCCGGGCGTGTGCGGCCCGGCAGGCTTCCAAGTCCTCGGGCCCGCACTCGCCCTGGCCGTACCAACGCGTTTCGATGATCTCGACGAATCGCTCGAGGGGCTCGAAGACCGGCGAATCCTTGTGGCGGCGCAGGTGCTCGCGGTTAGTCGTGCCGGCGCGAAAGGCGCGCTTCTCCGCCCGTTCCAGCCGCAACAGGCACGCCACGAACAACAGCCGGATCGCGGTGATGTAGTCGCCGCGAGAGACCGACTCGGCCGCCTGGCGTTCGAGCGCGGCGGGATCGCGAGACGTACTCCGAACGGACGCGGCCAGGCCGCGCCTCTGCCTGGGACCGCTCACGGCGCTGACGATCGTATATCCGATATGGAATACCAGCAGGATGAGGAGTGCTAAGAGACCGAGAGCGATCGGCCACCGCAGCCAGCCGGGGAGGCCCGACAGGGCGTCGAGCAGCCAAAAGAACGGCGTGGCAATCCAGTGCAAGGCGCGGAGCAGCCATTCGAGGAGCGTGGAGCCCGAATCGGGCTGCGGATCCAGGAGATAGTCGGGACGGCGGAGGACCTGCTCCGCCGTCCGGCGAATCGTTTCGGGATCGGGCAACGGCGAAGCGGCCGACGTCGGGCCCATCGGATGGTTCCTGTGCTGTCACCACTCGAGATTGGCACCGCCGGCGGAATCGGCGGGTTTCTCGGCCCCGACCGACTGGGCCAGCAGCGCCAGGTCGAATTGCTCGTGCTTGCATCGGCAGGAAAAGTAAAACACGACGAATGCCGCCGACGCGAAGATCACCAGGACCGCCGCGATAAACGCATTCACGACGACCTGTACGTGCGGCTGGGGGATGAAGCTGGCTACGATTCCGAGTCCGGCATTGATGATTCCGATCAGAAGTCCCAGCACGAAGACGGTCCCGATATTGCCGGTCATCAACAGCTTGCTCCGCTTCAAGGCCGGGATTCCCCCCACACCCTCGATGACGACCACCTGCGTCGCCAGGGAAAACCAGAATGCGGCGAGGATTCCGGGAATGATGAGGAGGATAAAGCCGCCCATGATGGCCAGAAAGACGAGAAACCAGGTGCCGATGAGCGGTAGGAGCCTCTGAAAGGCCTTCTTGTAGGATTCGCCCACACTGATCGGCTTTTCGAGGTAAGCATTGGAGATCGCGTAAATGAGGGCGGCGTTGGTAATCGGGGTGATGACGTAGGCGAGCAACAGGGCGAACGGTAACCTGACGCGGAGTATGGCGGCAGCCGCCGCCATCTGCTGCTCGGGTGTCGGATTCGGTGGCAATGTTGGATTCATCGACACCTGGATCAACCCGCCGATCACATAGAATGGGATCAGCAAGACTGCGGTAATGCCGATCAAGATACCGAGATGGTCTCTCGTCAGATTGACCGCCTGGTCCAGGATCCCACCGAGTTTCAGTTCTCTGATCGCGTAACGCATCAACGTTCCTTTCGCGAGTCAATTCACCGGCTGCACGACATCGAGCCGACCCATTGAGCCGCGCACTGGACGAATGTGTTGTGCTCAGCCCCATCGCGTCAGACATGCTACCGGAGCCACCGGGGAAAAACCACGAAAATCCGACACTCTATCGGCTCCACGGCTCCTGGGTCAGTAACGCGCGACCCGCCTGGGGGCTGCGCCGGCGAGCCGGCTTGACACCAGCCACCCCCGGGTCCTGGCCGCCAAGCCGGGGGTGGCTGGGTCGAGCCCGAAGGGCGAAGCCCCCAGGGGCTCCCCGCGCATGACTTATCTGGGGACCGTTAGCCTCAGCAACCGGGTGAGGCATGTCACGCGAACCCGATGCCCCGTTGCGGCGTCTATCGAGGCAGATCCGGGTCGCCGTTCTCGACAGGCGATTCGAAGCGCGACGGAGACCACGGTCCGCGGGTGTAACGGTTGCATCCTTCTCTTGTAAGGAGGGGGACCGAGTTCGATTCTCGGACGGACCTCTCGGCATGAGATGGGCGGCTGGTCCAACGGGAAGACGCCTGGCTTGCAACCAGGAAATCGGGGTTCGATTCCCCGGCCGGTCCACTCGGTTATGTGACGGGCTCATGGCCCAATGGGAGGGTATCGCCCTGGCGTGGCGAAGGTCCGGGTTCAACTCCCGGTGAGTCCATTCTCGTCCTGGCTTCTGCTCGATCCAAACGGAAGGTAGCCGGATACGGTTGGCCGGGCCGCTTTGCTAAAGCGGTTTCCCCCCGGGGAATGAGGGTTCGAATCCCTTGCCTTCCGCTCGCTCGCTCGCCCTGATGGTGAAGAGGACGATCACACCTCGGTCCTAACGAGGAGTCCCGGGTTCGAGTCCTGGTCGGGGCATCACGTTCTTTATCAGATTCAGTACTTCCCAAATCCGCGGGTGAGAGAGGTGGCAGGGGATGGCCAACTCAAGCACTTCTCCGATAATGACTTGTGACAAGTTCCTTCATCTCGGAGGCTACTATGCGCAAGTCGACCACCCCACTGACACCCGACCAAGTCTATCGCTGCGCCATCGAGTTCTGCCAGCCGCACCTCGATCTCCGCGGCAAGGGCAAGGTCACCGCCACCGTCCTGCTGACCATCGCCTTCGCCGCCGCGGCTCGCTGCTCCTCGATCCACGAGACCTGCTCCCGACTCGCCGGCGCCCCCTGCGACGACACCTACGCCAAGGCCCTCTACGTCAACCTCAAGGCCCTCGAGCCGATCGTTCGCAAGGTCAACGCCGCCTTCCGAGCCCACCTGCCCCGCGCCCTGCGCCGCCCGCGCAAGCGGCCGCTCCGCGTCGTCGTCGACCTCACCCTCATCCCCTATTATGGCGAACATTCCCTGGACGACATCGAGGTCTACCGCGGCGAGAAGAAGGCCGGCACCCGCTCGTTCTTCGCCTACGCCACCGCCTATGTCCTGCTCCAGGGCCAGCGGTTCACCCTGGCGGTCGTCCCGGTGACCCGCACCGAGCGACTCAAGGACGTCCTCCAGGAGTTGCTGCACCTGGTGGGCAAGGCGGGGATCCGCCCCGGGTTGCTGCTGCTGGACCGCGGCTTCTACAAGGCCGAGATCATCCGCTACTTGCAGCAGGCCCGCCGGCCGTTCCTGATGCCGGTGATCTGCCACGGCCGCGGCGCCGACCATCCCAAAGGCCCCAGCGGGTCGAAGGTGTTCAAGCTGATGACCAAGAGCGGCTGGTTCACCCACACGGTGGGCGACGCGAAGAAGAAGGGGCGGCCCCAGGCGACGGTATCGATCTGCGTGAAGCGGGCGCGAGTGAAGGATCGGCATGGTCGCAAGAAATGGCACACCTGGGTGTATGCCTTCTGGGGGATCAGTCCGACGCGAGTGGACTGGGTGAAGCGGACCTACCGCCAGCGGTTCGGGATCGAGACCAGCTACCGGCAGATGAACGAGTGCCGGATCCGGACGACGACGACGAAGTTCAACGTGCGGTTCTTCTACGTGGCGATCGGGCTGCTGCTGCGGAACCTGTGGGTGTGGCTGCATCACGTGGTCCTGTCGACGCCGCGGCGGGGATGCCGGCGGTACAACTGGGATCGGCTGCGGGTGAAGCGGATGCTGATCTGGCTGGAGCAGGTGGCCGTGGATTTATATGGTATTGTCCTCAGGGTAACAACCGAAAGGGATGTACCACAGACGGTTGTGACTTGACACGCCGCAATCGTTCATTCGGGAAGTACTGAG
>JBKQHM010000140.1:0-10557 GCA_052148775.1 Isosphaeraceae bacterium | reverse complement strand
CAGCAGCGGGTCCACGCCCACGATGTTGCCCGCGCCGCCTTCGGCCAGCCCGCCGCCTTCGGTGAAGTCGCCGACCAGGTTGTAGGCCCCTGCGACGACCCCGTAGGAGATGTCCCCGCCGGTGTTGTCGGCCACGATGGTGTTGTTGAGCGTCGCCGGGCCGGCGATGGCGATCCCGCCGCCGCCCTCGTTCGCGGTATTGCCGGCGATCGTGACGTCGTCAAGCGTCAACGTTGCGTGATTGCCGATGCCGCCGCCGTAGATCGCCGCGTTGCCGGCGATGGTGACGTCGGTCAGCGTCGCCATCCCGGAGTTCACCAGGCCGCCGCCGTCGGAGGCAGAGTTCCCGGTGAGGGTGGAATCGGTCAGCGTCAACGCCCCGGCGTTCTGGATGCCGCCGCCGACGAACGAGTAACCATCGGCGATCGTCAGCCCGGAGAGGCTCGCGGTCACATTCGGGTTCACGGTGATCACGCTGAAATCCGACGATGGGCCGCCGCCCGAGATCGTCAGCGGCGACTCGGGGCCCTCGATCGTGGTCGGGTCGAATGGGTTGCCCAGGGTCAGTCCGGTCCCCACCAGAGCGATCGTTTGCGGCGTGTCGAAGACATTCGGGTCGAACTGGATGATGCTGCCGGCAGGGTTCGAATCGTTGGCGTTGGCCAGGCCGACGCAGTATCGCAGGTCGCCCGAAGTGGGAGTACTCGGGTCATTCGGGCTGTCGCCGACGCTCGTCACCGTGAAGACGGTCGGGGACAGGACCACCCGAGCCTCCAGTCGGGTGATCGCCGGGCGAAACCGACGGCGCCTTTTGTGAGGGCTGCGACACCGAGGAGCGCTCAGGAGCGGGGGGAGTCTCATGTTCGACCTCTCTTGGTTCGGGGTGATCGCGTCGCATCCGACCCATTCCCGGAGACTCCGCGCGATAGAGACGGGAGTCCCGGCGGGCGAATCCTCGCGCAGGCCAAGAGGACGCCTCGTCCGGCGGCGGAAACCATCGCCAGGACTCGGCCCCTCATCCGCGCGCTTCTGAACTGACCGGGCTTTTCTCGAAGAACACGCTTCGTTGTCGGATAACCGGACGAAGAACGGCCTGCATGTGGTCGTTCCTCGTGGTACGGGCTGAGAGCTACGGTACAGGATCGTGACGGCTCGACGCCTGAGTTCGATCTCGACGGGATTCCGGGGTCATCCCCTCTCTTCTACATCGAATTAAGATCTATTTGGAATTAACAATGAATTCAATCATAACCTCTCGGGCCAACCAGCGTCGCCCGGGGGACGGGACTGACCGCGAACGACAACACCTATCGCGTCGCGCGAAGGGCCAGAGAGCATCTCACACTTCGTGAATTGACGATGAATTCCTTTCCACGCGGGGTCGATTCCTCCCGGGTGTCGGTTGCTGATCGATCGACCTCGACCAAACTCGCTTATAGTATACAAAAGATCAGATAACTTTCAAGGGATCAGGGGTCCGATTCTCGACTGCGACTCATCCCGGTCGATCCATCTCGGATTCCGAACGGCGCACCCCGAACCGAAGGGCCATCGCACGTCGCGATCCCCATTCGCAGACTTCTCGGATTCCGGCATCAGAGGTCGCTATCGACGGTCGGCGGCTTGGCCCAGTTCGGGACGGGTAAACGTCCTCGACGACTACACCGCATGGTATCCCGAACGGGTTGCAGGCTTCGCATTATCGATCTCGAAGTCTGGATCTCTTCATCCCGAAGTCGATCCTGTCGGGCCGATCTCAAAGCAAAACACTCGGATGCGAGCCGTGGTGCATGAGATACTTTTCGCACGCCCGCACGATGATATTGGAGCGTCGATTGATCGTCAAGACGCTCCTCACTCGTCGACGGAGGATTCCGCGAGATGTTGCATTGGATATTCAGTCCATGGATCATCGGACGCGTCCAGGGCCATTTTCGGCGGCCGAGATTTCGGGTCGCCGGAGCGTGATGTCTTATCCTCGCACCCGCGAGCCCCCCGCGCGATGGTTCGAAGTCTTGGTCTTCTTACCCTTCAGATGCGCATCGAACCAGTCGGCGATGGTCGACATGTCCTTGTGCCAGTCCGTCCAGCCGTGCCCCGCGCCTTCCTTGACCACCAGCTTGGTCTCCACGCCCGCGGCCTTGAGCTTGTCGAGGACCAGCTCGGCCTGCTGGATCGGGACCTGGAAATCCTTGTCGCCGTGGATGATCAGCGTCGGCGGATCGTCGGCCGAGACGTGGGTGACCGGGCTGATCTGCCGGCCGATCTCGAGGATCTTGCCCACGTCGGTGATCGGCATGAAGCACTTGCGCGCCGGGTCGAACTCGTGGAAGTCGAACGGTGCCTTGAAGTCCTTGAGGGTGCCGCAGCCGATGGCGATCTCGCCCGGCTTGCCATAGTTGAGGAAGTCGGTCGGCGGGAAGAAGCAGGCGACCGCCTGCACCCGGCTCGAGGCCTGGTCGATGGGGTCCTTGGCCGCCTTGTTCCCCAGGTCGCCGGCGGTCCCCTGCATCAGCGACAGGTGCCCGCCGGCCGAGCCGCCGGTGATGCCGATCCGGTCCGGGTCGATGTGATAGTCCTTGGCATGATAACGGATGAACCGCACGGCCCTGTGCATGTCCTGGAGGACCTCGGGGATCGTATACTTGGGCTGACTGCCGTGGACGACCGCGAAGACCGTGTAGCCTCGCTTGAGCAGCTCGTCGAGGAAGGCCGTGTTGATCCCCTCGTGCGACGAGAACCAGCCGCCGCTGACCGCCCAGATGACGGCCGCCCCGTTGGCGTCCGACTTCGGCGTGAAGACGTCCATGGTCAGCGCGGAGCCGGACTTGCGGCCGTAGATCACGTCCTCCTTGCGATCATACGACGGCTTGTCGTCGGCGAAGGCCGCGCCCGAGCACAGCCAGGGGCACGAACCGACCGCGAGGACGACGAAAAGGGAACGCACCTTTCGACACATGGCAGGGACTCCGGTAAAACGATGGAAGCAAGCGGACGCTGAGGATCACCCGGTTTCTCGGAGGAGTCTCCCATGATGACGCCCAAAACCCTCGAAGGGAACGACCCGGTCCCCTCGAAGATCAACCGACGCTCGGCCATCCGATCGACGCTGGCCGCCACGGTCGCGACGGGTGCCTTATCGGCCCCGGCCCATTCCGAGGCCGCGCCGGAAGCGGCCGACGCCCGCCGGGCTTCGCCCAAGGCCTATCGCATGAAGAAGTCGATCAACCTCTGGGCGTTCCCGTATCCGCAGCGGATGACGCTGCGCGAGTGCCTGCAACTCGCCAAGAACGCCGGGTTCGACGGCATCGAGCTGAACTACGACCTCGATAACGACCTCTCGCCCAAGGCGTCGCCCGGCCAGTACCGGGCGATCCGCAAGATGGCCGAGGAGATCGGCATCGCCATCAGCGGCCTTTGCTCCTTCCTGTACTGGCCCTATTCGCTGACCGACAACGACCCGTCGCGGCGTGCCCGCGGCCTGGAGCTGGCCCGGCTGATGATCGATTGCGCCCACGAGCTGGGCACCGAGAACCTTCTGACCATCGCCGGCTCGACCTACATCCCCTGGCTGCCCGACCGCGAGCCGGTGCCGATCGACGTCTGCGACCGACGCGCCCGCGAGGCCATCGGCCAACTGCTCCCCCTGGCCGAGAAACGCGGCGTCTACCTGAACGTCGAGACCATCTGGTTCAACGGCTATCTCACCACGCCCGCCGAGATGAATGCCTTCGTGGATCGCTTCGGCAGCAAGCACGTCCAGGTGCATTTCGACACCGGCAACGTCATGCTCTTCCAGTTCCCCGAGCACTGGATCCCGGTCCTCGGCCGCCGGATCAAGAACGTCCACTTCAAGGAGTTCTCCAAGAAGGGGACCGACCACAGCCTCGACGCCTTCCGCACGCTCCTGGACGGGACCACGAACTGGCCGGCGGTCATGGATGCGCTCGAACAGGTCGGATACGAAGGTTATCTCACATTCGAGTATTTCCACCCGTTCCTCCATTATCCGGAGGCGCTGATCGAACAGAGCTCCGACGCCCTGGACCGGATCATGGGTCGCAAGGCTTGACGTCGAGGATCCCCGATTCCGAGTATCGCCGGAGTCTGGCGACCGAACCTATCGGAGAGATCATGCGAATGCTAGGATGCGATCGTGGCGCGCCGTGATCGAGCGTCAAGATGCGGATCTCAACGTTTGCTGAAAGGGAAGGTCGCTTGGGACGCCTGTTCGCCGGAACTCCGTGGGACCGCCCTCCGACCTGCGATCGCTGCGGGCGGCCCGAGGCGGAATGCACCTGCCCTCCGCCGGTCGTTGAGCCTGTCCGCCTCGCTCCCGAGACGCAGACCGCCCGGCTGAGGCTCGAGAAACGGCCCAAGGGGAAAGTCGTCACGACCGTCGTCGGCCTCGACCCCGCGGGCACCGACCTCGAGGACCTCGCCACCCGGCTCAAGACACGTTGCGGGACCGGTGGCACCCTCAAGGAAGGGACGATCGAGCTCCAGGGAGATCACCTCGCCGCCGCCGAAGTCGTCTTGAAGGCCCACGGTTTCAAGACAAACTCCAGGCGGTGATGAGGATACTATCCCGTCGTCCACACGGCGACCTCGCCGGCGCGATACGCGCGGTTGCCGAGGTGGGCCGCCGCGGCGGCGCCGACGCCCGCCTCGGCGGGGGCATTGGGCCGCTGCCGGCTCCGGACGCATTCGACCCAGTTGGTCAGGTGGAGCAGCTCGCCGTCGGGCTTGTCGTAGAAGTCCGCGCCCTTGCGGGGGTTGGTCCCCAGGATCCACGACTCGGGCTTTCCCTTGCCGTGCTCGGGGGTGATCTCGTACCGGCCCCGGTCGATGTAGAGCGTCCCGTCGGTCCCCATGAATGTGATCATCGCGCCGTAGGTCGCGTTGGAGAACGTCCCCTCGAAGTGGGCCTGGACGCCGTTCGGGTACTCCAGGATGCACTGGATCGTGTCGGGGGTCTGCCAGACGCCCTTGCTGGCGAAGTGGTTGCCGATCGTCGTGGCCTTGACCGGGTGTTCCACGTCGAGGATCCAGTGGGCGACGTCGATCCAGTGGACCATCAGGTCGGTGAGGAGTCCGCCGCCAAAATCCCAGAACCATCGCCAGTTGCGGAAGCGGAACTCGTCGAACGACTGGTCGGGCGCATGGCCGAGGAAGTCTTTCCAGGAGACCTGGCGCGGGTCGACCCCCATCGGCGTGCGTTGGAAATGCGAGGTCCCGCCGCGGTTCCAGGTCAGGTGGACCTTGAAGATCTCGCCGATCCGCCCCACCTTGACCAGCTCGCGCGCCTTCTGGATATGGGGCATGCTCCGCTGCTGCATGCCGACCTGGACGACCTTCTGGTTCCGATTCTGGGCGTCGATGATCGCCGCGCCCTCGGCCAGGTCGTGGGTCAGCGGCTTCTCGACGTAGACGTCCTTGCCGGCATTGCAGGCGTCGACGGCCATCGGCACGTGCCAGTGGTCGGGGCTGCCGATCAGGACGGCGTCGATGTCCTTGCGGTCGAGGAGTTCGCGATAATGCTTGGACGCGACGGCCTTGGGATCCGCCAGCTTCTTCGCCGCGTCGAGGTGCTTGTCGTAGATGTCGCAGATGGCCGCGATCCGGACCCCCGGCACCTGGGCCAGCGACTTCATCAGCGTCCGGCAACGGCCTCCGGTGCCCAGGCAGGCCACCGAGAGGATGTCGTTGGCCGCGTAGCCCCTCGCCGATTCGATCGTCGACAGCGTGCCGGCCGCGACGGCACCCACGCCGCCGATCGCCTCCAGGAAGTCGCGCCGCGAGGTCTTGGACCGGATCATCGTTGTTCTCCTCAAAGGTGGGAATGGGTCGTCTTGCGCGCAGTCTATCGGTGGCGCAGGGGCCCGGCAACGGAGAACTCCGGGTTTCTCCCCCGCGTCGTCCGTCGGCCTCTCCCGGGACCCGCGACCACGGGGGTGAACATCTTTGGTGTCTGCAAGCGCCTTGTGAATCAGGGGTTTGGGGCGATTTCGCCACGGAATCCCCTGGGGGCTTCGCCCTTCGGGCGCGACCCCAGGAGTGCCTCGGAGACGAAGATGTTCACCGCAATGGACCCGCGACCCCCGTCAAGACTCACCACCGTCGCCAACGATCGGCTTGACCCGGATGCGGTCGACGCGGTTGCCGTCCATCTCGACGACCTCGAAGTGCAGTCCCGCGTAATCGAGGCCCTCCTCGACCCGGGGGATATGCCCGAGCTGGGCGACGACGAAGCCGGCCAGCGTGTGAAAGTCCCCCTCCGGGATCGCCGCTTGTTCGAAGAGGTCGCGAAACTCATCGAGCGGCATCCGGCCATGCAGCAGCCAGGAGCCGTCGGGTTGGCGGACCGACGCGGGCTGCTCGTCCTCGGCGCTCTCCGGCATGTCGCCGACGATGGCGTGCAGGATGTCGGTCAGGGTCAGAAGGCCCTCGACGGTCCCGTATTCATCCAGGACCACGGCGCTGTGGGTCGCGGAGGTCTTGAACATCTCCAGGATCTTCAGCCCGTGCGTCCCCTCGTAGAGGAACAGGGGGAGCGTGAGTCGCCCCTTGAACCGGAAGGGCTCGAGGTTCTGGCCCTGGCCGAGCAAGTCCTTGACGTGGACGATCCCCAGCAGGTTGTCGAGGCTCTGGTCGCAGACCGGGAATCGGGAGTGGGGGCTGTGGACGACCTTGCGGCGGATCTCCTCCGGCGGGTCGGCTGCGTCGATCCAGACGATCTCGTTGCGCGGCGTCATCAGGGAGCGGGCGCGTCGATCGCCGAAGCGGAGCACCCGCTTGACCATCTCGCGCTCGGCTTCTTCGAACACGCCGGCCTTGGTCCCCTCCCGCATCAGGACCTGGATCTCCTCCTCGGTGACGGGCAACTCGGGCTTCGGGCGCATGCCGACCGCCCGCAAGGCGAGGTCGGTCGCCGCGCTCAGCAACCCGACGATTGGGTTGGTCACCGTCGCCAGGGCGCGGATCGGCCGGGCCACCAGTCCCGCGATCCGCTCGGGCCAGTGCAGGGCCACACGCCTCGGCGCGAACTCGCCGAGCACGAGCGTCGCCGCGGTGATTCCCAGCGCGACCAGGCCGATCCCGATCGGTTTACCGTACGGCCCCAGCGGGCCGTCCTGGCCGATGGCGCGGCAGACATCGGGCCCCAGGGTCGCGCCGCCGTAAACCCCGGCCAGGACAGCCAGGAGCGTGATCCCCGCCTGGACCGTCGGCGCGAAGCCCTTGGGATCCTCGCCGAGCTGGATCGCCGCCTCGGCTCCCCGGTCACCTCGGCTCGCCCGACCTCTCAGTCGCGACTTGCGCGCCGACCCCAGGGCGATCTCGGCCGTCGTCAGGATACCCCTGGCCGCGATCAAGCCCAGGACGACCAGGATTCCCCCAATGAGCGATTGCATCGCATCGACCTCGCGCGGTAATAGCTCGCGCCGCCCTACTGGCACTGGCCAGCCGTCGGAGCTCCTTCACCGCAACCATGTTAGCCCTGCGCGGGGTCGATGACTGCCTCCCAGTCGTCCCGGGCAACCACTTTCGTGCGGGAAATGATCGCCGGGAACCGGCGACACGACACGACGTGGCCCGGAGGATCGCCGTGGAGCGATCCCGGGATCGGGGAGTGGGGCTCGATCGGTCGATGCCGACGGAGTCCGGCGCACGATCGTCGTGCCGAAGTCCATACGTTCAGCAGCCGCGCGCTGGGCGGACGTGCGATTGTCGTCCGGATCACGCCAGGAGACGACGGCGATCATCTCGTCACGGATCGGACCGATCGCCTCCCGTCACCGATCGATCACTCTCTCACGGGTGTGTCGATCCGGTAATTCCCGAGGAAGCGCCGGCGTCCCCTGATCTCGTTATTCGCGTCCCAGATCCGTCGTGCCAGCGCCACATGGTAACCGTCGCGCACGGAATCGCGCGCCGCCATCAGCATCGAGGCCAGAGATGATGCGGATAAGTCCGAATCGTTCAGAAGGTCGTCAATCAACGAGTCGATTTGATCGAGAACTCTTGTGGAACCCATGCCGTCACATTTTCCTGCTCAGTCCGCGGCGCTGAGGACATATGTTGACACATCTCCTCCAGCCCCTGGAGGACGCTCAGACCACATGTTCGCCGAGCATTCGCATTCTGTCAAGGAATCGAGAAGTTCACGATGGTCCCGATCGTCGCACGTTGGTTTTCGTCAACATCGACGGATGTCACCTGCTCCTCGTGGACGGGCCATCGCATGGAGGACTTAAGCGGGGTGGACGCCGGCCCGCGGCGACCTCCCGAATTCATCGGGCATCAAACGCGCTACGGTCGAACTCGACTTGAGTTTTCTGGATCGCGCTCGAGGCTTTCTCCAGGCCGGGAATGGGGAGAACCGCACTGTTGAGCGAGCCGTTTCCGCGCGGTATGGTGTGGTGTCAAGTCATGTCCTGGAAGTGCTCGTCCGATCCGTCCTGACCGCTGCCATTACGATCGATCGAACGAGACAACGAATCGACGTACGATTGACCATCTCAGGGCGCCCGGGCGAGGTCTGTGCCCGGTACGGGGAGGTTACGATGCCTTACGTCAGTTGTCCGACCTGCGGGGAGCGAGGCAAGATCCCGACGGACCTGATCGGGGTCCGCATCAAATGCAAGAAGTGTGGCCTGAGCTTCCTGGTCGCGCCTCCGCCGGCCGCCAAGGCGGCTACTGGGGCGGGCACCGCCGCGACGGCGGCCACCGCGCCCATGCCCTCGTCCGGCCCCTCGGCGGCCGTCGAACTCCACGGGATCGAGGTGGAGGGGCTCGATGCATCCTCATGGACCGTGCCGACCGATACGGCGATCGCCCTCAAGGCCCAGACCGACCACGCTGCCCAGGCCCCCGATGCACACGCTGCGTCCTCATCGTCCGCGTCGGTCTCGGTCACCCCCGCGCCTGATCGTACGCGAGAGTACAAGCTCGTCTCCTCGCGAGACAAGATCTTCGCGGGTCGCTTCGACCTGGCACGCCTGGAGGAGGTCCTCAACGACCTTGGCCTCCAGGGATGGGTGGCCAAGTCCATGCTCGCTCCCCACCTCAAGGGATTCTCCGGGGCCCTCGAGGAGACCATCGTCGTCCTGCTCGAACGTTGCAAGTAATTGATATGGATTGATTTACAGCCGATAGCAACCCAAGAGTCTCACGAGTCAAGCCAATCGTTCGAGACGCGACGGCCCGTTTATGGCCAACCGGGAGATGATTAATCCATCAAGCCATGGTAAACTCTGAGTGTACGCCCGAAGCGTCCGGGCGTACCGAGGGCGGATCGCCCGCGATCGACGTGGTTCCCGGCGTGGACAATTGATCTTTTATGCTCGCCAAGCTCGCCTCGTACACGCTCGTCGGAATTGATGCAACACCCGTGGAAGTCGAGGTCGACGTCTCGTTCGCGACGTTGCCCAAGACGGTGCTGGTGGGCCTGGCGGAGGCCGCCGTCCGCGAGAGCACGCACCGGGTCGAGCGCGCAATCGTCAACTCGGGTTACCGCCGCCCGATCGACCGGGTCATCATAAACCTGGCCCCGGCCGACCTGAAGAAGGACGCGGGCGGCTTCGACCTGCCCATCGCCCTGGGACTGCTCCTGGGCAGCGGGCAGGTCGCCTTCGACCGACCCGGCTCTTACGCCATCGTCGGCGAGCTCGCCCTCACCGGCGAGACCCGGCCCCTCAAGGGCGTCCTCGCCATGGCCTTGCAGGCCGCCGCCGAGAAACGCGACGGCCTGCTCGTCCCCGCCGCCAACGCACCTGAGGCCGCCGTCGTCGAGGGGCTCAACGTCTTCCCCATCGCCAGCCTCACCGAGGCCGTCGGCTTCCTCTCCGGACAGCTCGACATCGAGCCCCAGGCCGTCAACTTGAACGAGGTCTTCCACCAGCTCTCGCACATGGAAGAGGACTTCGTCGACGTCAAGGGCCAGGATTACGCCAAGCGGGCGATCCTGATCGCCGCCGCCGGTGGCCACAATATCCTGATGATCGGCCCGCCGGGCACGGGCAAGACGCTCCTGGCCAAGCGGCTGCCGACGATCCTGCCCCCGCTCACCCCGGCCGAGAGCCTGGAGACCACCCGGATCTACAGCGCCATGGGCCTCCTCAAGGCCGGCCAGCCGCTGATGGCGATCCGCCCCTTCCGACCGCCGCACCACTCGGTCAGCGACGCCGGACTCGTCGGCGGCGGCAGCGTCCCCCAGCCGGGCGAGATCAGCCTGGCGCACAAGGGCGTCCTGTTCCTCGACGAGATGCCCGAGTTCAACCGCAAGACGCTCGAAGTCCTCCGTCAGCCGCTGGAAGAGGGCTGCGTGACGATCAGCCGCGCCTTGCGGAGCACGACCTTCCCGGCCGAGTTCATTCTGGTCGCGGCGATGAACCCCTGCCCGTGCGGGTATCGCTCGGACCCGCGCCGGGCCTGCAACTGCACGCCGCCGCAGGTGGAGAAGTACCTGAGCAAGATCTCCGGCCCGCTGCTGGACCGGATCGACCTGCACGTCGAGGTGCCGGCGGTCCCCTTCACCCAACTGGCCGAGATGCCCCC
>JBKQHM010000139.1:0-6252 GCA_052148775.1 Isosphaeraceae bacterium | reverse complement strand
GCGCTGGCTGTTCTGGCTGATCCCGTTCTGGCTGCTGATGTTGCCGAAGGCCGTCGAAGGGGGCCAGGTCCGCGTCTTCGTCCGCTGGATTGCGATGGTCGCCCTGGTGATCTCGGCCATCTCGGTTGGCTATGCCATGCGGAACCCCTGGAGCCATCCCTGGATCCTCGACGCGATGGAGCACCTGAATCTGTACCCGTTGACCCGATGAGGTCCCGGAGGCGAACCGCCTCGACTCCGCATTCACGAAGAATTCACTGGTGTCTCGTCGAACGTCGCGACCAGAATGCCCTCTCCGCGACGAGCGAGGAGTACCAACCCCGATCGAGGTCGATTGCCTCGATGACGATCCCAGAGGAGTCGATCATGTCCGCTGCCATCCCCAGAAAGGCACTTGCCTTTCTCATGCTGTGTGTGCTGGCCGTGCCGGCACAGGCCGCCGATCTCGTCGCGCTCTCTCCCCAGACCTGGGACCGGTACATCCCCCAGGGCAAGGAGGTCGACGGGATCTATGGCGACTTCGCGATGACCAACGACCAGATCGTCGCGGTGATCGCGCATCCGAAGCGGGGACGCAACGCCAACATGACCGTCCGCGAAGTTGGCGGCTGCCTCATCGACCTCACGCGGCGCGACCGGCAGAGCGACCAGCTCTCGGCCTTCTACCCCGGTGCGTCCTCCCGCGACCTGAAGTTCGCCGGGATCGAGGTCGAGGCCCCGACGACCTACGAGGTTGCCGACCTGGATCGGGTGTTTGTCCGCGCGCGGTCCGTGACGTTGAAACTGGTCGCCTTGCCGCGAGAGAAGGAGCCCGACGTCGAGGTTTCCTACACCCTCGAGGACGGCTCGCCCTACCTGCTGGTGACCACGACGTTCGCGAACCGCGGCGCGGCGGCGGTCGACGCTGAACTGTCGGACGCGATCCGGGCCGATCGCACGTTCGAGCATAGCCCCGACGCACCCTCCGAGCTGTTCTGGGCCTATGACAAGCATTTCGGCCAGGCTTACGGAGTGCTCGCCGAGGGGCACGAGATCCTGGGCTCCACGGCCCGGCAACTCGTGCTCCGCTACCGGGGTCGTGAGGGCAAGGTGGCGATACGGCTCGCGCCGGGCCAATCGTACCGACTGACGCGTCGCGTCATCCCTGGTACGAACCTGTTCGAGGTCCGACGCATCGCCGGCCAGTTCGCCGGGAAGTCCGACCGTGAAGTCCGACTCTCGGTGAAGGACACGGCCGACCGGCCGGTCGCGGAGGCCGACGTCGTGCTGGCCCGCGACGGCCGACCGTTCGCCTGGGGGCGTACGGACGAGTCGGGCCTGCTCGCGATGTCCTCGCCGGACGCGACCGGCACCCTGACCGTCTCGGCCCTGGGCCGCGGTTCGAAGTCGGTCGCGATTGGGCCGAATACCCCGGCGATACTGTCCGTCGAGCTCCCCGAGTCCGGGCGGGTCGCGGCCCGGATCACCGACGCACTCGGGAAGCCGATCCCCTGCAAGGTGCAATTCCTTGGGCGGGACGGGACGAAGAGCCCCACCTTCGGCCCGGACAGCGGCGAGATCGCCGTCGGTAACATCTATTACAGCCATGACGGCCGGTTCCGTCGCGATCTGGACCCGGGCTCCTACGACGTGGTGATCAGCTACGGGCCGGAATACGACGCCGTGTTCCAGACGATCAAGATTGAGCGGGGCAAGGATGCGCCCCTGGAGGCCAGGCTGATCCGCTCGGTCAAGACCGACGGCTGGATCAGCGCCGACCTTCACAGCCATTCGAGCCCGTCGGGCGACAATACCTCCAGCCAGCTCGGCCGGGTCTTGAACCTGCTCTGCGAACATGTCGAGTTCGCCCCTTGTACGGAGCACAACCGGCTCTCGAGCTATGAGCCGCACCTGAAGCGCCTGGGGGTCGATCGGCTGATGGGCACCTGCGTCGGGATGGAGCTGACCGGTCGTCCGCTGCCGCTCAACCACCAGAATGCCTTCCCGCTCGTGATGCGCCCGCACACCCAGGACGGCGGGGCCCCGACCTCGGACGACGACCCGGCGATCCAGATCGAACGGCTGGCCCTCTGGGACGGTGCCAGCGAGAAGCTCGTCCAGGTCAATCACCCCGACATCGGCTGGATGTTCCGCGACCGCAACGGCGACGGGAGCCCCGACAAGGGCTTCGCGGGGATGTTCGGCCACATGGATGTCATCGAGGTCCACCCGCTCCATCCGATCTTCGCCGGGCCGACGACCCGGGCCCGGGGTCAGGAGCAGAACAATACGATCGTCAACTGGCTCCAGCTCCTCAATGAAGGCCGGCGCATCCCCGGCGTGGTCAATACCGACGCACACTACAATTTCCACGGCTCGGGGTGGTTGCGGAATTACCTGAAGAGCCCGACGGACGACCCGGCCGCAATCCGGACGCTCGACGTGGTCCGCGCCGCCGAGCGCGGGCACGTCGTGATGTCTTCCGGGCCATTCCTGGAGGTCGAGCTCCGCGCCTCCGGCGGGTCCGGGGCTCCCGCGATCCCGGGCGACGACCTCGTCCTACCGGGCGGCCGGGGGAACTTGCATGTCCGGGTCCAGTGCCCGAACTGGTTCGACGTGGACCGCGTGCAGGTCTTCCTCAACGGCCGACCGGTCGAGTCGCTCAACTTCACGCGACAGTCGTCGCCCGACCCATTCTCGTCCGCGACCATGAAGTTCGACCGGGAGATCCCCATCCAGCTCGATCGGGATACCCACGTGATCGTCGCGGCGATCGGCGAGCATTCGAAGCTCGGCCCGGTCATGGGCCCCGAGCATGCCGACGACCCGCCTGTGGCCGTCTCGGACCCGATTTACGTGGACGTCGACGGCGGCGGCTTCAGGGCCAACGGCGACACGCTCGGCAAGCTTCCCGTCAAGGGCGGCCAGTGAGTTCGTCGGTAAGGCCATCTCATGGAATGTAGGGTGCTTGGCGAGCACCGATCCGGTTTGGTCGGCCGGGGCCGGCGCTCGCGGAGCACCCCACTCGACCGTCCACCACGGTTTCCAAGACAAATGTACGATCCCCCCGCTTGGCGCCGCCTCCTAATCTGTTAATGATGGGGATTGGTTGGCCGATCGTCGGGGCACTCATACCGTGGGGGCAGAGTGATGAGAGAAGGGCTCAGGGCCAGAGTATGGCTTGCCATCTCGCTCGGTTTGCTGGCCGGTTGTGGCGATGTGCACGTGCACGACGTGACGGTTGGAGTCGGGCCGGGGCGGGTGGTCGTGTATTCCTCGCAGGACCGCGAGTTCGCCCAGCCGATACTCCGGGCCTATGAGAAAAAGGCGGGCGTCACGGTGGACGCCAAGTTCGATGTGGAGAGCACCAAGACGGTCGGCCTGGCGAACACGATCATCGCCGAGAAGTCGCGGCCGCGTTGCGACCTGTTCTGGAACAACGAGATCCTCAACACGCTCCGGCTCAAGGAACAGGGGCTGCTGGCCCCATTCCAGCCGTCCCATGCCGCCGACCTGCCCGAGACTTTCAAGGCGAAGGACGGAACCTGGTACGGGTTCGCCGCAAGAGCCCGCATCCTGATCGTGAATACCAAGCTGGTCGCCGAGTCCGACCGTCCTCGGGGGATCAAGGACCTGATCGATCCGAAATGGAAGGGGAAGATCGGCATCGCCAAGCCGCTCTTCGGCACGACGGCCACCCACGCGGCCTGCCTCTCCATTGCCTGGGGCGAGGAGAAGGCCCAGCAGTTCTTCCGCGACTTGAAGGCCAACGGCGTGCAGGTGCTCTCGGGAAACAAGCAGGTCGCGACGGCCGTCGGATCGGGGCAGATCGCCTTCGGCCTGACGGACACCGACGACGCCATGGGCGAGGTCGATGCCGGCAGCCCCGTCGCGATCATCTATCCCGATCGCGAGCCCGACCAGCTCGGCACGCTCTTCATCCCCAATACCCTGGCCATTATCAAGGGGGCTCCCGATGGGGACGCGGCGCGTGCCCTGGCCGATCACCTCCTGAGCCCCGAGGTCGAGGCGGCGCTGGCCGGCGGGCCGAGCGCCCAGATCCCGTTGCTCAAGAGTACCGAGGTCTCGGCGCGCGTCGAGACACCGAAGACCGTCCACGCGATGGCGGTCGACTTCGAGGCCGCGGTGAAGGTCTGGAACCGGACCGCGACGTTCCTCGCCTCCGAATTCGGCGGCGATTGATCGTCAACGTCGATGCGATCGAATCCTTGTCCACCGATGTGAGGGATGACGATGAGTTTGCACCAGACGCTCGTGAACCGAAGCCTCGGGGTCGTGCTCGGTACAGTGGTGTTCTTCGGGATCGGCATGCTTCACACGACCTGGCCGGCTTATTCCGAGGACGGCTCGAAGACGGTCTGGAACTTCGAGTCGGATGAACCCGGCAAGATCGCGAAGGGATTCTCGGGACAGGTCGGCACCTGGGAAGTCGCCCGGGACGGCGATAACCGCGTGCTGGCGCAGAAGGCCAGGAATGATGACGATACGTTCAACGTGGTGCTTGTTGATGATACACATTACAAGGATGTGGACCTCAGCGTGCGGCTGAAGGCCGTCGCCGGCGAGCTCGACCGCGGCGGCGGCCTGGTCTGGCGGGCCAAGGACAAGGCCAACTATTACATCGCCCGATACAACCCGCTCGAGGACAACTTCCGGGTCTACAAGGTGGAGGCGGGCAAGCGGACCCAGTTCCAGTCGGCCCGGACCCCCGGAGACACGAAGTGGCACACGCTCCGGGTGACGATGGCCGGCAGCAAGATCACCTGCTACCTCGACGGCACGAAGTACCTGGAGGCCGACGACGCGACATTCCCCGACGCCGGCAAGATCGGGCTCTGGTCGAAGGCGGATGCGCAGTCCTATTTCGATGATTTGCGGATCGGGAACGAGGAAGTCGAATTATGAAAGTTGTGCCATTGGAAGAGACGGAGTTGACCGTGTCCGAGTTGGCCGAGTTCAGGTGATCGAGTCGCGTCGGCATGATTCGAACTCCGGCCTAGATATGCACCGACTCGCCCAGGCCCTGACCGGCGGCTTCCATGACGGCCTCGGAATAGGTCGGGTGCGGGTGCATGGCGTGGAGGATCTCCTCCTCGGTGGCCTCGAGCTTCTTGGCCATCACCAGTTCGGCGATCAGCTCGGTGGCCTGGGAGCCGATCAGGTGGGCGCCCAGGAGCTCGCCGTACTTGGCGTCGAAGACCAGCTTGACGAATCCCTCGGTCTCGTCCGAGGCCAGGGCCCGGCCGCTGAACTGGAACGGGAACTTGCCGATGCGGACCTCGTGCCCGGCCTCCCGCGCGGCCTTCTCGGTCATCCCGACGCTGGCCACGCCCGGATCGGTATAGGTACAGCCGGGGATCGTGGTGTAGTCGACCGTGCGATCGGAGAAGCCGCAGAGCCGTTCGACGCAGCAGACCGCCTCGTGATGCGCCACGTGGGCCAGCCAGGGAGGGCCGTTGATGTCGCCGACCGCGTAGATCCCGGGTACGCTGGTCACGTAGCCGTTGTTCGGGTCGGCCTTGATGTGGTTCTTGAAGATCTCCACCTTGAGGTTGTCGGCGAACAGGCCCTCGATGTTGCCCAGGACCCCGATCGCCACCAGCATCTTCTCGGCCTCGACAGCCACCTTGCCCTTGGGCGTCTCGATCTCGGCTTTGACCCCATTCCCGGTCTTGTCGAGTTTGGTCGTCTTGGATCCGGTGTAAATCGTCAGGCCCCGCTTGGTGAGGCTCTTCTCCAGCGACGCGGAGACCTCCTCGTCCTCGCCCGGCAGGATGCGGTCCAGCAGCTCGACCACGGTGACCTTGGTGCCGATCGCGTTGTAGAAGTAGCCGAACTCCAGGCCGATCGGCCCGGCGCCGATGATGAGCAGCGACTTCGGCTGGGCGGCCAGCGACATGGCCTCCTTGTAGGAGATGATCGTCTTTCCGTCGAACTCGGCGCCGGGGAGCGGGCGGGCGCGGACGCCCGTGGCGATCACGATCGATTCGGCCGTGACGGTATCGCCGCCGACCTGGACCTTGTTCGGTGCGACGACCTTGGCGGTGCCGAACTTCGAATTCACCTTGTACTTCTTGAACAGCCCCTCGATTCCCTTGTTCAACTGCGCGGCGACGCCCCGGCTGCGGCCGATCATCTGGCCGAAGTCCCAGCTCGCTTCCCCGCTGTAGCCGAATTGCTTGCCGTGGTTGTTGATCAGCTCGACGAAGTGGGCGTTGGTCAGCAGGGCCTTGGTCGGAATGCAACCCCAGT
>JBKQHM010000138.1:0-4946 GCA_052148775.1 Isosphaeraceae bacterium | reverse complement strand
TGCTACGTGGTGGGCGACCTCAGGTGAAGACGACGGTCTTGCGTCCGTGGACGAGCACCCGATCCGTCAGGTGGAGCCTCACGGCCCGGGCCAGGACGACCGTCTCCAGGTCCCGGCCCATGCGGATCAGGTCGGACGGGGCGTCGCGGTGGGACACCGGCGTCACCGCCTGATCGATGATGGGTCCCTGGTCGAGGTCGGCCGTGGCGTAGTGCCCGGTGACCCCGATCACCTTGACGCCGCGGTCGTATGCCTGATGGTAGGGGCGCGCACCGGCGAAGGCGGGCAGGAACGAGTGGTGGATGTTGATGATCGGCCGTCGGTAGGATTCCAGGAACTCGGGCGAGAGGATCTGCATGTAGCGGGCCAGCACCGCCACGTCGATCTCGTGCTCCTTCAGGAGCGCCTCGACCTGCTTCTCCTGCTCGGCCTTGGCGCCCTTCGTCACGGGCAGGTGATGGAACGGGATGCCGTGCGCCCGCACCTTGTCATGGAGGTCGGCGTGATTGGAGATGACCATCGGGATCTCGGCATCGAGCTCGCCGGCCTCCCAGCGCCAGAGGAGGTCGAGCAGGCAATGCGCGTACTTCGAGGCCAGGATGGCCATGCGTTTGGGCCGGTCGGTGAATGCGACGCGCCAGTTCATCCCGTGCTGGCGAGCCAGCGGGGCGAACGCGGCGTCGAACTCGTCCCGGCCCAGGCCGAAGCCCTGGCCCTCGATCTCCATCCTCATGAAGAACTTGGCGCCCGGCGGATCGCCCACATGCTGGTCGGCGCTGAGGATATTCCCCCGGTGCAGCGCGATGAAGCTGGAAACCGCCGCGATGATGCCCCTGTGATCGGGGCAGTCGATCAGCAGGCGAATGTTGTAGCTCATGGTCAAGTCCCTTTTTCGCGAGCCCGCGGGCTGCATGTGGTGTCGATCGTCATCTGCTACCAATCCAGGGCTTCGGGCGCGGCCGCGAACAGGGGCCGGATCTGAGAGATCCTCGCGTGCTGCCGCTTCATCTCGTACCAGACGGTCTGATGATGCGACCGGCGGATGGTCTTCGGGATGCGGGCGAGGGCCCTCTGCGATGCGTCGCGGTCGCGGTCGCTGATGTATGCCTTTACGTGCGACGTGAATGCCCCATATGCGGATTGTCTCGCCTTGATCAGGTAATCACGCTCGTTGAGCCGGAGGACGTGGAGCGTGTATTCGGCCCGCTCGTATTCCTCGGAACCGACCGGGGCGATCGAGACGAACTCAAAAGTGTCCCGGAGGTCGATCTGGAAGAACCGGAGCGGATCCTCGACCCGCGGGTTGATCAAGGCGGGCCGGCCGCGCGGCGGTGCGACAACCGGGTCCCCATGCTTCCGGGTCACGACGTGATGGTGAGGACTCCCGGGCCGGATGATGGCGAACTGATTGTTCTTCGGCCCGTTGCACGAACCGCACGCATAGAGATAATTTTTCCAGATAAAAACCAATTCCGGGTAGAGGTCTTTGGGCTGAAAATGCTCGATCTCGTCGGCCGGTGCATCCTCGCAGTACATGCATCGACGAGGGCCGCAGCACATCGAATCCAGCGTTTCCCGGACGACACGGAAGACAGGGTTGTGTGACTTGTTTCGTGCCGAGAAACGGGCCTTGGCACGTTCGACTTTCGCGGGATAGCTGGCGATGGCATCGATCTCCGCCTGGTAACTTGCCAGACCATCTCGGGCTTCGCGCGGGAGCGATCGATTACGAATCCGGATCATCGATCGGCTCCAGAGACAACGCAGCCGTCGGCATCGCACCGCGGAGCTCCTCCTGCTCGCGTCGTTCGGCTTCGGTCAGCCCCTGGCGCACCTCCTTGACGTTGAGCTGGGCGAGCCGCCGCCGCTTATCCTTGGATTTCTCGGAGCGAGTCACATCGCGGCCGAAGACCTCAGTACCGTAAGCGTCGAGGACATTACCGTAGAGCAGCCGCTGGAGTTTCGCCCCTCGCAGCATCCCGCCGACGTCCTCCGAACCGGGTCGAGGCAGCAGGAAAACCGTGCCGACGTCAGCGGCCTGACAGATCAATGGGCTGTGTGTCGAGACGATGAACTGGATATTGGGGAAATGCTTGCGGAACCAGAGCCCGACGCGACGCTGCCAGGTCGGATGCAGATGCACGTCGATCTCGTCGATCAGGACGACTCCGGGGCAGATGACCTTCGTCGGATCGTCCGGATCGAAAACGCGATCCGGCCCATATGCTACCACGAGTTGCCGGATGAGCTCGAATGTCATGCTCAGGATCGAACGATAGCCATCGCTCAAGTCCTCGATCCGGATCTCCATCTGGTTGCCGTCGACGAACAGGACCGAGTACGACGTGATCTCCTTGAGTTGTGTCTGGTGCGGCAGGAAGTCCGGCTGGTTAATGAACTGAAAGATGGCGGGGAGCAGTTCCCGGCCAGGATGCTCGCTCTCCGGACGCTGATCGGCCTCCAATTGCTGGAACTTGAGAGTCTGGAGCCATTCGAGACAATCGGTCAGCGCGACCCGTTCATCGAAGATCGAGAGATAGCGGGCCAGCTTGGGCAGCTTCAAGGAGATCCGGGCATACTCCGGATCACCGCCGGTGAGCCGCCGAAAAGGGCCATAGCCGGCGCAGAACCATCCCTCCGCAGGTCCCCAGACGTGGCGATCCGGCTCGCCCTTAGTCTCCGAGGCATCCAGACCGACGCCGAACAGAATCGTGATCTGTCTAATCTTGCCCAGGCTCGGGAAGCTTCTATTATGATTCGTTAGCGAAATTCCGAAGCGCAACGGGGATTGCCTCGGAATCGGCTCCTTGTCCGCGAATCGATCGAATTGATCGTCCCGATCGATCGCGAGCTCGATCGAGCCCTCAGATTGATCCTTGCGGAGCCAATCGTCCCAGGACAACCTCAGGCTCATCGCGTCACGCGGCCCGAGCATGGCCAGCGCGATCGAGCGGAGGAACGACGACTTGCCCGAGCCGTTGTCGCCGATGATCACGTGCCAGCCGGCGGCCTTATCCCTGGGCACCTCCCATCGGACCTCCTTGAGTGATCGAATATTTTTGATGTGGACTTCCCTGAGATACATCGACCGCCCCCCGAATGTCGCCGCCACTTCCACGATCAAGGCCAGAAAAGGACGCATCCGCCTCCGGTCTCCGGGTACCTGATGGGCCACCATCGATGGTCCGGACGAAGGTCTCCTCAGGTGGGGGCGACTGTGCTTATGTTAATGACATCCGGCTCACGAAGCCAGCGGAGGGTGGAGGAGATCGAGCACGATCATTATTCGGCAAAGTACCCCGGATTGGTGCTCGCAAGAGCACCCGACGAAGACCTCCCAGACAAACTCACTATTTGCCACTCGCCCCTCGCTCCGGTCTCGAGCCTCACGACCCTACCCGCAGTCGCCCTCACCGCGTCCACCGACAGACTCTCTCTCCACTGCCCACTCCCCTCCACCCACTCCTCAAGTTATCCTTAATCCCTGACCGAGTTGCGAGTTGAGGCTCACGATCGCGTTGGCGACGTGCCAGAAATGGCGACACAGGGAACCTGATGGAATCTCGAAACGGCGACGACTTCAGCGGAAACGCAAGGTTCGACGTCCGTCGGCGCGTCGGTGCCGGGGGAATGGGCGCGGTCTACGAGGCCTACGACCGGGATCGCGATATGCGCGTCGCGATCAAGACGATCCTCAATGTCGACGCATCGCTGCTCTACCGATTCAAGAAGGAGTTTCGGTCGCTATCGGACGTCTCCCATCCCAACCTCGTCAAGCTTTACGAGCTGATCCTCCTCGAAAACCAGTGCTTTTACACGATGGAGTTCATCGAGGGGGTCGACTTCATCCGGTTCGTCTGTCCGACGAATGCCCTGTCGCCGGAGGATCCCCTGAGCGACACGGCCGAGTCGTACGCCATGTTGGACACGACGTGCCTGACCGGCAGGCCCGATTCGGACGGGGTCTCGACGGACATCGATCCATCGGCGTCGAATCTCCCGCCCCCGACCGGGGCGGTCGGATCGACGCTCGAGGCCGTCGCGGGCGAATCCACGGCGGTACCGATCGAGGAGGAGTACCCATCGGGGAATGACACGGCGACGACGCAGGCGTGGACCCGGCCTTCGGATTCCTCCGGCGACACGGGGCCGTCCGCAGGGAATGCGCAGGGAGATTCTTCGAGCCCGTTGCCGGCCTTCCACGGCGTCCGGCTCCGCGCCGCCCTGCGCCAGCTCACGGAGGCGCTGAATACCCTGCACGGGATGGGCAAGCTCCATCGCGACATCAAGCCGTCGAACGTGCTGGTCACGCGACGCGGGCGGGTGGTCCTGCTCGACTTCGGCCTCTCGACGGAGCTTGAGGGCCGCGAGGACCACCAGTCGACCACCCAGGGGCACGTCGTGGGCACGGCGGCGTACATGGCGCCGGAGCAGGCGGGGGGCGAGACGCTCTCCCCGGCGAGCGACTGGTACAGCGTCGGGGTGATGCTCTATCGTGCCCTCACGGGTCGGCTGCCGTTCATCGGCAAGTCGCTCGACGTGATGATGAAGAAGCAGCTCTTCGACCCGCCGGAGCCCAATACGATCAACCCGGCGGTGCCGGAAGACCTGAATGAACTCTGCGTCGATCTCTTGAAGCGAGACCCGGGCGATCGCCCGACCGGCGAGGAGGTCATGCAAAAGCTCGGGGGGCCCGGCGGCGGCCCCTCGTCGTCGACCGCGGCCGGAACCGGCTCGCGAACGCGGCTGTTCGTCGGTCGGGCGCAACAGCTCGAGCAGCTCGCCGAGGCGTTCACGGCCATCCAGCGGGGGCAGACCAGCGCCGTCTTCGTCCACGGCCGGTCGGGTGCCGGCAAGAGCACGCTCCTCCAGCGATTCCTCGACGGGGTGGTCGAGCGCGGCGAGGCAGTGGTGCTGGGCGGCCGATGCTACGAGCAGGAGTCGGT
>JBKQHM010000137.1:0-3018 GCA_052148775.1 Isosphaeraceae bacterium | reverse complement strand
GTGCCTCGTCGCCTGCTCGAGCCGTACCTGGCACGTCGGTGAATGCGACGTAGGCCGGTCTTTCCGGCCTGACGGGCCCGGACATCAGGTCAGAGAACTTGACCTACCCTTGATCCTGAGGGGGATCGTCACTTTCGGTGGGTTGTCCAGGACGTGAGATCCTCGCCGTCGCCGAGGATCCGAAATGCAAGATTATGACGCGACCAGCAAGTGGATGATCCAGCACCACGGTGCCGCGATCCTCCGCATGGCCGGATTCCGGGACATCGGTAGCTGGAAAGCGGTGCAGGCCGAGCCGGTCCATCCCCGTCGATTGCCCGACGGCCTGATCGAAGTCGAACGCCCGGGCCGGAGCAACCCCACCCTCTTCGTGCTGGAGGTCTCCACCTATCCCTATCAGCGGTCGGCCAAACAGACTGCCGACGACGCCCTCCTGGTCTATCTCGAGCGCGGCGTCCTGCCTGAGGTCGTGGCGCTGGTCCTCCACCCCCAGGGCAAGCGACCGATCCCCTGTGAACTGATCATCGAGAGCGAGCAGGGCTCGACTCGCATTCATGTCGGATGGAAACTCGTGGAGTTGTGGACGATCCCGGCCGCCGATCTGCTGGCGGCCGGCGATATCGGCCTGATCCCCTGGGTCCCGCTCGCCCAGTTCAATGGGCCCCCCGAGCCGATCTTCCACGCGTGCCGCGACCGCGTCGACCAGGAACCCGATCCGAAGGAGCGTGAAAGCCTGCGCGTGGTCACTCACTTCCTCGCCGGGTTGAAGTATAATGACCCGCGGTTGTTCCAATTGCTGGGAGGCCAAGACGCCATGTTCAAGACGGGATCGCCCATTCTGCAAAAAGTCGTCGATGATTTGACGCGGAAAGCCGTGCGGGAAGCCGTGCGGGAAGCCGTGCGGGAAGCCAAACAGGAAGCCATCCGCGAGGGCAAGCGGGAAGGTGAGCGGGAAGCGACCGAACGTGTTCTTGTTACAGTTCTTGTGGCACGTTTCGGGACGGAAGCCGAGACGTTGAAGGCTGAATTGAAGGCCATTCGCGACGATCGGTTCAAGAAACTCGTCGAACTCGCCGCCACGTGTCCCGACCTCGACGCCTTCCGCAAGCAACTCGCCCCGCGAAGGGGTAAGCGGGGGACGTAAAGGCAAGGACGATCGACTCGACTTTAACTGCGGAGCTATCGCCGGGATCGGCCCGGCGAGCGTGCCTTGCGACAGACCGGTCGTGTGCGAAAGGTTCGCATCATGAGCCCAGCCGCGAGCAGTTTCGATGCGAGGAGCGATCCGGCCCCGGCGTTGCCGTCGGGGGAAATCGCGACGGTCCTGGTCGTCGACGATTCCGCGTTCGACCGCCAGCTGGTCGGCCAGTTGCTGGAATCCATGGAGGACGTGAGGGCGGTCTATACCTGCGACGGCTCCGAGGGCATGGAGGCGATCGCGCGCGAGTCCCCATCGGTGATCCTCACGGACCTGATCATGCCCGACATGGAGGGCCTGGAACTGGTCCGGCGAGTTCGCGCCCAGCATCCCCAGATCTCCGTGATCCTGATGACGGCCTTCGGTAGCGAGGATGTCGTCGTCCAGGCGCTGCGGGCCGGAGCGGCCAACTACATCCCCAAGAAGGACCTGGCCCGCGACCTCCCCGCGACGCTCCGGCGCGTCCTCAATATGGCCTCCTTGAGGCGTGAGCGCGGGCGAATCCTCCGCTGCCTGGTCCGCCGCGAGTCGGCCTTCTCGCTCGAGAGCGATCCCAACCTGATCATGGCCCTCATGACCCTGATCCAGGAGGAGCTCGACGGCATTAATCTGTGGGACCCGACCGGCCGGATGCAGGTCGGCATCGCGCTGCAAGAGGCCCTGACCAATGCTTTGTTCCACGGCAACCTGGAGGTCAGCACCGAGCTGAGGCAGCACGACGAGCGGGAGTTCGACGGCCTCGCCGAGCTCCGGCGGGGTCTGGAGCCGTACCGATCGCGAAGGATCCGCGTGCATATGCAACTCGACCGCGATGCCGCCCGATTCGTCATCGGCGACGATGGACCGGGATTCGATACGTCCGTATTCGAACGCCCCGTCGATCCCGAGGATCTGTCCCGGATCGGCGGCCGCGGACTCCTGTTGATCCGGACCTTCATGGATCAGGTGACGTTCAATTCGACCGGCAACCAGATCAGCATGGTCAAGTACCGATCGTCGTCGACCTGACCGCGAACCGAACGGGCTGCGCGAGTCGATCGTCGAGCCCGATCGGGCCGATCAGGCGTCGAGATCGTAGGCGTATCTGAGCCAGTGCTTGACTTCCGAGTCGATGTCGGCCGGCGACGTGATCGCGATCCTATGCGTGATCCGATCCTTCTTGGCCAGGCCGCCGGTGTCGATCAGCCGCTCCGGCACCGGCGTGTCCTGGAGGGACAGGCCCAGGTCGATTCGCGTATTGGTCGCGGGCTTGAGCTGGGCGAAGACGTGGCGACGATAGAGCGGGACGATCGTCTGGCAGGGGCAGGCCCTCACGTCGTTGCCCAGGGACATGCCGAGCTTCAACAGGTCGTCATAGAGGCGACGCAACCCGGCCTTCCGGCCGACGAACATCGCGGCGACGTAGCCATCGGCGGCTTTCAGGTAGGCTTCGGGGTCGCCATCCTCGAGGCCGCGGCCCGCGGCGCGATCCACGATCCACCCGGCGGCGTTCGTCCCGAGCCGATGCCGGTCCTTCAGCCACTCCTGTCGTTCCTTCTCCGAAGGAGGACCCTCCTCCTCGACCAGTTGAATCCATTGGTCCAGCGTCCGCCCCGTCTTCATCGGGAGGCTTGCGACCCAGGATTGCACCATGACGACGCTGGGATGGACGCTATAGATCGCGCCGGATTTCGATTTCGTCTTCATCTTCGCCTGTGGCATGGTCAGCCCTCGCCGGGTACCGCTGGGTTTATCCTTCCAGGATACCAATCCGTCGGCTTTTTTGCGAGGGCGAGGCCGGATCCGCAGCAGTTCCGCAACTCGGCGGTATTTGAGAAGCC
>JBKQHM010000136.1:0-18390 GCA_052148775.1 Isosphaeraceae bacterium | reverse complement strand
CTGCTGCGGCGCGACCCGGCCGATCGCCCGTGCGGTGCCGAGGTCGTGCGGCGGCTGGGCGGCTCGGGCCCCGCGGCCGGGTCCTGTCCCGCGGCGCGGACCCGGCTGTTCGTCGGCCGCGAGCGGGAGCTCGCGTGGCTCGATGAGGTGTTCACCGACGTGAGCCGCGGCCGGACCGGTGCCGTGTTCGTCCACGGCCGGTCGGGCGCCGGCAAGAGCACGCTCCTCCAGCGGTTCCTCGAGGGGCTGGCCGAGCGCGGCGAGGCGGTCGTCCTGGGCGGCCGGTGCTACGAGCAGGAGTCGGTCGCCTACAAGGCGATCGACACGCTGATCGACTCGCTGACGCGGTTCCTGCGCCGGCTGCACCGGCACGAGTCCGAGGGCCTGATGCCCCGCGACGTGGCGGCGCTGGCGCGGGTCTTCCCCGTGCTGCGACGGGTCGACGCCGTGGCCGAATCGCCCAAGCGATCGACCGACATCCAGGACCCGCAGGAGCTCCGCCGCCGCGCCTTCGGCGCCCTGCGCGAGCTGCTCGCGCGGATCGGCGACCGCAAGCCGCTGATCCTGGCCATCGACGACCTGCAATGGGGCGACGTCGACAGCGCGTCCCTGCTCTGCGAGCTGCTCCAGCCGCCGGACCCGCCGCTCCTGATGCTGGTCTGCGCCTACCGGAGCGAATACGCGACGCACAGCCCATGCCTGCGGATGCTGCTGGATCCCTCGGTCTCCGGCCTGACGCCGGAAACCCGCCGCGAGATCGTCGTCGACGCGCTCGGCCGCGACGAGGCGCGCGACCTGGCGATGCAACTGCTCGGCCACGACGACGAGCTGGCGCAGAAGCAGGCGCGGATGATCGCGCGGGAGTCCGGCGGGAGCCCCTACTTCGTCTACGAGCTGGTGGAGCATCTGAACGCCGGCGGCGAGCTCGAGGACCGCAGCCAGTTCACCGGCAGGATCTCGCTCGACGACGTCCTGTGGGCGCGGATCCAGCGGTTGCCCCAAAGCAACCGCGACTTGCTCGAGGTGCTCGCCGTCGCCGGCAGGCCGCTGCGTCAGGCCGACGCGACCCGCGCGACGGGCCTTGGGCCGGCGGGGTTCACCGCGCTGGCCTCGCTGCGATCCGATCACCTGGTCCGCGGCACCGGCGCCGGCGCGCTCGACGACGTCGAGACCTACCACGACCGGATCCGCGAGACCGTCGTGAGCCGCCTCACGCCCGAGCGGCTGAAGCACTGGCACGAGCGGCTCGCGGCCGAGCTGGAGGCCTCGGGCCGGGCCGATGCCGAGACGCTCGCGACCCACCTCGACGCCGCCGGGCAGCTCGAGAAGGCCGGCCCATACTACATCAAGGCCGCCCGCGAGGCGACGCAGGCCCTGGCGTTCGATCGCGCGTCGACGCTGTTCCGCAGGGCCCTCGAGCTGGCCGCCGGCACCGACCAGGAGCACTCGCTGAGGCGCAAGCTCGCCGACGCACTGGCGAACGCCGGGCGATCGCACGAGGCGGCCCAGGAATATCTCCGCACCTGCGAAGACGCCGCCCCGGGCGAGCTCCAGGAGCTGCGCCGGTCCCTGGCCTTCCAACTGCTGATGAGCGGACGGATCGACGAAGGGCTGGCGGTCTATCGCGACGTGCTGGCCTACTTCGGGCTCCGCATGCCGTCGACTCCCAAGCAAGCCTTCTACGAGATGATCGTCACCCGGGTGATCCTCTGGTTCCGCGGCCTGGGGTTCCGGGAGCGGCCCGCATCGGAGATCCCGCCGGAGGTGCTCGAGCGCGTGGACACCGCGCAGGCGGTCGCGCTGGGGATGACCGTCGTGGACTGGATCCGCGGGTCGAGCTTCCAGTCGCGCAGCCTGCTCATGGCCCTCCGCGCCGGCGAGCCGTTGCGGATCGCGCTGTCGATGGGATGGGAAGTCGTGCCGTCGGCCTGCGGCGGCAAGTCCGCCTGGCGTCGCACCCAGAAGCTGATCGAGAAGGCCGGCGCACTCTCGGAACGACTCGGCGACCCGCACGCCATCGGCATGGCGAGGCTCGGCCACGGCGCCGCCGAGTTCCTCTCCTCGCGGTTCCGGTCGGGCGTCACGATCAGCGACGAGGCGACCGCCATCATCCGCGAGCGATGCCCCGGCGCCGTCTGGGAGCTCGATACCTCGCAGATCTTCGCCGCCTGGTGCCTGTTCTACTGCGGCGACATCAACGAGCTGCGCATCCGCTGCCCGCGCATGGCCAAGGAGGCGCGCGAGCGCGGCGACAGCTACCTCGAGACCACCGTCAACCAGTTCCCCCGCGTCGTCACCCTGCTCGCCGACGACGAACCCGATCAGGGCCGCCACCACTCGCTCGAATCGATCTCGAAGTGGACTCAGCAGGGCTTCCACGTGCAGCATCTCACATCCTTCTATGGGCAGATGCTCACCGATTTGTACAAGGGGGACGGCCAGGGCGCCTGGCGTCGATACATGAAGACCCTGCCCGACGTCGAGTCGTCGCTGCTCTTGAAGATCCAGCATGTCTATGTCGATTTCCTGCAATACAGCGGCCGGGTCGCGCTGGCCGCGGCCCGGCAGGTGCAATCGTCGGTCGAGGCCGAGCCGCTGCTGGTGCAGGCCAGCCAAGCCGCGAGCAAGCTCGACCGCCAGGGCCTGACCTGGTCGCGGGCGTTCGCCGCGCTGGTACGCGGCGGCATCGCGTCGATCCGGGGCGACGAAACGACGGCGGTGGCTCGCCTCCGCGAGGCGATCGAGGGCCTCGACGAGGTCGGCCTCTTGCTCTACGCCGCGGCCGCGCGAAACAAGCTCGGGCACCTGGTCGGCGGCGACGAAGGACAAGCCCTGATCGCCCGCTCCAATGCCTGGATGGCCGAGCACGGCATTCGCGCCCCCGAGAAGATGGTCCGGGCGTGCGTGTCGGGGTTTCCCAACGAGTGACCGCCAACCGGATTCGACATCCTTACCGCTTCCGGAGCCTCTGGATGTCATCGACCCTCGGGTCTTTCGAGAGGTGCTGAAAGTATGGCAGATCCAGCGTGATCCGATCGCAGGCGATGATCGAATCCGGCTTGACGATCATCGGCTGCGTGGGAACCCTGGAATCCACCTCGCCGACCTCGATCCGGTCGCGGACGCGACGACAAATCATCGCCTTGCTCGAACCCTTGATGGTCGCCCGCAAGCGACGGCCATCGAGGTCCATCACGTCGGTCACGAGCCGTGAGGCTTCGATCAGGGTCTCGGGAACCTCGTCCGGGCCGGAGCGGCCAGGAGGATTCACCTTGACGACGACCTTGCCCTGATCGATCTCGATCCACTCCGGGCTCCCCGGCCGCGTCAGGACGATGCCGCCCTTCCAGGTCTGGAGCTGCACGGGCCCGGCGAGATCATCCAGGAGCGCCTGGTCCTGCGACCGGCGGGCCGCTCGACCTGGCGCGAGTTCGTCGCCCCTGGGGACCAGCCCGCGGCCGATCTGGTAGGTCAGCCGGATGCCCTCGATATCCCTGGGTTCGGTGCGATCCATCCTCAAATTCAGGAGGCCGACACTTCCCTCGCGGGTGAGGAACGGCAGGACGATGGGCGGGGCTCCCGGCTGGAACTCGCGGGCAAACCGGGGCCATTCACCGGCATCGGGAGTCCGGGGCTGATCCGGGAAAGGTTCGATCAACCTGAGGGCATCGGCGAATGTCAGGATCGGCCAGGCGTCCGGGTTCGGCACGGGCTGGCCGGGCTTCATCTCCAGGCCGAGCAACGTGATGGTCCGGCCATCGGTCTGGACGGCCGCCTCGATGCCGTGGCGCCGGGCCCAATCCTTGAGCTTCTCCGGGATCGCCAGGTTGGAGAGCGTCAGGGGACGGTCGCGATCAACCGGCTCCAGGGCGAACGGCGGAGTCAAGAAATGTCCCGAATCGAAGTCGATGAACATCGGCTCATCCTTCCCTCCGGGCAGGAGCCGATCGAATCGCGGCTTATCGAACATCGCCGGGAGTGGACGCGTCGATTTCGCCACCTCACCTCGATCGCCCTGGACAGGCATCATCTTGCGCTTCATCACGAACAGGGTGGGGAACGTCCCTTTAGGCGCCTTCTTGATGTCGAAGCCGTGTGGCGGCTGGGGTGTCAGTTTGGGGTCCGCCCGCCCGACGCAGATCTTCAGGTCATCCCCTTCGAGGGAATAAAAAGCGACCGCGACAACCTTTCCACCAGGATCATCGGGCTTGATCCAGAGCATCCGTCTAGGCGACGTCGACGGGTTCAGGCGATACTTCATCGAGCTCTTGTCGACGTCGAACGTCAAGCGGTCGGCGGTGATGGTGATCGTGAATCGACCCGACTTCCAGTAAGCTTTCTCATCTTCGCTCGGCTGATAGTTGACCTGCTCGATCGCCGTGACCATCCAGGTCCCCTGGATCGCCTCCGCATCGCTGCGAGTCGGTGGCTTGACAACCGACGAACGGGCAGGCTCGTCGGCCGTCGCGGGCATCCCGGCCCGTCCCCTGGCGGCGAGCACCGACGCGAGAAGGGCGACGCCGATCGTCAAGGCAATGGCGGCGACCATCGCGGTCCCCTGGCTGAATACGCGTTGAATCTGTCTCATTGCGGACGTCTGCAAGACCTTGGGCATGGGCCGGGCTCCCTGGGGGTTCGGTGGTCCTCTACCCGATCAGAAGGGCCCCCGCGCGTCCTTGCGTACACATTTTCTCGAAATGGTTGGATCACGCGCCGGGATTCGTGGCCGTCGAGGTGCCTCGCTTCAACAGCCGATCGGCGCCCTGTTCGCGGAGCGCCCGGGCGGCCGCCTGGCCCAGGCCGTCGGGATCATCGCGCGGGCCGCGGAGGTCGACGGCGAGCCGCTCGCGGCCGTCGGGGTCGAACACGACGGCATCGATCGCCATCGACGGGCGATTCGACGCGTCCTCAACACCCTCGACGTCCCGGGCCCAGGCCGCCATCGGGATGACGCAGCCGCCTTCGAGCTCGGCCAGTGCGGCACGCTCGGCGCGCACGGCGCGATGGGTCGCCGGGCCGTCGAGTCGTTGGAGGATCGCCAGGACGCCGGGATTGTCGCGATGGCACTCGATCCCCAAGGCCCCCTGCCCGACCGCGGGCAGGACATCCGGCGGGGCCATCCGCTGGGTCACGTGGGATTCCAGCCCCAGCCGCTTCAACCCGGCCCAGGCCAGCACGACGGCGTCGAGCTTGCCCTCCAGCGCCTGGTTCAGCCGGGTCTCGACGTTGCCCCGGATGGTCACGACTTCCAGGTCCGGACGGAGGAACAATAACTGCGCCCGACGCCTCGGCGAACTGGTGCCGACCCGAGCGCCCGGGGGCAAGGCGTCGATCGTCCGGTGCCCCGGCGCGATCAGGGCGTCGGCCACATCCTCGCGGGGCGGGACCGCGGCCAGGATCAGCTCGGCCGGCCCTTGCGTGGGCAGGTCCTTGAGGCTGTGGACGGCCACCTCCACCGACCCGTCTCGCACCGCGCGCTGGATCTCCTTGGTGAAGAGCCCCACCCCGCCGATGGCGGCCAGCGGCGTGTTGCGGTCGCGATCCCCGTGCGTCTTGATCTCGACCAGCTCGACGACCAGGCCCGGATGGAGCGTGCGCAGCCGGTCGGCCACCCACTCGGACTGCCAGCGCGCCAGTTGGCTGCCGCGGGTGCCGATGCGAATCGTGCCTCTTTCGCCGTCTGACGCCGTCATGAATCGATGCCCTCGACCGATCTGCAGTGATTCCGGGGAGTCGCTCGTAGCCACAACCGCCTGGCCTCCGAGCAGCCTCCAGTATAGCCTCATCCGCCGGACGCGCCATCGCATCCGACGGTAACCGGGGACGCACCCGGTCAGCCGTCCGACGATGACGCCAGCGGCAGCACGAAGTCGGGGCTCTGGACGTGGCGGATGTAGGCTTCGGCCTGGCGATGGCCGCTCTCGATCCCGCGCATCCGGGTGACCTGCTCCTGGAGGGCATAGTACCGATCGGGCGACTGGCTGGCGTGCGCGTAGCAGGCCATTCGCTTTCGCGGCTGGGTCTGGGCGATGTCGACTTAGTGCGTCGGGGCGAACTGGACGGTGTCCTCGCCGCTGGAGACTTCGTAATAATAGAGGGCGAACCGCCTCTTCATCTTGATCCAGGCGTCATAGACCAGCATCGACGACGGGTGCGACAGAAAACGAGACCTCGCTCACCCCTCGCTCAAATGCCCTGCCTGGAACTCGGCACAGCGAAAGCCGAGGAAGCTGTACCGGTGGCCGGGAACGATCCCGTACCGGCACGCGGCGCGCACGAAACGCGCGACGTCGAACCACGAACCGCCCCGGATGACCCGGGCGGCAGACGCCGGCGCGGCCGCTTCCGAAACTTCCCCATACGCTCGATACGGATCGAGGCACCATTCCCACACGTTCCCCAGCATGTCATACAGCCCCCACGCGTTCGGAGCCTTACTACCCTCCGGATGCGTCCCTCCGGTCTTCGACTCGTACTGCTTCTCCGACCATGACGAGATGTCAATTCCTTCGGCCAGCTCAAAACCCACGCCGCAATTCCCTCTGTACCAAGCGATCCCGTCCAGGACCGGCGCATTACTCTCGCCAAGGATATCCAGGTCCCCCGCGTAGGTCGCACCGGTGGTCCCCGCGCGGCAGGCGTACTCCCACTGAGCTTCCGACGGAAGCGAGAGCCCCAATCCGTCCAGCGACTCGTTCAATCGCTCCACGAATGCCTGGGCATCCTCCCAACCGACTTGCTCGACAGGGCGAGTCGGCGAAGGAAAGCGGCTCGGGCTCTGGCCCATCACCGCCTCCCACAATTCCTGCGTGCACGGTGTGTCGAACAGCCAGAAACCTTCGAAAAACTGCATGATCCGCTGAGGACCCTCGTCTTCAAACCGCCCAGTTTCCTCCGTCGGCGAGCCCATCATAAACCGGCCGGGCGGGATCCAGCGGAGGCGCTGGCCGACTCCCTTCACATGGAACGAACACCAGGGGCCGTACCGATCGTCGCCCCACTCCCAGGCCCACTCCGGCGGGATTCCTCGGGCAAGAGGATGCAAATGCTTGAGGGTTTCGTTAGCAATGGCCATGACTGTTAAGAGCTTTCCAAGAATCGATGGATGGGCGCCCTGTCATCCTTGCGTCCATGGAGGGCCTCTAGCTGCTCCACACGGCGCTCAGCCACGCTCACCCCTCGCTCAAGTGCCCTGCCTGGAACTCGGCACAGCGAAAGCCGAGGTTGTTGCCCCGGCCGCCGGGATCGCTCCCGTCCCGGTACGCGGCGCGCACGTGCCGCGCGCCGTCGCCCCACGAACCGCCCCGGATGACCCGGACGGCAGAAACGCGCGCGCTGGGATTCTCCGCATATTTGTCCATGCACCATTCCCAGACGTTCCCCAGCATATCGTACAGGCCCCACGGGTTCGGGGCCTTGCGGCCCACCGGATGCGTTCCTCCGGTCTTCGATTCGTACTGCTTCTCCTGCCATGAGGAGATGTCATATCCCTTGGCCAGCTCGAAACCCACACCGCAATTCCCTCCATACCAGGCAATTCCATCCAGAAGACGGGCATTATTCGCGCCGAGGATTTCCAGATCGCCCGCATAGGTCGCACCGATCGTGCCTGCGCGGCAGGCGTACTCCCACTGTGCTTCCGAAGGGAGCGAGAGTTCCAAACCATTCAGTTGGCTGTTCAATCGCTGGACGAATGCCTGACAATCCTCCCAACTGACTTGCTCGACGGGGCGAGTCGGCGAGCGGAAGTAGCTCGGAGTCTCCCCCATCACGGCCTCCCATAACTCCTGAGTGCACGGGGTGTCGAACAGCCAGAAACCGTCGGGAATTCGCACGGTCCGCTGGGGACCTTCGTTATCCCAACGCCCCGCTTCACCCGGCGGAGAGCCCATCACGAACCGGCCGGGCGGGATCCAGCGCAGCCGCTGCCGGACCGTCTCCTGGATTGTGAACTCCGCCCAGAGGCCGAAGGCATCCCGGCCGATCGCCGAGGCCCAATGCGGTCGAGTCATAGTCCGGAGCGTCAATTCCTCAAGGTCAGACGAGAGTCTGACGGTTGTCAGGCTCGAAAAATCGCAAGGGCCGGCTTCGCGGTCTCCCAGCCTGAGCCAGCGGGTCTCGCTCGGGGATTCGCCGTCTGATCGCTGCTCCGCAACGTGCTCCGCACGACGCTCAGACAGACTCCCCCCTTGCTCGCCCCTGCTCCGTCGGCTGACCGGGCCGGAGCTCTGGAACTCGGCACAGCGAAAGCCGAGGTTGTCGTACCGGTCGCCGGGATCGCCCCTGCGCCGGGACGCGGCGCGCACGAGCCGCGCGCTGCCGTACCACGAACCGCCCCGGATGACCCGGTCGGCAGACGCCTCCGCCGGCACCATGGGATCATCGCGCGGCGACTTCTTGTAGAATTCCGGATCCCACCCGTCCTGACACCACTCATACACGTTCCCCAGCATGTCGTAGAGGCCCCATGGGTTCGGGAGCTTCTGCCCCACGGCGTGGGTCTCACCTTCAGAATTGTCCAAAAACCAAGCATGGTCGCCGAGCTGGGTTTCCTCATCGCCGAACGGGTACCTCGTCGTATTCCCCGCGCGGCATGCGTACTCCCACTGCGCTTCCGCAGGAAGTGACAGTTTCAACCCTTCCACCAAGCCGTTTAATCGCTCGCCGAACGCCTGGCAATCCTGCCAATCGACTTGCTCAACGGGTCGCGTGGGCGAGCGGAACTTGCTCGGGTTCTGGCCCATCACCACCTCCCATAACTCCTGGGTGCACGGCGTGTCGAACAGCCAGAAGCCGCGCGAGATCCGCACCGGGTGCAGCGGGCCCTCATCGACGTAGCGACCGGCTTCCACCTCGGGCGACCCCATCATGAACTCACCGGGCGGAATCCAGCGCATCCGCTGACGGACCCCTTTCACGCGGAAGGCCGACCAGAAGCCGTATCGATCCTTGCCCCACTCGGAGGCCCAGGCCGGTCGATCCGCAAAGGAATCGACCTTGATCCGTGGACCCTGGGTCAAGATGAGACCCACCAGGCTGCCAGGAGGCGAAATGGCCGATCTCGGATCGTGGACCGGGTGATTTCCCGAAGCGGCCCGAGCCTCCAGGCCGCCGGCACCCTGGCGTAGCTCGATCGTTCGCAGGATGTCTCCCGGCGTCGGGGGTATGAGCGCGGGATCCAGGCCGTCCGGCGGGCGATCGCCGGGCGACTCGATCAGGGGCCAGATGGCATGCAAGACCGCGCCAACCTTGCCCCGGTAGGCTGACCGGGGGAGCCGCCGCAGGACACGATGTAACCACATCGCCTGGTCGGCTTCCGGGCCGCCGCGTTCGACGATCCCCCGAAACCAACATACCGCCCGATCGACGTCGCCCTCCGGCAACCTGACCACCGCGGCCTCGGCTTCGAGATCGCTAAGCTCCGCATACCAGACACCGGGGTAAATGCCCTGGCGCAGGCGACGGGCGAGCTCGTAGACCTTGCGGCGCAGGTCCGGCGTTTGGGCCGCGATCTTCGCACGGAACTCCTCAACCGCTTCCGGCCGGAACGACGCCGCCTCGAAGTGCCGGCTCTGGAACGCCTTGTCTTGCCAGACCCGCGATTCGATGCCGGCATCCCGGCGGCCTTCGGGCAGCAGCCGGCGGACCTCGCGGATCAGCCACGGTTCCACGCGCATCGCGAACGAGAGCAGCGTGAGGATCTGTTCGGACACCTCCCTGCACCTCTCCGCACTCAACGGGGCCTTTCCGGATGCGAGAGGGCTTTCCCAGGGGATGATCGTCCAGTCGCGGGTCAATTCCTCCGGGACCGACGACGGATCGCAAGGAACCAGGGCGACTGGACGATTGCCGTGCTCGCGGTAGCGGCGGCTCCGTTCGATCCACGACTCGCGCGCGCGAACTCCATCGCCATCGAGGCAACCGAGATCGCTCAGCGCGACCACAGTGGTTCCCGGTTCGGGCAGGTTATACACCTCTTCCCGCCGGGGCCAGCAAAGGCGGGGTTCCCATGCCCCTTCCGCGAGGACCGCGACCTGGAAACCATCGCGGGGATAGACCCGCATCAGGGTCCGGACCGCCTCGTCCTGATCGGTCCAGTACGGTGCCAGGTGGCGATGGCGGTCGACGATACAATGGATCGACTGGCCCCACGACTTGCGCCGACGGCGTGGCATGACCTCGAGGAAACGTCCCCGGCCGAGTTGCTCGACGACCCGTTCGACGTCGGGCTCTCCGCTCGTTCGCGAGAACGCGGCAACGCGGCGCAATCGCGTGAGGATCGCGGCATTCGACGCCAGTGGGGAATGGACGGCGGGTTCCACCTTGACCTCGGCGGGCTCCGCGGGAGAGAAGATCTCGCCGCCCAGGACGAGGGGCTGATGCGTGGCGATCGAATCCGCGTACCAGAAGGGCACGAAGGGCGTGTCCGCGACCGGCGCCGGCGATTCGACGATCGGGGCCGGGATGACCGGGGGGCCCTGCTCTCTCACCACGCGGATCGTTTCCAAGGGCTCCGGGGCCAGACGCTCCAGCCCCAGGAGCCGAGCGACGGCCTCTTGCACCTCGGGCCCGCCGGCTGCCAGCGCCCGAACCAGGTCGACTCGGCCCGTCAGAACGTCCTTCATGATCCGGCCTGCTCGTATTTGCGCACCGCGTATTGCGACACGGATTCCAGCAGTTTCTCCTGGGCGGCCACCGAATCGGGCTCCAGATGGAACACCGCCCGGAGCAGGTCGAGGTACTCGGCCTGGCCCGGCAGCGGCGTCGCGTTCCGTTCCCGGGCCGTTCGACGATCGACGACCAGTAACTCGGCCGCCTTGCGGAACAATGCCTTCGAGCCCTCGGCCCGAGCCGGGAAATGGACCGCCGCCCGCGCGACGAGGTGCTCGATCAGCCCCGGGCCATCCCCGGGCAGCTTCAGCTCCAGGACCAGGCAACGGCGCAGGAACGCGTTGGGGAGCACGCGCTCCTCGTTCGTCGTGATCACGACGAGCGGCGGTTCCCCCCGAACCTCGACCGGTCTCGTCTGCCCGAACGGCGTGAAACGGCCCGAACCGAGCGCTTCCAGGAGCCCATTCGGCACATCCGATTCGGCCTTGTCGATCTCGTCGATCAGGACGACGCAGCCGTTGCGGGGATCGGCGAGGGAATCGTGCAGGGGTACTTGTGTCCTGGTTCGCTCGGCCTGTTGGTTCGCATCGTCCCAGTCGAACGCCCACCATAACGGGCCGGGACGGACATAGTTGCCGACCGCCAGGCGCGTCCGTAACTCCTCACCCGACTTGTTGGGAGAATCCTTCTCGGAGAAGAACGCGGCGGCGATCTGGGCATCCGCCAGGCGCATGATCGCATCGAACTCCCACAGCAGGTCGCGCGATTCGGTCCGCGAGTCGACGACCTTCGTCACGAGCGGCCGTCTGAGGACATGCGCGGCCGCCGCGGCGAGCTGGGTCTTGCCCACGCCCGGTTCGCCACGCACCAGCAACGGACGCCTCGCCGCCAGTGCGGCCCGGATCGCCAGGGCGCTCTCGGCGTCGAAGAGGTGGTACTGCTCGGCGAGACCGGGGCGATCGACGAGCTTGATCGGTGATTCCCAATCGATCTCGGATGGAAGCGGCATGCGGCATCTCTCCAGACTCTGCCCCCGATACGGAATTCGCTGATCGAGATCGATCTCATTTCGGCTTTAGCCGCTGTTGCGATTTCAGTCGCGTATTCAGGCAACGGATGAAAAACACCTCTTCTTCGCGCGTTTCGCTTTCCGGGAACAATTCGATGAACACGAGTGGAGGAACCAGCTCGCGAACCTTTTTGAGGACATTCATGAGATTATCCCGGTCCGTGGGAGTTTCTGGCATCGCCAGCGCGCAGTAGGGCGTCCGCCCAGTCAGGGACTTGAGAGGGTCCAGCCAGCCGCGAAGATCCTGGCTCAGTTGTTCCACCCGCGCGGCGACATTCTTGCGCGGGCTCCCCGCCCTGGCATGATCGATGCGGTCGACACCCGACCCTTTCGCGAGATCTTCGAGGATCGCCAGGACCTGAGTATCCAGGGAAGGATCTCCGATTGCGGGTAATTCGAACGGAATCGAGCCCTCACCTCTCGGGATCGCTCGTTCGTTAGGCAGGAAACATGGCCCCCTCCCGTCATACAGGGAGATCACGACCTCCGCGCCGGTCTCAGTCGCCACGGTCCCCTCAAGGATCACGACCTTCTGGACCTGGAGCTGACGCCACGCCTTGCCGAGCGCCTTCCGGGAAAAGTAAAGGGGGAGGATCAGGTCGACGCAGTCCGAGATCTTGCCGGCCTCTCGATCCGATCCCTCGCTGCAGAGTTCTCCATGAAGTCTGATGATCCTGGGAATTGCGAACCTATCGTGGGCCTTCATCAGGTCATCGACAATCCGCTTCTTGACACTGTCTTCATCGGAAGATGCGCCATCAGTGCCTAATTCCTGGAAAAGTCGCATCAAGACAGGGTTGCCTCGTACCTCATCAAGGATTTCCTCCAGACGTTTCCGGATCCTCAGTCGATACGTCTCCCAACGGCTCTCGTCGGAGGAATCCCCGCCCATCATGGGATCCGTTACGGTCGAGACGGCCTCCCCGGACGGTCCATTCGCCGCGCCCGGCCCGGGGGGGTTCTCCTCCGGTTTCGGGGGAGTTCGCTCTTTCGCCTGCGTGGTGTCGGGACCAGTCCCTTCCCTGTCAGGTGGGTGCGGGGTCGAGGGAATGTCGGGTTTCTCAGGAGAAAACGATCGGCCGCCTGGAGACGGCCGCTCATCGAGTTGCAGGCAATCACGGCGGATGAACTCCGTGACCCTAACGTGGATCAGATCCTCCTTCGATCTCGGCTTGCAGATCGAGGCGTGATCCTCGTCGAGAGGATAGGGGCCCGCATTGGGAACGCCCGGGTCGGCATCACCCTGTTCCACGACCAGGCGGCCGATGCCAGGCGTCGGCTTTGTCTCGAAGAATGACAGTGTCTTGATCCCACGAACTTCCGAGGCCACGAAATCGCGATACCACCTATTCATCTTTCGTAGGTGCGCCTGGTGGGAACGCAGCTCATCCATGGCGACGCTGGTGCCGAGCAACAACTTGGAGTATGACGCCCATTTCGCCAGGTCGGACCCGATGTGCGGCGTCGCGATGAAACAGACTCCTCGCGTCCGCTGGACGAGGGCCTTGCGTCTCGGGTCACTGCTATCGTTGGCCGTGCGGAGCACCTCCTTGATGAGCAGACCTCCCATGCTATGTGTGATGAACATCAGGGGTCTCTCGCCGATCTGGTGCGACTCCAACGCCAGCAGGACGTTATCGGCCCGATCCTCGAGTGGCATCGCGAATCCGCGCTGGAGGAACTTGCCGATCAGGGAGAACCACCGGGGCTTGAGGGCCGCGTTCTCGTAGCCCAGGGACCAGACGCCGACGTCGGGCAGATCCTCGCCCATCCAAGCCGGCCAGAACTTCGTCGGCTCGTCATTGTGCGACCAGTACTTGCCCGGATTGCCATTCAGCCCGTGGACGAAGATCACGTCCGCGCGTCGCTCGGGACGGTCGCAACCACGGATCTTGATCAACTCGGCCATGAGTTCGTCTCGACGCCACGGCGATGTCCGTCGGACCACGGAGATTCAGCATAACGGAATCGTCAACGCAGTTCCAAGGAAGCGGGTGCTCTTTTGCTCCCCGACGGAACTCCGGGATCGGTGCGGAAACCCTGCGAATCCGCCGTTCAGTCTCGGCCGTGATCGCCCTTCCACCTGCGAGTCACCTGAGGACGAGAAGCCGTACGAGTCGCCGATCGTGGGGAACAGGCGGAATCCAGCGTGGCCGAACGGAGTGCCGATCGAGTTCGGCCGATCGACGAACTCATGACTCATCGTGTCCGGCCCGATCGCATCGACGCCTGAAGGTGTGCGGGAGTAGACACCGCCAATGGGTCGTCGGTGTACCGGTCCACGTAGTCGATGCCGAGCGAGCATCCCGGCGCCTCACCCTGGAGTCCTTGGGCGCGTGTCATGGCTCGGCGAGAAGCCTCACAAATCTTCCGACCGATCTCTTCACGCGTCCTTGGTCGCAACGGCCAGACGACATCGTATATTTGGCCTCGCCACCGGGGCTCGACCGGGACCGAATCGGACCCTCAGACGCCGGCTCAAGGAGCGGATTCGAACCATCTCCGCGCGGGTCAGTTTGTCCGGATACCTTCGGCGGATCGACGACTTCGCCAGGCCGGCCCATATCCCGGTGAGGCAGGCGTGGAGGTGGCCGTTGACCAGGCCCTTGAGGATATACAACAGGACATATTCGCTGATCTTGACGGCGCAGGGAGCGGGGCTGTAGTAGCGGTAGAAGATCCAGATCCAGTTGCGGATCTGGAGGCTCCAGTAGGTGGCGGCCCCGCACCGGCCGTTGCTCGAGGACGCGTGATAGACGCGTGCCCTGGGGTAATAGATGATTCGATATCCGGCCCGCAGTGCGCGGATCGAGAGGTCGACCTCCTCATTATAGATGAACAAATCATCCCAGAACGGACCCGCGTCCCGAAGGGCCTCCGCGCGGACCATGGCCCCGGCGGCCGAGAAGGAATAGGTGTCGAACTCGACGTGCTCATGCGTCGCCGCGGGGTATTGATAGAACCACTGGTCGATCTTCCGCGTACGGCCGTCGACGATCCGGCAGCCGGCGATCCCCACCGAATGGTCGCTCTCCATGCGTTCCACCAGGCGGGCCAACGCCGACTTGGCGAGGACCGCGTCGCTATCGAGGAAGAACACGTACTGGCCTGACGCATGCTCGATGCCGATATTCCTCGCCTTGGCGGGCCCCACGTTCGATCCCAGGCCGATGAACTTGATCGACTCGATCCGCGAAAGATGCTCGACCGAGCCGTCGGTCGATCCGTTGTCGACGACGACCACCTCATATCGGACGCCACGCAGGGAATCCAGATAATTCAAGCACCTCATCACGTCATCAAGTCGATTCCAGTTGATGATGACGATACTAACGAGCGGTGTATCGACCATCTTGCATACTCCAACATTCGAGAGCTCGGGAACTCCGAGATTCGGCCCCTCCGCCGGAATTTTGCAATTGCGAGCATCGAAGCCTTCTTGGCTTCATCCATCGAAACGCACGTCGTCCGAATCTATTCTGCAGTCTTCGCCTTCCGTGGAAGTCTATCATCGGGGATCATTAACAACAACGGAAAAGTTCTCTTAATGATACTCTCTTAACCCTTCGAAGATGATGGATCATGTTCGGTCTCCGTATCACAAATTAGACTGCAAACTCATTATGATATCCCGCATAGAGTTTAATTAAAGGGGGACTCAGGAAGCGGACTTCGTACGAATTCGATCGATGGCCCAAGGGCACGACGTTAATAAGCGTCGGATAACGTACTGCCATCAGGATGGTTTGCCGCGTTGCCCCGACATAGGCATTCGTTCTTGCAAGGAACGAGCGTGTCTTGCACTGTCTTTCGCGGCCATACAACACGAGGAGGTCCCCCGATCGGCACTCCCCAGGGGCGATGTGGGCCGCGGGATTCGTGCCGATGGCGGGGCGAGCGATCGCCCGGTCTCCGTAGACTCGAGGAGGGTTCCGTGGGAACCGGAAGGTCCCGACGGGCGGGCGGGGCTTCGATCCTGCGGGCCGGGGATCGGTCTTCGAACTCCGGCCCGATGATCCGAAAGCGGGAGGCGCAAGAGGTCGAACGTCACCGGGAATGTGTGTAAGATGGACCGTCAAGAGCCAGGCAAGCTCATCCCGGATCGCGCGGTGGATCGGGATTCCGAGTGATGCATGGTCGATTTCACGGTTTCGCCCGCCGCCGTGAGGGTCGCAAATTGGCCCGGGCCAGAATCCATGTAATCAACCGCTTTTCGCGGCCGATTTTGCCATGAAAATGTCCCTGAAATTGGGGCGCGCGGAGCCGAGTCGCCAGCGCGTCTTCGAATTTGTCCGACGAACCCAGCGGCACGAGCGTTGGTTCAAGTGCTTGCTCCTCGTGGCGACGTGCTCGACGGTTGCCCTGGTACTCGGCCTCTTGCCACGGGGTCGATATCTCGTGGCCTCGGTGGCGTCCGGGGCGCGACGTGCCACGCGGTACTCCCTCGGCCTGTCGACGCCGCGCGAGGAGATCGACGATGGCTGGAGACGTTACCGGGAACTCGGGATCGCCGAATCCCGACGGGCTCTCGAGGGCGTCTTTGCCGAGGCGGACCCGGCCTACCGGCGATTGATGCGCTATGCCGGACTCGACCCCGAGCACGGGCTCCTTCGCTGGGGGAATTTCAATGTGACGCTGCTGCTGCCCTCCACGGTCTTCGAGGCCGATGAGACGGGTCGGTCCTACCGGTTCCGTCCCAATACGCGTTCGATCTGGCTCAGGAACCTGACGCTGAAGAGCGGCGTCCTGATGTTCTTCCTCGTCCCGGATACCACCGGCCTGGCCGAAGCCATCAAGGGTACGCCCGCCATACCGGTCGAGACCTCACGGCAGACCACCAATTCCTGGGGTCTACGCGGCCCCGAGCCCGATCCCGAGGCACCGCTGCGCGGGATCGTCCTGGGCGACTCCTACATGCAGGGGATGTTCATCGGGAATCGGGAAACGCCGGTGGAATGCCTGGGGCGCTACCTGGAGCGACACTTCAAGAAGCGCGTTTCCATCCTGAATACGGGCGTCATGGGCTACTCACCGGAGCAATACTATTACTCACTGATGGCCTTCGTCGAACGCTTCCGGCCCCACTTCGTGGTTATCAGCATCTTCACGAACGACTTCGGCGATCTCCATGAGGTGCCGACCAAAGGCGTGGGGGACTGGGAAGAGGGCAAGTACTGGCTGGACAAGATCACCGAATACTGCCGATCGCGCGGATGGCCGCGCCTGATCGTCCCCGCCCCGTACGAGCCGCACATGTTCGGCCGGCGGAAGTCCGGCAATTACCCGGGCATCCTGACGAATATCCTGGACTCGAGTAGCCTGATGTTCCTCGACCCGACGGACGATTTCATCAACGCCCACCTGGAACTGGTGATCGAAGGCGAACGGAACGGCCGCAGGCCGCAGGGATGTCCCCTGTTCAACGGTGTGATCTCCGACGGACACTTCTCGGCGGCCGGCTCCGAGGTCTGGGCCGCATCCGTCGGCCGGCGGATCATGCTGCTCCTGGAGAAGGACCAGTCCTGGAAGAAGGCCGGGTGAGAGGTTCTGAAAGGATCGATTCCAGATAGCACATTCCAGATTCCAGATTGAGATTAGCCATTCCATGCCAAGGGTTGATGACTTCTGGAATCTGGAATCCGCAATTCGATTCTTTCACAAGCTCCGAGTCCCGCGGAGGAATCGGCATGGCATCCCGGCCCTCGTGGTGAGGGCCGACGACGGCTCCCTCCCGTCGGGGGTCGGTCCGACGCAAGTGCGGACTTTTCAGGGGAATCCGGAGATCTGGCTGTCGTGAGCGAAGCGAGCGAAAATCTTCCACTCTGGTTGAAAACCACCGCCGTGCCCCGTCGATCGCGATGGGGCCGGGCGATCGGTCGGCTCGTGAGGGCTCGGCCGGCGCGACAGCGCGTCTTCCCGTTCGTCGAGCGAGCGAAGAAGCTCGATCGCACCTTCAAGGGCGCGATGGCCGTACTGACACTGGGCACGGTCGTCGTCCTGCTCTCGGCGCTGCCGACGGGCCGATACCTGGCCAACTGGCTCCTGACGCGGGGACGATGGTCGGCCCTGCATGCCGTCGGGCTCGAGCCGGATCGCGCGGAAATCGATGCCGACTGGCAGCGGAAGCGGGCCTTCGACATGTCGAGCGCCCGCGCGAAGCTTGGGGCGACATTCAACGAATACGACGAGGCGCGACAGCGGCTCCTCCGCTTCGCGGGGATGGACCCCGAGCACGTCCTGCTCCGGTGGGGGAACTTCGACCGCACGGTGATGCTCCCCTCGACGGTCTTCGAGGCCGACGAGTCGGGTCGATCGTATCGATTCCGGCCAAATGTCCGATCGATCTGGATCTACAACTTTCCCGCCAAGGGCGCCGTGAAAGCCTACCTCCAGCTCCCCGATACTCCCGATACGCCCAAGATCGTCGAGGGGACCGGCGCCAAGATCGTCGAGGGCTCGTCGCAGACGACCAACTCCTGGGGACTACGCGGTCCCGAGCCCGACATGACCGCCCCCTTTCGCGGGATCGTCCTGGGCGATTCCTACATGCAGGGCCTGTTCGTCGCCGACGATGAGACACCGACGGAATGTCTCAAGCGCGAGCTCAAGCACCGGCTGGATGCCTCGGTGGAGATCCTCAATACGGGTCACCTTGGCTATTCACCCGAACAGTATTATTACACCCTGGTAGAATATGCCAAGCGGTTCCC